>NZ_JASHIF010000010.1:0-393355 GCF_030056595.1 Flectobacillus roseus
TACGTGTTACGCACCCGTGCGCCACTGTGTATTGCTACACCGTTCGACTTGCATGTATTAGGCCTGCCGCTAGCGTTCATCCTGAGCCAGGATCAAACTCTCCATTGTAAATATTTTAAATGAAATGTTGTTCTGTCTTATTCTAAAGAATTATAACATCACAACCTATCTTAGAATGTCGTATTTTCTTTTATCTTTTCTTACCAGCTTTTCAAAGAACTCTTTTTCTCAAAATAATTAACCAACTTATCGTCAATACATTATCTCAAAAATTGTTGTCAAATCTCTTTCGATTTAACCGCTTCCCGTTGTTTGGGAGTGCAAAATTAGTTGCTTTATTTTTAACTTCCAAATGTTTTTGAAAATATTTTTTTAAATTTATTTTCGCAACTCACATCCTCTCTCCTACGCTACAACTCCTTTCCCGTCGTTTGGGAGTGCAAAATTCCCACTTTATTCCCAACCATCCAAATCTTTTTAACACTATTTTTCAAAGTTTTTTGTAAGTCACTGATTAGTAGAATCATACTATTGAAAGTTTTTTTCCTAGTATAAAACACTCAAATGAATCAATCTAAACATGACTACTTTAGTTACAAAAATAACCACCAATAATACAAAATAAAAAATCCTCACCTTGTTGAAAAGATGAGGATTTCATTTAAAATATTTCCGAGTATCCTTATTCTGCCAAGAATGGGTACTTATAATCTGTTGGTGATACAAAGTTTTCCTTGATTGTTCTTGGAGAAACCCAACGTAATAAGTTTAATGAAGAACCTGCCTTATCATTAGTACCAGAGGCGCGACCTCCACCAAATGGTTGTTGCCCCACTACCGCACCTGTTGGCTTATCGTTAATATAGAAATTACCCGCAGCATTTGTAAGCTTTTTGGTAGCTAACTCGATGGCATAACGATCTTGTGAGAAGATGGCACCAGTCAAGGCATAAGGAGAGGTGGTATCTACTAAATGCAATGTTTCCTCAAACTGTTCGTCTTCATATAAATAAATCGTAAGAACAGGTCCGAAGATTTCTTCAGTCATAGTGGTAAACTTAGGATCTTCAGTCAGGATAACTGTTGGTTGAATAAAATAACCTTTTGACTTATCATAGCTTCCACCAGCAATTACTTTAGCGGTATCACTATTTTTAGCGAGCTCTATATAAGAGGCAATTTTATCGAAAGCTTTCTCATCAATGACTGCCGTTATAAAGTTTGAGAAATCCTCTACACTACCCATTTTCAATTCAGCTAAATCTTTTGAGAAATACTCCCAAGTAGATTCCCATAATGATTTTGGAATATAGGCACGAGAAGCCGCAGAACATTTTTGTCCTTGGAACTCGAATGCTCCTCTCAACAAACCAACCGCTAGTGCTTTCGGATCTGCAGAAGAATGGGCAACAACAAAGTCTTTTCCACCTGTTTCACCTACAATTCTTGGATACGATTTATATATATGGATATTTTCTCCAATTGTTTTCCAAATATGTTGGAATACTTTAGTAGAACCAGTAAAGTGAACACCTGCAAACTCAGGATGGCGGAAAGCGATGTCTCCTGTTAAAGGACCGTCTGTATATATAAGGTTAATAACGCCATCTGGAAGACCTGCTTCTTTTAAGATTTTCATCAAAACATAAGCTGAATAAATCTGAGTTGGAGAAGGTTTCCATACGACAACGTTACCCATCAAGGCTGCCGAAGCTGGAAGGTTTCCTGCAATAGCCGTAAAGTTGAATGGAGTTACGGCAAAAACAAAACCTTCAAGAGGTCTGTATTCAGATCTGTTCCAAACGTACTCAGAAGATTCTGGCTGTTGTGCATAAATTTGAGTAGCAAAATGAGCGTTAAATCTCAAAAAGTCGATCCACTCACAAGCCGAGTCAATTTCTGCTTGAAAAGCATTTTTTGATTGTCCTAACATCGTAGCGGCATTTAGTTCCATACGATATTTTGAAGCAGACAAGTCAGCCGCTTTCAAGAAAATTGATACACGATGTTCCCAAGACATATTAGCCCATTTTTCACGTGCAGCCAAGGATGAGTCAATTGCTTTGTTGACATGAGACGCATCACCCTCATAGTAATATCCCAAAACATGTTGGTGGTCATGTGGACTTGTTAAAGGAAGTTTCTTTCCTTCTTTAAGTTCTTCAGAACCGATAAACATAGGAACCTCGATTACTTGAGATTTCATTTCAGCAAGCTTTGCTTTCAAAGAAACTCTTTCTTTACTATTAGGAGCATATCCTAATATAGGTTCGTTTTTGGGAGTTGGTACATTAAAAAATCCTATGGACATTTGATGAAGTATTTAAATTACACAATTCAAAGTTACGGAGTTGTTTTGGTTCCTCCAACCCTAGCATAACTAAGTATTTATAAAGGAATAATGCTAGAACGCTAAATAAGGTTCTAGCTTTTGGATTATATCAGGCGTTAGAAGTTTAATGGCTTTTAAATCTTGAATAGACTGAAATTTTCCATGCTGATTTCGGAAGTTAACAATGGCTTTGGCTATGTATGGTTTTAGATAGGGATGTTTCATTTGTTCGAATGAAGATTCATTAACATTAATTTTTCGAACTTGAGGGTTATTTATGTATCCATATCTGAGGATTTCTTCTACTACTAATGAATCTAGTCCATATACCTCTCGTATCTGTGAAGTGCTTACGAAGTTGCCAAGTATATCTCGATACTTGACAATACGAGCTGCCAATTTGCTGCCTATACCTTTCAATTGTATCAATCTTGTGGTATCTACGGTGTTCAAATCAAATTTTGCAGGTGTCTTGGGCGTTTTTTCTTGAAGAATGAATGAACGTTTGGCAAATTTATCGTTTTGAGGAGCTGATATTGTAATATATGGTATCAATTTTTGATAAAGTGGTTCTGGGAAATCATAAATCTTGAGCAAATCTTCTTTCTTGAAAAACTTTCCTCCTTTGCTTTTAAAACGATCTATTCTTTTGGCAAGCCACTGTGGCATGCCTAATTCTTCAAATTCTTCAACACTTGCTACATTAGGGTCAAATGAATGAAGTCGCATTGGGACAACAGGATGAGCCTCCTCTTCTTTTTTCTCAAAACTTTTAAAACGATTAGGAGGATTTTCAGCAGTTTCAATCAATGACACTAACACTGTATTTTGATTGAGCTGGCTTTGAGTCAAAGCTATCGAAACTTTGCTTGGCGATAACCATACATATAAATGAATAGAAAGATAGGTGAATAATAACATCAGTAATAGAATAAACCCTTTTGCTTCGGTACGATTATACCCAAAGGCATACTGAATCCATTGCATCCATTGCTTTTTCATAAGGCAGAACATGTTTTAGGTAAAGATTTAACTGAAAGTTATGCAATTGGATAGACATTTTGAAGTTTCTTCAAGACTTTCTAGTGTCAAGATGCTGAATTATATAATGTTTAAAATAATTTTGTAACACAAATTGTCCATCAATTTCAATTGCCAACATCTAAAGGAGTACTCTGTCTTCAAAGAAGTTAGCAACGATTTAACCAAAAAACGAGAATATGATACTTTATAGTACCAAGCATGCAAGTCCAGATGTATCGTTGGAAGAGGCCGTATTTAGAGGACTTCCTCCTGATAATGGATTGTATATGCCTTATGAAATACCGACATTACCCCAAAGCTTCTTTGACACGATTGGTGATTTAAGTATTTCGGAAATAGCATTTGAAGTAGCAAAGGCATTATTGGGTAACGATGTACCAGAAAGTGATTTAAAAGGTATCATCGAACGTTCAATCAACTTTGAAGCTCCATTGGTTGGCATTGAACCTAATAAATATGTGCTTGAATTGTTCCATGGGCCGTCTATGGCATTCAAGGATTTTGGTGCTAGATTTATGGCAGCATTGATGTCCTATTTCTTACAAAAATCTCATCAAGATATTCACATTCTTGTGGCAACTTCTGGCGATACGGGAGGAGCTGTAGCACAAGGATTTTATAATACCCCTGGTATCAAGGTTACAATTTTGTATCCTACCGGAAAAGTATCAGATATTCAAGAAAAGCAATTGACGACCTTAGGGGGAAATGTTACTGCCTTGGAAGTAGATGGTACATTTGATGATTGTCAAAGCTTGGTGAAGCAAGCCTTTTTGGATAAAGAACTTTCATCTAAATACAATTTGGCGTCAGCAAACTCTATTAATATTAGCCGATTGATTCCTCAATCGTTTTATTATTTCAATGCTTATGCACAGTTGAAAAAAGCGGGTGTGGATAAGCCAGTGGTGTTCTGTGTGCCAAGCGGCAACTTTGGTAATCTTTCGGCTGGGCTTATTGCACAGCGAATGGGCTTGCCAGTAAAAATGTTTGTTGCGGCCACCAATATCAATAACATTGTTCCGAATTACTTGGCAAGTGGCGTTTACGAGCCTCGTCCTTCACAAGAAACTATTTCGAATGCTATGGATGTGGGTAATCCCTCTAATTTTATCCGTATGCAGTTGTTGGCTGGTGATGCTTACGAAGAAGTAGTTAAACATATTGCTGGTGATTTTAGTAATGACGATGATACTAGAGTAACGATGAAGGATGTGTATGACAAAACGGGTTATATTATGTGTCCTCATACGGCTGTGGCTTATCGTGGATTAAGCTCATATATGGCAGAATTAGGTGAAGATGTAACAGGTGTATTGTTGTCAACGGCTCATTATGCGAAGTTTTTAGATGTAGTAGAAGGCACATTAGGAACAACTGTACCAGTTCCTGAACGTCTTTCGGCTTTATTGTCTAAAGAGAAAGTGGCTATTCCGATGAGTACAGAGTTTAGTGATTTTAAAAACTATTTATTGCAATTATAATTAAAAAGGATGCCCAATTAGGCATCCTTTTTTTATTCATACATCGATAAAATTTCTTGTTGGTATTTCGAATGAATAACCTTTCGTCTCAATTTGAGTGTTGGAGTAAGTTCGCCACTATCGATAGAGAATAGTTTTGTTAGCAATACTACTTTCTTTACCTGTTCGTATTTAGCAACACTATTCATCAAATGTTTTACTTCCTCATCAAACTTCTCTAAAACCTTTGGTTGTTTTACCATTTCGTCATTTGAGCCACACGGAACTTCATGACGAACACACCATTCTTTTAAAGCATTAAATTCAGGAACGAGTAATGCCGATGGAAACTTTTCACCTTCGCCTACTACAATTGCCTGTTCTACGAAGATTGATTCCTTCAATTTATTCTCTAACAATTGTGGGGCAACATATTTTCCTCCAGAGGTTTTGAAGATTTCTTTCTTTCTATCTGTAATTTTTAAATACTTTCCTTCTGAAAACTCTCCAATATCGCCCGTATGAAACCAGCCCTCTGAGTCAATTACTTCGTTAGTTAATTCTGGTTTGTTATAATAGCCTTTCATGATACTTGGTCCTTTTACCAAAATTTCACCATCTTCGGCTATTTTTACTTGGACATTTGGTAAAACAGAACCCACACAGCCAATTCTGAAGTCGGTAATAATACTCGAAGCTATCACTGGTGATGTTTCAGTAAGGCCATAGCCTTCGGCAATAGGAATACCAGCTGCCCAAAATATTCTAGATAGCCGAGGTTGTAAAGCAGCAGAACCTGAAGCGACAAACTTGATATTTCCTCCCAAAGCTTCTTGCCATTTACTAAAAATCAATTTTCTGGCAACTTTAAGCTGGATATCATACATCAAGCCCATTTCTTTCATGGGGTCGTACTTTAGTCCAAGATTTAATGCCCAGAAAAATAATGATTTTTTGACTCCAGTTAGCTCATAACCTTTAGCCACTATTTTATCATATACTTTTTCCAATAATCTTGGAACTGTTGCAAAAACATGAGGTTTAACTTCCTTGAGATTATCTGCAATGGTATCCATGCTTTCCGCATAATAAATAGAAACGCCATATCGAAAATAGACATAAACATCAGTACGTTCGTAGATATGACATAATGGCAAAAAGCTCAAGGCTCTATCACCCTCTTCTAACTCGAGGTGTTTTCCTTTTATAAGCCCTTCTACATTGGAAATAATGTTATTATGCGTTAACATTACGCCTTTAGGCTTTCCTGTCGTACCTGATGTATAAATCAACGTCAACAAATCATCAGGTTGAACAGCTGCTTTATAGGGTTCTAATGTATCAACGTCATTACCATTTGCTAGGTCTAATATCTCTGTCCAATGCTTAGCGCCAGCAATTTGATCGAATGTATATATGGCCTCCACCGAGTTGAGTCCTTTACTTGCTTCTGTAGACTTTTTCAGTAAACCTTCATCAGAAACAAATATCAATTTGATGCCAGCATCAGCGAAGATATAATTGTAATCTTCAATTGTAATAGTTGGGTACATCGGAACCGACACAGCACCAATTTGCTGAATTCCTAGCTCAACAAAATTCCACTCAGGTCTATTATTAGAAATGAGTGCAATTTTATCATCACGTTTCACTCCTAGTTTTAATAGACCAAGACTTACTTTATTTACGGTATCTATAACCTCTTGTGCACTATATTTTCTCCAATTACCTTGGATTTTACAAGCAAAAACGTCCTCTTTATTCAGTGGTTTAACACTAGTTTCTAATAGGTCAAAAACTCGTGTTGCGGTTTGGTGATTGTTCATATTCGATAGCTTGCTTATTGATGAGACACCAATCTTTTTTTAATACAATTTAAACAAGATTAAGCACAATTCATTTTCTCAAAGATAATAGGTTGTAGAAATTAAAAATAGTATGCATGCATAATTTTTTTAATATTTTTTCACTTAATCTTATTATTTACAAAAGCTTATAAAAAATAAAAAGGATAGGTAAAAAAGCCCTATCCTTTTTGTATGCGTTATTTTGGTATTTTCATGGAGCTTATTTCACCATTTGATTGTACATAATTTAACTCGCGTGGCTGAGCTCCAGACTGATTGATAAGTCGCCCTTCTTTTGTGGGAAAGTCGTTTTCAAATACCGCTTCTAAATAAATGTTATTAGAAAAGTAATATATGCCATTTCCACTTCGTTTGCCACTTTCATACATACCCTCAAATAGTTTATTACCATCTGCTTTGAATTGTACACCAATACCTTCTCTTATCCCATCTTTCCACATTCCTTTATAACTTCCTTGGGTTTTGTGGATAAAGTATCCGTATCCATTGATGCAATCGCCTTCAACACAACCATATTTTCCAACCTCGACATTTGAATCTACTTTTTTCGTCTCTAATTGTGGATAAGTTGGTGTTGTGGTTGAAGATATTGTTTCTTCATCATCTGTAACAATTTGATCGGAAGTATTAACTTCTTTATTTTGATAAGCTACCACATTTTTTTCCTCTTTCTGTTTTTCTTCAAGCCATCCTTTTGCGATTGCTTTCATACGTTGTGAACGTGGCGGGTGTGTAGTTGTCCACACTTCTTCTTGAAAATACTGCATAGCAAGTTGAGCTTCATCAAGGGTTGCGCCCATCTTGTAGAGCGTTGCGCCCGAAAATTCATCTGCCTCCAGTTCTTTTTGATGCTGGCTTCCCTTTTGACTAGTCGGATGATAATAGACCAAATGCCCAACCTCGTGAGCAAGAATAGAAATAGCAGCCCAGTCTTTCTGAGTTACTTTGTGAACTCGCTGCAAGAAACTTCTATCATATATAATATAGGGCACACCTTCCATTAGTGTAGCATAACAATTATCGGTATTGGGACATTCCATCATTTGAAATGGATTTCTTGATAGGTGCATCAATTCTGTAATCTTTTTTACCTCTCTTTCTGCCCGACTACTTCCATATCCCATTACTGAATTGCATAAATCGCTTTCATTAATTTTTTTACCGTAATAATGACAAATAAATAGTGGTGTTGATATAGTTCGGTTTTGTCCACAAACACCAGTGGAAACTGTTATTCCGAGTAGGAATGCACAACATTGTGTATAAAATGTCTTCATTGTGGATAAGATATTAAACTAGGTTCTAGGAAGTTTTTTGAGGAAAAAAAAGAGGTTCGTATGTGTATACGAACCTCCTAATTACGTGATTTTTATTTAATTTATTGTATCACCTCTCAAATTTCTAAATCTCTTTCGAGCTTCAGCACCATAAATACTACCAGGGTATTTTGTGAGTAATTCCTGATATAGCTTCATTGCCTTTGAAGGCTGATTTTTCTTTTCTTGATAAGTCTTTGCCAAAATATACAGAGCATCGTCTCCTAGTATGTCTGTTGGAAACTTTTCCACAATTTTTTCCAATTTTTCTATGGCCTCATCTACCTTTCCTTCTTTCAAATATGTAGTTGCCATTAGATACATAAATTCATCTTCGAGAGGATGTCCTTTATGTTTTATTACCAAATTTTTCATTTCAGCCATAGCTTCTTCATTTCTATGTTGAAAAAGCATCAGTTCTACATTGGCATAGTCTTTTAAAGCTTGGTCGGTAGTATCGATACCTGTATTGTCTTGAATAAGAAGACTTAAATTCATGGCATCATTGGCAATTTCGCGAGTAGTAGCCTGTTTTAGAATATCTAACACATCCTTTGCCAATTCAAAATCGCCTTTGTAATAAGACAATTTAGCGTTTCGAAGTTTGGCTTCATATCCCATCGGACTATCCTTTTCTGATTTCTCCACCTGTGAATAAAGTAAGGTAGCTTCCCAAGGTTCTGATTTCAACACATAGATATCGCCAAGGTCGAGTTTGCACTTATCCACAAACTCCCTATTGCCTGTGGATAACTTTATTGCACTTTCCAACACAGCTACGGCAGTATCTTTTTCGTTTAGATAAAAGCCGTACAAAAGACCTTTACTCCTTAATGCCTCAAGTGTCCTTTGATTTATCCCCAATTCGTTCAGAAGTTTAGTATACTCTTGAATCAAGATTCTAATATCACTCTGATTAACAGGATAAGTGTTTTTTACAACCTCTTCTTTCGAATTGATCAACACTCTTCTCCAGAACGGATAATTTTGATGCTTTGGATATTCCTTGACCAAATATTCAAATACTTTTCCTGCACTACTGAAATCTTTGTTCTGGTACGCCACAAAACCCAAATCGGCTACTTGGGCACCTTCACGCTTAAATCGTTTGTCTAACGCCCTTGCTTGGACAAATGCTTTGAAGAATTCTTTCTTTTGGGTAAGATGCCAAATCAACATTTCGACGAAATAAGAATCTTCAGGAAACTTCTGAACTTTAGCGTACAAAACCTTTTCTAAAAGCGCTTGATCGTTTTCGTCTCTAAGTTCATCTTGGAGCATCCCTTGAAGTATTTCTCGGTTTTCTATATCACGTCCAAAATTTAGGTATTCCTCAAGCATTTCTTGAGGTTTTCCAGCGAGTTTGTACAATCTACCTACCTGAAGAGGAAACTTGCTGATATCCTTAAAATAAAGCCTGTTTTTCTCAATCAAGTTAATAGCCCAATCATACTGTTGATAATTGCTCAATTCGTTTACCATTTTAAGCGTTAACTCATCTGTAACTTTACATTTTTCGAGTATCTGATTATAGAGTTTATCTGCTTCTTCTTTTTTCTTTTGTTCCTCTAACAAATGTGCATAATCGAGTAGATAAAACGGATTTCCATCAGACCACTTAATTTGCTTTTTCAAAAACTTCTCCGCTTCATCGACTTCTTTCAATTTGTACAATGTCTGAAGATAAGGTTTATGAATACTTCCAGCGATGTCTTTATTCTTAGCCAACTTTTGAAAAATGCTTTTAGCTTTTTCGTATTCCCCAGCTTTTACATATTCAATACCCAATTCTACATCTTGTCCACTTGCCTGTGATATTCCCATGAACAGGATAAAGGCAAAGAAAAGAAATTTGGAAAAAGGACGATTTAACACACACACTTCACTTTTCATATTTTAGGCGTTAAAGATTTGACATTCATTTCAGTTTTCAACACAACATAATATATATAGTATTTATTTTTTTAATTTTTTAAAAAGAAAGAATATCTATTATGCTTATTATGCTGTGGATTTGTGGATTACTTTCGTGAAAAAAGATTTTCACAAGAAGATGTGAATAACCTTAATTTTATACACACTTAATATTTAATTTATATACAATTAAAATATTGTTTATCAGCTAATTAACAAAAAAAGCCACTTATCCACAGGTTACTTGTGTGGATAAATTGAGCTTTTTCAAGGGTGTGTTTGTTCGGGGATAAATGGCGTTTTTCTATGGTATAACTCATGAAGTTATGCACGTTGATATTTGGGCTCATTTTCTTTCCACAAACGCTCCAAATCTTTCCACAATTTTTGTACCCAAAATAGGGGTATTTATCCACAGAATTTATACAGTCTTACACCGAAAAAGAGCACTTATCCACAATTCGTCTATTTATCCTCAATTTTGAAGTCAAAACCTGATAGTTCGAAGTTCTGTTTGAGCTTAATCTTGTCTTTGATGTGCAAAATTTCTTCTGCTGGGGTGTTTTTATCCACAATTGCAGCATCCCAACGTCCGTTTTTGTTTGTATCCACAATTAATCGTATCAAATACACCCCCGGTGTCAAGAAATCGAATGTGTATTTCCCTGTTTTAGTGTGGATAAGTTCTCGTACAACTTCTTTTTTATCATTTAAGATCTGCACAATACATTGTTTTCCTTGTGGATTGTTGATTTGTCCTTCTATCAAACCATAATTTTCAGGATCTCGAAGCGGATTAAGCTGCTTGACAATCTTGTTGGTATCACCTTCTATCGACTGAAAAGTATTTACGGGAATCTCAAGGGCCAAAAACTCCTTTGGTTTTGGTGCTTCAGGGATTTTCAACAATACTTCTGTCTTATCCACATTCCATGTAAAATGCTTTTCTAGAATATCTACCTTTTTGAGGGTATCGTTCAAAATTTTAATCTTTTTCCAATCGAATGTACCTATTGGTTTACTGAATTTGATGGTATATCCAACTTCTTTTAAATCAGCTTGTTGATTATTCTGTGGACTTACCTCATATCTGAACTCTTCTACAAACGAATCTTCTTTTTTTCCTCTTGCTTTGAACTTGATTTTTTGCTTGAAATCGAACTTCCGATCTAGTGAGTCTGTCACGGTCAATGCAATCTTAATGGTATCTTGACTAACTTTTTTCAAGTTATACACACGTATCATATTCTTTTCCACAAGTTGATAAGGAATGCTATCCTGAGGATTTTCAAACTTGATGTCAATTTTCTTAGCACCTTTATTCAGTTCGATAAAGTAATAGTTGGAGGTTGTGCGTGTTTTACTCACTTTTACTGGTGAGTTATCTGCCTTGGCTACCTTGATTTTTAGTCCACCAATACTTTTATTAAGTTCCAGTGTATCAGTTATAAAGCCAATTTTTTCTTTTGTTTCATCATATAGGAGATTACTATTAACATCGGTAATGGCATAGATTCTGTACTTACCCGCTGCTACGTTTTCAATTTTGAAATTTCCTGTACTATCTGTTTTTGTAAAATAGTAGGGTTTCATTTTATTGATTTTCAGTGTATCCGAATATCTGTATACTCCGACAGTTGCGTCCAACAAGCCCTTATTCTCGACAATATCTTCTACATTTCCTTCTATAGATAATGAATCGATTATCCCACCAGTACTAAATACAATTCTTACGTTTTTGGCTGGGTTTCTTTCAGTTATGTCTTTGATGGCCTCTCTAAAATTGAAACTATAGGTCGTATTTGGCTGAAAAGAGTCTTCAAACGTGATTCGTACTCCTTTGGGCATTGCCTTTGTAGTGAAAAAGGGCTCTGTGCTTGGTGTTATTAATAGTTGCTGTTGAAGGTTATCCACATTGATATACTCATCAAACTGAATCTCAATACTTTTTCCTTTATAGTTTTTAGACTGATTTGCTGGAATACTCATTACTAATTTGGGTGCCAGGGTGTCTTTTTTACCTCCTGTAGGAGCTACAACCTGTGCACAACTAAATAACGCCTCTATGAATAGAAATCCTAGAAAAGTTATCAAGACTATGTTAATTACTTTCATGTGAATATGTTGAAAACTTTGTTGATAATAGAATCGTATGTGTATAACTTTTGCTATTATATTGAAATTGTTTATTTATAAGGTATTTAGTACTTATAATTATCAACAAAAATAATCCCTCAGCAATATATAATCACTGAGGGATGTTGATAAATATGTTAATAAGTATTAAATCTGTGGGAAAATTAGAGAATATGACGTGGAAAACTACTTTTTCTCGAAGATATAGATGATGCTTGAGTAATTATTGTTTTGCTTCGCTCCTACCCTATTCGATTTAAGCCCACTCAAAAATGATTCTACGTAGTTGGTATTTCCTTGTTGGTATTTTGTCGACAGCATACTTACATAGAACGAATCAAATTTCATCGGCAAATGCTCTTTCAATTTGAATCCATGATTTTCGAAAAGCTGCTGAATGCTATTTCTCGAAAAATGATACAAGTGTCTTGGCACATCATAAGCTGCCCAGTGCTCTTGATAGATTTGTGCGTCCTTAGATTCATGGTTCGGAACTGCAATAATTACCTTCCCTTTTTGGGTTGATTTTTCTTTTAAGAATTCTACTGTTTCGTTCAGTAAATGAACATGCTCCAGCACATGCCACATTGTGATGATGTCAAATTGTTGGTTCTCATACGAGCCAAGAATTTCTGAAGGAATAGAAATTTGATTTATTTCTTCTGCCATTGTTCGAGCACCATCGCTTGGCTCTACTCCTGCAACTTTCCATCCATTTGATTTTGCGGCATTCAAAAACATTCCTGTTCCACAGCCGATATCGAGTAGGCTCCCTTGTTTTCCTCCGTTGAGACTATTGATTAAATCTACTTTTTGTTGAAGCGTTATTTTTCTTACTTGGTGGTAGATTTTTGAAATGATTCCCTTCGAAGTATTACTATGCGAAATGTAGTTTTCGGATTGATAGTACTTTCCAATGGTGTTGGCTGTCGGTCTTGGATTGGTAAATTTGAAGCCACATTTTTGACAAGATACAATATCAAATTTTTCATGACTTACAGTGAAGTCTTCACAGGTAATATATTTTTGGGTTTTGGTATGCTGACAAACTGGACACTTCTCTAGTAATTCTTGCATCGTATTCTGGATTATGTTGATACAACAAATATACTAAAAGTCTATTTATACTTTGGGTAGGATTAATTGATGAGGCTAAAATGTGTTGAACTATATTTTTCTCCTCATAAATGGAAGAATGTAATTTGATCGTGATTCTTATTTTCTTTTATATTCTTGGAACAAAATCTAAATCTGTTTTAAAAACAAAAGCCACCGTGGAAACAGTGGCTTTTGTTAATTGTATAATTAAAGCGTATAAATGTTAAGCAAGTTTCGTCAACTTATCTTCCCATGAACACCATTAGTACAGAAATATCTGATGCTGATACACCGCTTATTCTAGAGGCTTGTCCGATTGTTGCTGGTCTGATTTTACTTAACTTTTGTCTTCCCTCAATTGAGATTGCTGAAAGTTTGCCATAATCAAAATCTGCTGGAATGGCCAAATCTTCTAGTTTTTGCATCTTGTCTACCATCTGTTGTTCCTTCTCAATATAGCTTTCGTATTTTATATTGATTTCGGCTTGTTCTAGCGTTTCCTCTGTATACTGATCTAAGTATTCAGAAATCTCATCACTTAAATTTTTAATTTCTGCAAGTGTTACGTTCGGACGTCTCAAGAGATTCAATAATGAAGTACCCTCTTTGAGCGGAGCTGTTCCGATGGCTTCCAGTTTTTCGTTAACTTCTGCAGGTTTTACTTTTTTATGTTTTAGCTCGTTTACAAGTTGTGCCGTTGTTTCTTTCTTTGCTTTTACCTTTTGTAAACGTTCATCTGAAGCTAATCCAATATTATATCCTCTTTCCGTCAATCGAATATCAGCATTATCTTGACGAAGTAAAGTTCTGTATTCAGCTCTTGATGTAAACATGCGGTATGGTTCTTCTGTACCTTTATTGATAAGGTCGTCGATTAGCACACCAATGTAAGCCTCCGAGCGAGAAAGTACGAACTCTTCTTTATCATGTGCTTTTTGGTGGGCATTGATACCTGCCATCAAGCCCTGACACGCTGCTTCTTCATAACCTGTTGTTCCATTGATTTGACCAGCAAAAAATAAATTATCAATCAATTTTGTCTCTAAAGTTTGTTTTAGCTGTGTTGGAGGGAAATAATCATACTCGATAGCATAGCCTGGACGGAACATTCTTACATTCTCAAAACCTGGAATTTTTTTCAAGGCAGCATATTGTACATCTTCTGGCAATGATGTTGAGAAACCATTTACATAAACCTCCACTGTATTCCAGCCTTCTGGTTCTACAAAAATTTGGTGGCGTTCTTTTTCGGCAAAACGGTTAATTTTATCTTCTACGGATGGACAATATCTTGGACCTAGTCCTTTGATACGTCCAGCAAACATTGGAGATTTTTCAAAACCTGTTTTTAAGACATCATGAACTTCTTGATTAGTATAGGTAATCCAACAGCTTCTTTGCTCTTTTAATGGCTCTGTATCTAAATAGGAAAATTTAGCAGGATTTTCGTCTCCTTTTTGTTCTTCCATTTTAGAAAAATCCAAACTACGAGCATCAACTCTTGGTGGAGTACCTGTTTTCATACGACCAGCTTCAAAGCCAAGTTCCACTAATTGCTCAGTAATACCTGTGGCTTTTCCCTCGGCAGTTCTACCGCCTCCAAAGTTTTTTTCGCCAATATGGATTAAGCCATTTAAGAATGTTCCATTGGTAAGTACCACCGATTTTGCTCGGAATTCTATCCCAAGTTGAGTTTTTACTCCAACTACTTGGTTATTTTCCACTATTAATCCTGAAACCATTTCTTGCCAGAAATCTATATTCAAATTTCTTTCAAGTGCTAATCTCCACTCTTCAGCGAATCGCATACGGTCTGATTGGCAACGTGGCGACCACATAGCAGGACCTTTAGAGCGATTCAGCATTCTAAATTGAATCATGGTTTTGTCAGAGATAATTCCTGACATACCACCAAGTGCATCTACCTCCCTTACGATTTGTCCTTTTGCCACACCACCCATTGCAGGGTTACATGACATTTGTGCAATCGTATTCATATTCATGGTAATTAGTAGCACTTTAGAACCCATAGTTGCGGCAGCATGTGCAGCTTCGCATCCTGCATGTCCAGCTCCAACTACTATTATATCATAGTTACTGTGCATCTTATTTATGTTGTTTACTAATTGTTTGTCTTACTGATTGGTATAAATTTTCCTTTTAAGATTTTATTTACTGACGTTTTGTTAAAATAAAATCAAAATGTGGAATGTGTATGTTTTGTGAAACGTGAAAATCGAGATAGTGATTTTTTACAAATGTTCCACGTGGAGACTTTTTTCAAAACTACCTATTTGCTAAAGTCTGTACGGAATAGCTGAATATACTTGGATTCGATAACTCTCATTTCTGCTTCTTCTTCGTCGGTATGGTCATCATAACCACACAAGTGAAGAAGTCCGTGCGCTAGTACTCTAAGAATCTCATCATCGAATGGTACGCTCAAATCTTTCGCATTATCTTGAACGCGTTCCACGCTTACAAAAATGTCACCTTCAATAGTTTGCTCTTCCTCAGAGTTATCGAAGGTAATGATATCAGTCAGTGTATCGTGGTCTAGATACTCAACATTTATTTGATGAAGATAGTTGTCTGAGCAAAAGATATAGTTGAGATTACCCATTCTAAATCCCTCTAATTCAGCTACTTTTTTCAACCAAGATTTGGTCTTTAATTTATGTTTTAAATTGAATGAGATATCCTCATTAAAGAAAGTAATCATGTCAATAAATATTTACCTTGGAAAAATTATTATTGGAGAGGCAAAAGATTTGCTGTTTGTAAAAGCGATTTGGTACGAGCTTTGATGCAAAAGCCTACAAAGATACTACATAAATTTGACGTAGTGAAAATCAAACAATTAGAAGGATACTTTGTATATTAGATTTTTCTGAAAAGTAGTTATTTAAGTTTATGAAACGCCAACATTTGCTGATACTCCTTGTATTACTCTTTCACATAAGTACAGCCTTGGCACAGAAGGATAATCTCAGACGAGATGATCGAGATTTTGATGTGCCACTACCCAATAACTGTGATAAGATTATTTATGTTGTAACCCTGCCTGGGGTAATAATGTCATTAGGTACAACTGATAATTACTCAGACAAGGCTGAAATGACAGCCCTCCTACCCTTTCGTTGTAATGCCATCACCAAAACATTTAACAATAAGATTTTGGCTGTAGAAGCCGATAAGGATATCTCATTACCCGTTTATGAGTTTAGCCCATCAACAAAATCAGGGAAATACACTAAATGGAAACTTCCTTCCCACAATGATGGAGGGTGGATTTCGGGAGGAACAGACGCTCTTGGTAGAGTATACTTCGCCACCACTACCATGAAATACATGGTAAGGATAGATTTAAGATACAACGATGTAGAAGTGTTATGGAACTCGAAAGATCGAATTGATGGAGGAAATAAAATTACTTGCTTGGAAGGATGCAACTTTTATGTCAATGAAAAGTCTGAGGTTTTAATCAAAGAGAATAAGAAGAATACGAGTTATAAGGTAAATATAGAAGGCAAACCTTATTTGTTTGAAACAAAAAATATGGAAGGCTTTTTCAATACAATTACTGTAAACGACTGGTATGAGTTTACCAATGATAAACAACAAAATGTTTCGATGTTTGTCATGAGAGATGGTATCACGATATTTAAGGATGGTGAGTATAGACCTAAAGTAACAAAGATAGATACGCTCAGATTTGGCATTGTAACAGATATTGCGGGATGTAACGCTAAGGAAAATAAAAAGCCAAGGATTATCATCAATGAAAAAAGAGAAAAGGAAATACTTGATGCAGCCACAAAAAAAGAAAGTATTAGACTCGAAAAAATATTATTCAAGTTGGGATTGTCAGAACTACAAACGGCTTCCTATCAAGAATTAGATGAATTAGTGATGATTCTTTTGAAGAATAAGCAGTTAAAAATTCTTCTTGAGGGACATACGGATGTATCTGGAGATGCTGAGGATAATTTTAAACTTTCAATCGAACGAGTAAATACTTGTAGAGATTATCTGATAAAGTACGGGGTAAGTCCAACACGAATCAATACCAAAGGATATGGAGGTACAAAACCGCTAGTGAAAATGGGAAGCGAAAGTGAACGAGCTGTAAATCGAAGAGTCGAAATAAAGTTTGTAGAATAAAAAAAGGCCAGCAAACGCTGGCCTTTTTTTATTGAATCTTTTTGAAATAGTAATCAACTTGTTGTTTGTAATAAGGATTAAGGTTAGCAGGAACTGTTTTTAGCAATTCCGTTTGTTTTTGCTTATCCTTTACATATTGCTGAAACTGAGGAGGAACTTTCCGTTCGTAGTTCTTAGCCGATTCAGCTTTACGTTTTTGGTCTTCTTCTTGCTCTTTTAACGCTTTCTCTGATTCTAACAAACGTGTAAGAAGTTCTTGTTGACGTTTTATTAAATCAGGATTAAGTCGTTTGTTGACTAAATCAGTTTCGGTTTCTTCCATTTTCTTTAAAAGGTCTTTTACTTCATCTCCTAGCTTTTTCCCAATCTCTGTACCTTTTTGGTTATCCATCATATCCTGCAACATCTTTCTAATTTGGGCTTGTTCTCGAGCTAGCTTTGCCAAATCCTCAGACATACCACCTTTGCTTTGCGAACCTTTTTGAAGCGTTTGTTGCATTTTCTGGTTCAAATCTTTTTGACTTTGTCCCATTCCTTTTTGGTTGCCTTTATTCTTACCTTTTCCACTTCCTGAGCCAGCCATCATCATTTGTTGATTTTGCTGCATTTGCTTTTGAACGTCAGACAACAAAAGAGCTAAATTATTCATCGATGTCATGGCAAATTGTTGCTTGGAAGCAGTCATCGCCATTTTACGGTCTTTAATAAGCTTAACAGATTCACCCATATAGGTTTTCATATTACCCATTTCTCTGGTTACAAAAGTTTCAATTTGCAACACTCGTTTAGAAAGGGTGTATAAACTGTCTTCGATTACTTTGGCATCGTCCTGCAATTTGATTTGTTCCTGCGATAACTTCACAAATCTTGGATCAGAAGGCATAATTCCTCTAAAGTCCTTCATGAGTTGTTCTTGGTCAAAAGAGAGTTTAACGAGGTTTTCTAATATTTCACGAAGTGTTTCAATATTCTCCTCATTTTCTTTCATCTCAGCTTGTTGTTTCATCTGTGCAAGCTTCTGAGCCATACTTTTCATATTCTTTGCAGCTTTCTTTTGTTTTGCTGCGGCAGACTTGTTATCGCCTTTGTCCATCTTCTGCTGAGAATCTTTCTGGTCTTCCGAGATATCTTCTTGCTGTTGTTTATCTAACTCGAGCGGATCTGAATTTTTGACCTCGTTGTTAAGCTTATCAGCATCTTTCAAGTCCTTTTTCACATCATCAAACTCTTTGCTAAGTTTTTCTTGCTCTTTTTTCAAGTCCTCTGTTTGTTGAGATTTATCTTGACTTTGAGGCTTTTTACTAAGGTCTTCGTTTTTCTCAGCTAAGTTTTCTTGCTTTTCGGCTTGCTTTTCAAGCTCTTTGATGGCTTTATCGAGTTTTTGTTCTACCTGAAGTTTCTTGAAAAGGTTTTGCATACGCTCAAGCTCCTTTTCAGTATTACGCTCTTTGTTTCGAAGTTTATCCATCTGCTCATTGATATGATTGTCTTCTGGATTCTTTTCTAACATTTTTTTCAATTCTTCGTAAAGCTTTTGCGTCTCAGGATCCATCAATTGATTCATCATTTTCTGTAATGCTTCCATTTTTTGTTGCATTTCAGGCTTTTGCTCATTGAATCGCTGTTGCTTATCTGTTAGATTTTGATTTTGCTCTTGAAGCTTTTTGATTTCAATCATCAAGTCTTCTTTTTTCTTGGCAATTTCTTCGATGAGCTTTTTATCTTGAAAATCTAGGTCTTTCTTATTTTTCAAACGATTTTCGAGCGCAGCTAATTCTTTGCGAAGCTTTTGGGCTTTTTCGAGTGTTTTATCTAGCTGAGCCTCAGTTTTATCAATAGAATTGTCGATTTCCTTATTGATGTCATTTTTACTCGGAATAGTATAATTCAATAATTGCGAACGAGTCGATTTAGCGCCATTTACGCCATCATTATCCCAAACTTGAACATAGTACTCGACTTTGTCCGAAGGATTCAATTTAAGGCTATCCATGGCCCATTGTTGATAAAATCCTTGGATTGATTGCGTTTTGTTTACAGGAATATTGAAACTGCGATAATTGCCGTTATTAGGCTTTCCATCACGCAAAATTTTATAGAATACAGCCAGACGACTTAAACCGTAGTCATCTGCAATACTTCCTCCCAAAACCATATAGTTGTAAAGGGTGGAATCTTTGTATTGCTCAAGGCTGATTTGTGGATATTTGTCAGGAATAACATTCAGGTTAAAATCAATCCCTTGATTTGAGGTTGAATATTGATTTTTGAGAGAAACTTGATAGGCACTTGAGCGCGTTGCTTTTAATCTGAAGTCATATCCCCCACCGAGTATTTTCTTTTCGGCAAAATATCTCTTTTTATCTCCATCAAAAGCCAAGATAATGGAATCGGTATCTGTAACTGTAAAATTCCAATCGATAAGCGTGCCTTCAGGTACTGTGATATTACCCATATTTTGAAGTTGCTCATCAGGTTTGTTTAAATATGCAGGATAATGAAGTGTTACATTGAAGAACCCAAGGGTTGGTTTATTCACAACTTCTATCTCATAGTTGCCAGATTTAAAGCCAGCTGCTTCGAAAGTGAAATCTGTATTGTCTTGTAATTTAGAAAAAGTAAAAGAATAATGACGGCTGTCAATTGATTCCATTTTCATTTTTCTATCATTGACCAACACATAAACTGCATCAGGAATGGTGTTGCCACGAAGCGCCAGATTTACCGTGAAGTCTTCATTTTTGAACGCTTTCAAATTTTTGTTTCCTAGTTCAAAGCTAAAAGGGGCTTCTTCTTGGTACTCGTTTTTGAAGTTGACAATGCGTTCAGTACTCTTTGAAAAGAAGGCAGGATACATTAGCAACAAGCCAAAAATTACGACAGCTGGTACTGCCATATATTTGAGGTATCGTTTGTTATGATCAATTTTGATGGCGTCGGCAAAACGAATAATGGCTAATTGCTGCGATTTTTGAGCAATAGAGGCCATCAATAATTCATTTTGTTCATGACTCAATGCTTTTGAGAGCTGTAGAGTATTGAGTAATTTATCTGATACTTCAGGAAAGAATTTACCGATTTGATTAGCGGCAATTTCATCACTCAAGGGAGTTCTTTTTCCATAAAGAAATAGCAATGGCTTGATTACCCAGAAAAATGTGGATAACCCAAATGCGAGAATAAAACCGAAGAAAAGTACTCCACGGAAAAATGAGCCGAAATGTCCAAAATATTCTAAGGTGTTGAATACCAGATAGGCAGACAAAATAACAGCCAAAGAAAAGATAGATCCTTTGACTAATCGGTTGAGGTAAAACTTTCGTTTATATTCTTCAATGCGTGACGAAAGTGCGGCAATAGGAGAATTTGTCATAGTAATAAAATCATTTTGCGGATTATATGACGATTATAAGTCCAATAATCATGCTGAAATGGAAATTGGTAAGTATTCCACAGAAAGTTATCCACAAATTTATAAAATGTGGATAACTTTCTGTGGAGAATTCTTAATCTAACTCCACTACAGACGGACAATGGTCTGAATGTTTGGCTTCGGGTAAAATATAGGCACGAGTTAAACGGTCTTTCAATGGTAAAGTAGCGCAATGATAATCGATACGCCAGCCTAAGTTCTTGGCCCTCGCTCCTGCCCTAAAGCTCCACCAAGTGTAATGATGAGGCTCTGAATTGAAATGACGGAAGGTATCGATAAACCCACTGGCTAAAAACTGCCCCATCCACTCACGTTCTTCAGGTAAAAAACCAGAACTATTGGCATTGGATTTGGGATTGTGGATATCTATTGGTTGATGACAAATGTTATAATCGCCAGAAACAATAAGATTCGGAATTTGTACTTTCAAATCATTAATATATCCTTGAAAATCATCGAGCCATTGAAACTTGAATCCTTGTCGCTCGTCGCCACTCGAACCTGATGGCATATATACAGACATTAACGAAAAATCTTCAAAATCAGTACGAATGACACGTCCTTCATTGTCATAAGCTGCTATGCCACAGCCATATTCTACATGTTTGGGTAAAACTTTGGTAAAGATTGCTACACCCGAATAGCCTTTTTTCTGAGCAGAATACCAATATAAATGATATCCCAAATCTGTGAGAAGTTGCTTTTCTATTTGATGCTCTTCTGCTTTTAATTCTTGCAAGCAAATCATATCTGGATTGGCAGCCTGAAGCCACTCAATAAAGCCTTTAGAAATAGCCGAACGAATTCCGTTGACGTTGTAGGTAATGATTTTCATAAAACAAAAAGGATATTGTTGTTGAATATGCTGATTTAACAAACATTTTATCTCAAAGATAACCTTAAATCATGGCAAAGCCTCAATATTCTATGCTGGAAAGGATAGTTTTTGGGAGGAAAATGAAGACTGAAATTTTATTATATTCTAAGTAGGAAATAAACAAACTAAGGGTTGCTATTTTGCATACATTTGCATACATGATGCTTTTCTGATAATTTTTGGCTACATCCTAGAGTACTACTCCATGCAGAAAGCACTTTTCATCCCAATTGTATTACCCAACATTTCTTTCATACCTATTAGTTACATTAAACTGTGACTATTAAAGAGTTACAAAACAAGTGCTTACATCTTAAAACACCGACTATGAAAAAGATCATTAGATTTCTACCTTTATTGACCATCGCTATTTTAGCAAGTTGTTCATCCGAAGTATTACCTCCGCAAGTTGAGGTTCAGCCAGCACCTCCAGTGGTCAATCCTCCTAGTACGACAGGTAATGAGACTTTATTACCGCCATTATATCCATTTTCTGATAAATCTTACTTTATCAAGGGAGAAAGCTCTGTTACTTCCAATGTAGATATTTCTGCCTTTTTTCAAGGAAATAATACTCCTAACCTAGGCACTATCGTCAATAATGGCGAAAAGCTAAATTTGATTGCTATGGGTGGTGGCTTGACGGCTGGCGTTCGCAATGGGGGATTGTATCGAGTTGGACAAATGACATCGTTTCCCAATCTTGTAGCATGGCAAATGGGAATGAATAATTTTCAAAGCCCTTTGTTTTCTGCTTCAGAGGCAAATGGAACAGGATATTTAGCCCTTGTAGATGATGGTTCCTCCTATCCTACTTGGAAGGAAGTAAAAAATAATGTAACAACGGTAAAAGCTGGTACGCCTCCAATATTGACTAAATATCAAGGTAATTCAGCGCAAAACTACGGGTTACCCGAAAATGGTGGACTTACCATTGCAAGCAGAGTAGTTAATACCGAAACGCTTGATTTACTTGGAAATAGATGGAGTGTTGGTGGTGTTTTTGCTAGTCGCATCTTACCCGATGGAATTGACGATAAATCAGTATCATTAAGAGAACAAATATTAAAACAGCCTATTAACTTTTATCTATTGGAAGATGATAGTGATATGTTGATTTCGCTCATTAAAAATAATGGAAATGCTCTCAGTTCTTATGGGTATGAAAGGTACACGAATGGTCCCAAAATATTAGAAAAAACAATTGAAATGTTGTATGAAAAGGCGAAAGCGGACAAAGGAGTAGTCTTTACTTGGCCAATTATCACTGATTTGGCATATTTTAACTGGTATTCACTGGAAGAATTAAAAACTAAGGCAAAAAGTATTTCTATTAATGGCAATTCAACAGATATGTTGTTTATCCCAAGCCAAACAGTAGATATTTTGTTCAGAAATCTTAAAAAGGGCGATGATGTGTTTACCGTATTGCCCACTTCCACCTTCTTGAATACACAGATATTGAACAATAATACCCAGTTTATAAAACAGTATAACGACAGAATTAGGGCTTTGGCAAAAGAGAAAGGATTGGCAATTGTAGATTTAGAGAAAATTTATCATCAAATCCACCTCAACCAATATATCTCAGCCGATGGATTTAAAATTGATGGAGGAACAAGAGGAAATTTCTTTTCAGCAGATGGGATTTATCCTACAGCTATTGGTCAAGCAGTCATTGCCAACGAAGTAATAAAAGCCATCAATCAAACCTATAATGCTACTATTCCTCAGATTAATTTGCTTGCATATAGTAAATTGGTTGGAACAGAATAGATAGGCTATAAGCCAAAAGCACAAGATAAAAGCATATTCATGGTTACCTGAGAAATACTTTTATCTTGTGCTCACAACAAATAGCTTAATGCCTATAGTAGGTAAAATTAAAATATTGGGCTTTGGGTATTCTGTGAATTAAGGCTTTAGCTATTTCTAACCTATTTGCCTGATGCCTTTTGCCTAATACCTTAACTATTAAAAACCTCTTTTTCGAAATACTCAATTACATGAGCCTTTAAAAGCTTTTCTTGTTCCAATAGATTCACAAAAGGCAAAGGTTGAACCAGTTTCCAATGTGGCCAGCCATCTTGGTCGGTACCTTCTAGTTCGTATATCCCAGAAAAACTAAGCACTTTACAAATGGCAATGTGCATCAAGTCTTGTTTTTCTTCTTTGGTAAAAAAACGATGTCCTTTCCCTAGCTCTTGTACTCCGATTAAAAAAAGCACTGAATTAAGATCAGAAGGACGTTTTTCCATCATTCTTTCTAGTTTATCCAGAAGAATATCCCATTCTTGAGACAGGTTTTCTAATTCTATATCCATGGTATTGAGAAAATACGGTTTGATTTATGTCAGAACCGTTTTTCTGTTTATTGTTCTTGTTGTAAAGCTTCCCAATACTCAACAGCACGGCGTAAATGAGGAACAACGATTGTTCCGCCGATCAAAGTAGCTACTGAGAAAATTTCTTGAACTTCAGCATCCGTTACGCCGAACTCAAAGCATTTGCCCAAATGATATTTGACACAATCGTCGCAACGCAAAACCATAGAACAAGCTAAGCCCATCATCTCTTTAGTTTTTTCTGATAATGCACCCTCTGCGTAAGTATTGGTATCTAAATTGAAAATACGTTTGATTACTTTATTATCACCAGCTAAAATTTTTTCGTTCATTTTAGCTCTGTAGTCGTTAAATTCTGTGACTAAGCTCATAATGGTATTGTTTGTTTCTGAAAAAAATCGTTAATTCATTTAAAAGAACGCTAATTTACTAATAAAAAGCGCAAAGTCTATTACACCTAATACTCAACACCGATGACACCTAACATGTTCAAAGCATTTCTACAATTGCTTTTTCCTGACGTATGCGTGGCTTGCAAGGAGCCACTGGTAGCCCAAGAAAAACATCTTTGTACCGACTGCATGTTTGATTTACCCAAAACTGACTCTCACAAAGGGCTTTATCATGTTTTGGAAAATCGTTTTGCAGGTAGAATTATGCCCCAACATCAATTTGCCTATCTCAAATTCAAGAAAGCCAGTAATGTTCAACATATCATGCATGCCATCAAATATGGAGGCAATCAAGAACTAGGTCAAATGCTTGGAAGATGGTTTGGAGCCGATCTCAATGAAGTAGGTTTGGCAAATACTTTTGATGTATATATTCCTATTCCTTTGCATAAAAAACGACAATTAGAGCGGGGCTACAATCAGGCAACATGTATTGCAGAAGGACTCGCAGAAAGTTTGGGAGGTATTGTGTTGGAAAACGCTGTTCAACGCGTAAGAGCAACGGAATCACAAGTAAGAAAAAAGCGTATGGAACGTTTCGAGAATGTAGAAAAACTCTTTGAGGTGATAACTCCTGAAATACTTGAAAATAAAAGAATCGTTATTGTGGATGATACTTTGACTACGGGTGCCACAATAGGGTCGTGTTTTGAGGCTATAAAGGCAGTAAATCCGAAAGAAATCTCTATTATGGTGCTTGCATGTGCCGAACAATAAAAAAAGGGCTTAAAATCGAAATTTTAAGCCCTTTTCAAAATGAATATTCTTATTTATTAGTACCAGCACGAATCATCGCACATCTAAATCCGATAGTCGATGTTGACGAATCTTGGTCTAGGAATCTACGAGTACCTGGAGCTAACCAATAAGCTACATCTGCCCATGAACCACCTTTGTAAACTCTTGAATGGTTGTCAATTAAAGAGTTGTTATTTTTTCTATCGTAGTTTTTAGCATTATCCATGAAATCATTTCTACGAATAGGGTTCAAGTCGTTCATGTCTTCGTAAGAAAGTGGGCGATACAAGTCAAATACCCATTCATTTACGTTACCAGCCATTTGGTACAAACCAAAATCGTTTGCTGGATAATAATAAACTTCAGTTGTGATAATGGCTTTATCGTTACTCTTACCAGCAATACCAGCATAGTCACCACGACCACGTTTGAAGTTTGCTAACATTTCACCTTTATGTTTGCCTCTAGCTGTACGCATTGAAGGACCATCCCAAGGGTAAATACGTTGATTTACTTGGTTTTCATCTTCGTATTGCGTTCCAATCATAGCTTTTGCAGCATATTCCCACTCAGCTTCTGTTGGAAGACGGTAGGCAGGTAATACAATTCCTGATTCGATTGGAAGGCGTTGACCAGCAGAGAATGCAGGTGCGGCTTTTACTTCAGCACCAGCAGCTTTTCCCTTTCTTTTGGTAGTAGACTTCTTGCCTTTTTGGTTTTTCATGGCTAAGTCGTTGTTAACCGCCGCGGTACGCCAAGTACAATAGTCTGTCGCTTGAGTCCAAGAAACACCTACCAAAGGATACATACGGAAGCCTGGATAACGAAGATATTGCTCAACATAAGAGTCGTTGAACGCTAATTCGTCTTTCCAAACCAATGTATCTGGAAGAGCAGATTCATAAAACTCTTGTGAAGAGTCTTTTTGAATAGCATTGAGGTATTCGAGATAGTGAACATTGGCAATTTCTGTCTCATCCATATAGAATGACTGCACAGAAACGGTTCTTTCCAAGTTGTCACGAGTGTTGATAACATCTTCTTCAAGAGCACCCATCGTAAAGCGTCCACCTTCGATAAACACGAGGTTAGGACCTGTAGGTTGGCCTTTGAATTTTTTATCAACTTGGAATCCTCCTTTTTTGTTGTAGGTAATACCAGTAGCAGTACTGTTTTTACCTAGCTTAACACTATTCGGCTTTTTGCTTTTGCAACTGCTCACAAGGGCTAACCCTAGTAATAAAACAGCTACTGATTTGATAGACAACTTCATTTCTTAAATACTTGGATTGTCGTTGTATAAATATTTAATACTAAAATCGAGTTATTGATTAAACACAAAATTAGTGTTTTTGGTATAAAAAGCGCTGAAGCGACCCAATTTGTTTGCGCTTTTGAACGATGTTTGGGAAAATACTTCCAAAAAACTATCCTCGAGAGTATATGTCAGTCAGAATTGTTTGAAGTTCGTCAATAGAAGTGACTTTATCAAAGCTAAGGATTAACCGCCCTTTCGCTTCTTTGAGCGAACATTTTTTAGGGTTGACTTTCACATAATCAAGAATCTTGCCAAAAACACTTGATTTATAATACCTTTCGTTCTGTGAGGAAACGAAGAAACAACGCAGGTTATTATTTTTTAGCATAATTTTTTCAATTCCTAAAACTTCTGCTTTCCAACGAACTCGCACGATTTCTATCATATCCTTCACTTCTGGCGGAATTGGCCCAAAGCGGTCGTTAATAGCTCTTTGAAAATTCTTTAACTCTTCTTCCGATTTCATATCATCGAGTTGGGTATAAAGCGATAATCTTTCAGAAATAGAGGTTACGTAATTTTCTGGGATAAGTACGTGCATGTCGGTCTCAATCTGACAATCTACTTTTAATTTGTTGGCAGATTCGGCCAAATCATTTTCAAATAAGGCTCTAAATTCGTTTTCTTTTAGTTCTTGAACTGCTTCGTCGAGTATTTTATGATACATTTCGTATCCTAAATCATTAATAAAGCCACTTTGTTCTGCACCAAGCAAATTTCCTGCGCCACGAATATCCAAATCTCGCATAGCTACTTTGAATCCATCGCCCAAATCAGAGAATTCTTCCAAAGAGCTAAGGCGCTTACGAGCATCTGTAGTCAATAGAGAAAGTGCAGGGGTTAACAAATAGCAAAATGCTTTCTTGTTCGAACGCCCTACCCTACCTCGCATTTGGTGCAAATCAGAAAGTCCAAAATGATTGGCATGGTTGATAATAATCGTGTTTGCGTTCGGTATATCAATTCCCGACTCGATGATATTTGTAGAAACAAGGACATCATAATGACCTTCAATAAAGTTCATCATCACCTTTTCGAGTTTGTCGCCCTCCATTTGTCCGTGTGCGACTCCTATTTTGGCATCTGGAACCATGCGCAGAATCGTATTTCCAATACTTTCAAGCTCTGCCACTCGGTTGTGTACAAAATAGACTTGCCCGCCACGTTTCAACTCATAACTCACCGCATCCCGAATCAACTGGTCACTAAATACATGCAGTTCTGTAGTTACTGGCTGTCTATTTGGAGGAGGCGTAGCAATTACCGATAAATCCCTAGCACCCATTAGTGAAAAATGTAAAGTACGAGGAATTGGGGTAGCCGTAAGCGTTAGCACATCGATATTGACGCGCATTTCTTTGAGGCGGTCTTTAACCTTTACCCCAAATTTTTGCTCTTCATCAATAATCATTAAGCCTAAATTCTTAAAAGAAACGTCTTTATTCACAATGCGGTGCGTACCAATCAAGATGTCGGTTTCGCCATTTGCAACACGTTTTAGCGTTTCTTTAATTTGCTGTGTTGACTTAAAACGGTTGATATATTCGACACGACAAGGAAAATTTTCTAATCGATCACGGAAAGTACGGAAATGTTGCATGGCCAATACCGTAGTTGGAACCAAAATCGCCACTTGTTTGGAGTCTGCAACAGCTTTGAATGCCGCGCGAATAGCCACTTCGGTCTTTCCAAAACCCACATCACCACAAACTAGCCTATCCATAGGGTTTGGTTTTTCCATATCAGCTTTTACATCAGCTGTGGCTTTTGCCTGATCTGGGGTATCTTCATAGATAAACGAAGATTCCAATTCGGCTTGTAGGAAGCTATCTCTTGAAAAAGCATATCCCTGCGCCAAACGACGCTGTGCATAAAGAGCAATAAGCTCTTTGGCAATATCCTGAACTTGTTTCTTGATGCGTGATTTCTTATTCTCCCATTCTGGCGAACCTAATTTTGACATTGTTGGAGGCCCACCTTCTTTACCCGAAAATTTTGAAATTTTGTGCAAAGAGTGAATAGAGACCATCAATACGTCGTTGTCTCTAAAAATCAAACGGATAGCTTCTTGCTCAGATTCTCCGACTGTTACTTTATCAAGGCCTGCAAAACGCCCAATTCCGTAATCGACATGGGTCACATAATCGCCTACTTGCAAGGTTCTGAGCTCTTTGAGCGTAAGGGCTTTTGATTTAGAGTATTTACTTTTCTCTTTAAAACGGTGAAATCTATCAAATATCTGATGGTCGGTATAACAAACAATTTTGTTTTGCTCATCAATAAATCCTTCGCGAAGTCCAATAGTAATAGGCTGAAAGCGCACATTGGAGTCGATTTCTTCAAAAATCGTGGTCAGTCGTTCTAATTGACGCTGTGATTCGGAAGTGATAATATTCGTAAAATAAAAGCCTTGATATTCCCGAAGATTATCTGCCAAACGTTTAAAGTCTTTGTTGAACGAAGGTTGAGATTTGGCTTGATAGGTCAGTTTTTCGGTTTTATCTTTAAAATAAAACCTTCTTCCAAATTCAATAGAGCCAAATCCTTTGACTAACTGTAAAAAACTACGGCGACTTTCAAACAGTTGATTAGGGTCAGATACAACTTGAATTCCTCCACTTTTTGCTAAGATTTCTTGTAGACTTTGCTCTACTTTTTCAAAGCATTTTTCCACAATTTCTAAAGCATGTTCAACATCCTTAAACCAAAGGCGTGTATCGGGCGATAAAAATTGAAAGAAAGGCTCACGAGTTTCCTGAATTAGTTTGGTTTGAACGTCGGGAATGATATTGATTTTGGAAACTGATTCAATCGAAAGTTGTGAATCTGGGTCGAAAGTACGGATACTTTCGACTTCGTTGCCAAAGAGGTCAATACGATAAGGGAGTTCGTTCGAAAAACTAAAAACATCTACAATACCTCCACGAATAGAAAACTGCCCTGCTTCGTATACAAAATCAGTTTTTTCAAAATCATAACTTAATAAAACCTCTGCCAAAAAGTTTGTATCCAACTGTTCGTTCAAAGACACAGTAAGCGTATTTTTCATCAAAGAACGCTTGTTGATAACTTTCTCGAAAAGTGCTTCAGGATACGAAACAATGATTTGTCCTGTATTGGTATTATTGTTGATTTTACTCAAAACCTCTGCTCTCATCAATACATTGGCATTGTCAATATCTTGGTATTGATAGGCCTTTTTGTAGGACATTGGAAAAAGCATAGGAACTTCTTCGCCCAGTAAACTTTGGAGGTCGTTGAGGAAATATGCCGCCTCTTCACGGTCTTCAAGGATGAATAAATGGTCTTGTTTGGGGTTCAGTTGATGTATTGCTGAGGCAATAACGGCATCAAGACTACCAGAAAGCCCTTTTAATTGAATATGAGGATACTTTTCTCGGTTTTTGGTTTGCTCCGAAATAGTTTGCACAACGCCATCTTCACGGTAGAGCTTCAGGAAATCTTTAACAAGCATGGTTGAAAAAAAGCTAGAGTCTGTTTTTATCGTAAGGTAAGAGTTTTTCAGTTCTGAAAAACACAATTAGCCACAAAGGCTCAAATACCGAATATTTGAGCCTTTGTGGCAATCATTTTACAAAAATAACTGTAAAAAAGAGTAAATAGTTTTTAATTCTTCAAAATCTCAAACTCTACACGTCTATTAGTCGCCTGATTTTCTGGAGTATCGTTGGCTACCTTAGGGCGATTTTTGCCATATCCTTTTGCTATAATTCGCTCAGGAGTTACACCAAAAGCGATGAGTTGGTTACGCACTACATCTGCACGCTCTTGCGAGAGTCGGTTATTGACCTCATCGCTACCCACATTATCAGTATGCCCACTGATTTCAACATTGATTTTGTTCTTTTTGATAAACTCAGCGATACGCTTCAATTCAGGAGTTGATTCAGGCTGTAAGGAAGCTTTACCAAATTCGAAGAAAATGTTGTTCATCGTTATCTTCGTACCAGCTTCGATTGGGGCAACGGTAATATCTTTTCCTTCTATTTCAAGGTATTTTCCTGAAATTTTACTCAAATCAATATTCTGAGAAGTCCCTACAAAACCATCGATTTTGGTTGTAATACCATAGTTTTTACCGTAAGGCAATACGATTTTGTAAATACCAGTCAGCGGGTCTGGACTGGCTTGACCTAATTCTTTTCCAGTGGTCAAATCTTCATAAATGACTTTGGCGTTTTTAGGTACTTTCCCTGTTTTGCTATCAATCACTTTCCCTGCTACTAGGACAACAGGTTCTGATTTGGTAGCATCGGGTGCGGGTTGATTTTTGGTGTTTTTACTAGAAGGCTTATTGGTTGCGACAACTGGGTCGTTACCCGCTTGGATTGGCGAAGTAGCGGAGGCGTCTAGTTTTAAACGAAAAATATCCTTTTTACCAAGAGAGCTTTTTCCAGAAATAAAATAAGCATAATCGCCAGAGGCTGGAATCGTGTAATAGGCATCATATTCATCGGTATTGATAGGTTCGCCGATGTTTTGAGGCTCTGTCCAGTTGACCCAAGTTTCGTCTTTACGTTTACAAACATAGATGTCATTGCTACCTTTTCCACCTTCTCTGTTACTAGAGAAATACAAAGTTTTACCATCGGCAGCCAAAAAAGGTGTTGTTTCGGTAAAGTTGGTGTTGATATCATCACCCAAATTCATGGGTTCAGACCAAGTTCCATCATCTTCTAAAAAAGAAGCATAGATATCATCTTCATCAGAGTTTTTCTTTTCTGAAAAGGCCATTAATAAAACCTTTCCATCGGCAGACAAGAAGCCATGTTCGTTTTTACCTCTGCTTAATTTTTCGTATTTAGGAATTTCTAATTTGCGCGGAAGTCCCCAGCCTCCTTCAAGTTTTTTGGCGATAGAAAAACCTCGTGTTTCGTATTGTCCATTCAAATAAGCACCCTTCATGAGAATAGTTTGCCCATCGGGAGATATACTCAGAATACTATTGTATTGGTCTCTGTTGAGGTTTTCGGACATACGTCTAGCAGGTGTCCATGCACCCATCGTATTTTCTGAAAACCAAATATCTTGGGAGCCAGCTATCTGCTCAGAACCATTAACACCGTACTTGTTTTGAGGGTGATTTTTGCGTCCAAAAAAAAGTGTTTTACCATCAGGAGACATAACGGGTCCCAATTCTGAATATTCGGTATTAATGGCAGTACCAAGGTTTTCGGGTTTGTTTTGTGCCATCAAGAATGCAGATGGGATACACAACAAAACGATAGCCAACGAAGTATAGGTTTTCATGAAAATAGCCAATATTAAAGGGTTTATATCATAGGCAAACGAACAAAGCTGTCCCTGTATTGTTAGGCTTTATTCACCCATTTACCAACAGGGAAATCTGGATATTCAGCTTGTTCCATACGATTGATGAGGCTTTCAAGGTTGTCATCAATCATCAACATATCCAAATTGGTTTGCTTTAAGAAACCTTCTTTCACCATTTTATGAATCATTTCGATCAAGGGGTCATAAAAACCATTAACATTGAGCAGGCCAACAGGCATTTGGTGAAGTCCTAATTGTTTCCAAGTAAGTATTTCAAAAAGCTCATCGAGCGTTCCCCAGCCGCCTGGCAATGCTACCACTGCATCTGAAATTTCAGCCATCAATTGCTTGCGCTGGTGCATAGTTTCCACGATATGAATTTGAGTAAGGCCTTTATGCTGAACCTCAAATTTTTCCATAAAAGAAGGAATTACGCCAATCACCTCTCCCCCATTTTCAAGTACTGCATCGGCGATTATTCCCATAATACCAACGCTACCGGCACCGTAAACAAGCGTTTTGTTTTTTTCTACTAAAAGCTTGCCAGCGGCAACAGCTGTATTTTTATAAATCTCATCGAAGCCAACAGATGCTCCGCAATACACCAAGATATTTTTCATGTTCAGAGTGTTCAAAAAAATGTTTATTGTTGAATAAAGTCCCACAAAATAACAGTTTTTAAACTCTCATGATAGCTATTTTTTGAAAATATCACGTAAAGCCGCTTCTGGGTCATCATACAAAAATGTAAAAGAAGTTTCCTGTTTGACCTTATTGTTGAGTACTTTATTACCTCCAAGTACAATAGAAGCCATTTCTCCAAAAATGATTTTTAGTACGAAAGACGGAACATTTGGTAGCCATAACGGGCGATTCAATACGCTTGCCAAAATCTGATTGAACGTTCGGTTGTTGATAGGATTGTCTGCAACTGCATTGAAAACACCTTGAACAGTAGGGGTAAATAGTGCATGGATAAAGAGTCTGCAAAGGTCATCAATATGTATCCATGACAGAAATTGTTCGCCTGTACCAAGTGGTGATCCAAAGCCAAATTTGGTTGGCAGAGCCATTTTGGGCAGTGCTCCTCCTTTCTCTGCTAGTACGATACCAATGCGGAGTTTGGTCGTTCTGATACCAAGATTTGCTATTTGGTCAGCGGCTTTTTCCCAAAGAATACAACACTCGGAAACGAAGTCATTGCCTGCTTGAGACTCTTCGGTAATGATAGCACTCCCTGTATCTGCGCCGTAAAATCCAATCCCTGATGCTGATACAAACCCTTGAATTTTGTGTGGAATCATTTGGAGTTTTTGCGCAATCAGCGCCATTGATTTTGTTCGAGAATCAATGATTTCTTTTTTGCGTTCTGGTGTCCAACGTTCATCTGCAATCCCTGCACCTGCCAAGTGGATGATATAGTCAGCTCCGCGAAGAGCCTCCTCATCAATGATTCCTTTGTCTATATCCCAAACGAAAGTTTTTACGTTTCCTCTCTGTTGAGCTTTGCGACTCAGATGCCAAACCGAATGACCTTGTTCGGTGAGGAGCTCAGTAAGCCGTGTGCCCACAAGCCCAGTTCCTCCAGTGATTAGTATGTTCATTAGTTTAGGTTTTTACAATAAAAATAAAGGTTGTAATGCCAAAATGAAGTAAAATTATCCTTCATTAAAGTAAACAAGAAAATGAATAGAATGGTTATTTTGAAATTTAATGAGTGCTAATATTTTGATTATCAATTGTTTAATTTTTGATTGAACGTTCGGTTGTTTAACTAAAAGGATAAATAAAACTTATATTATCCTTTTAGTTAATTTATTGTCTTTTAGGTAATGATTGCAAATTAAGCTAAAACCTACAACACAAATTTGGCGAGTATATACTAACCATAGAAACAAATTATAGCGCTTGTTTGAATAAAAAATAAAGAATATAATAGTTTGATTGAACGTTCGAATAGTATTACTTCTGGTAATTTCTTCATAAAATGAGATAGGCTAAACTATTTATAAACACAGGTTAGGTATGGCGAGAGCCAAAATAGTGATTGATATTATTTGTAAAAAAATGTATATCTTCGACCAATTAAGTATTGTCTAAAACGACTCAAAAACCAAACTATTTCTTAGACAGAAATACCGTCTAAGACACTAAAACTGCTAGCAATGAAATTACATATCCGAAATTTTTTATCCATGTTTGATGTCTTTGGAATTGTGGAGAGAGACCCTTTTGGTAATTCGATGTTTCTGAAAAGAATCATCATGTTTACTTTAGGCTGGATAACTTACGGAAGATTGAGAGTTTATAATAAAACCAAAATTAGTGGGACAGAACACCTCGAAAATTTGCCACAAACGGGGGTCCTATTCTTGTCAAATCACCAAACTTATTTCATGGATGTGATTTGCTTGTATCATGTTTTTTTTAGTATCAAATGGGGCTTCAAAAATTCTATAAACTTTCCCATTTACTTATTGGCACCTAGATCACGCCTATTTTATGTGGCCGCCTCAGAGACGATGAAGGAAGGAGGTTTGCTGCCGAGAATATTCTCACAAGCAGGAGCTATTTTAGTAAATCGCTCGTGGAGAGCCAAAGGACATGACGTAAAAAGAGAATTGGATACTGCTGCAAACGATAAGGTAGGATTAGGTTTAAAATACGGCTGGGTAGTGAGTTTTCCGCAAGGAACAACTACGCCTTACGCTCCTCTTCGTAAAGGAACCGCGCACTTGATAAAAGCGCACAATCCCATTGTGGTTCCTGTGGTAATCAACGGTTTTAGAAGAGCCTTTGACAAAAAAGGACTTTTATTTAAAAAACGTAATACAACGCTTTCGGTTACATTCAAAGAGCCAATTCAATTTGACCCCAATATGCCAGTTGAAGAGATAATGGATATTTTGCGGGAGCAGATAGAACAAAAAATACCTGTCGAAAAATTGAAGTGGAGAAGAGAAGAATAATGTCATGCTAAGTAAAACTCAAGGAATCGTCATCAACTATGTGAAGTATAAAGAAAGCTCGATTATTGCCAAAATCTATACCAAAGAGTTTGGTATACAATCGTACATTGAGAATGGGGTAAGGAGTGCAAGAGCCAAAAACAAAATAGCACTTTTTCAGCCACTCACTTTACTCGACCTTGTGATATATCATAAGGAAGGGAAGGATATTCATCGTATTGCTGAAATCAAATGTAATCATCCATTCGAATCTATTCCTTATGAGATAGCCAAATCATCGGTAGCGATTTTTGTCACTGAGATTTTGACCAAAACGCTAAGGGAAGAAACCCCGAATGAACAACTGTTCGAATTTGTAGAGCAATCGATATTGTGGCTAGACGGTGCCGATAAGCACTTTGAGTGCTTTCATATTCAGTTTTTATTGTCAATGACAGCGTATTTAGGTTTTTTGCCTGAAACACTTGAAGAGATGGAAGAGGAATTGAGCTTGTACGGATACCCTTTAACCAAAGGAGCTAAAGCTGGGCTTCAACTCCTTTGGGGTTTGGAATATGGAGAAGTACCGAGAATAGATCGTCATTCGAGAAATGAAATGGTAGAGATCCTATTACACTGGTACAAAATACATTTAGAGACTTTTGGAGAGATAAAATCTTTGGCTGTTCTCAAAGAGATATTGCACTAGATTTTGCGCTTTAATTCAAAGTGTTTACCAAGATACAAGCGACGCACTTGTTCATCAGAAGCAAGGTCTTCGGGTGTACCTGATTTTAGAATCTTTCCTTCAAATAACAAATAAGCACGGTCAGTAATCGATAATGTTTCGTCTACGTTGTGGTCGGTAATAAGGATACCAATATTGCGATATTTGAGCTTGGCTACGATACCTTGAATTTCCTCTACAGCAATAGGGTCAACTCCTGCGAAAGGCTCATCTAACAAAATGAATTTTGGGTCAACCGCCAAGGCACGGGCAATTTCGGTACGACGACGCTCGCCTCCAGATAGTACTTGTCCAAGGTTTTTGCGAACATGAGTCAATGAAAATTCTTCCAGTAATTGCTCTGTTTTTTCTTTTTGCTCTTTTTTAGACAGGCTAGTTAATTCCAATACTGCTAATATATTTTCTTCAACCGATAGCGTTCTGAAAACAGATGCTTCTTGAGCCAAATAGCCAATTCCCAAACGTGCACGCTTGTACATGGGCAAGTTAGTCACATCCAAATCATCGAGATATACTTTTCCAGAATTAGGCTTTACCAAACCTGTTGCCATGTAAAACGAAGTCGTTTTACCAGCACCATTAGGACCGAGCAAACCTACAATTTCGCCTTGTTCTACTTGGTAGCTTACATTGTTGTTGACCAAGCGCTGACCATATTTCTTTACAAGATTTTCTGTTCTTAGTAGCATAATTGCTGTGGCAAAATCCTTTGAAATAACCCTGCCGTTTTTATCTATGAATTAAAATAGAATACGATATTTAGAAACAAACACAAACTGAAAGCATCTGTGCTTTTAGTTATTCAAACTTAATATCTTTCAACATAAGTTGAAAACTCTTTTTACCCTGCCACTCATTGATTTCGATGGTATAACAAATAGAGCAAGTTTGAACTTCTAATAATTTATCAAAAAAGTCTTCCACCATGCCAAAACCAACACAGGTAAAAGCCGCTGAACCTTCTTGAAATGCTTGAAACTTCAGATGCTTTTCCTTCATTTTGATCGGAGCACCATACAGTTGTACCTTATGACTGACAAAAACAGGTGTCATATTTTGAGGACCAAATGGCGACATTTGACTCATAATACGATGAAACTTGTCGGTAATAGCCGATAATGGCAATGCCAAGTCTATTTCTATTAGTGGAGACAGTTGTTCTTGTAAGATTTTTCGAGAAACAACTTCTTCAAACTTTCTTCTAAAATTTTCAATTTGGTTTAGCTCTAACGTAAGACCAGCCGCAAAAGTGTGTCCACCAAATTGAATCAAATGCTCCGAACATTCTTCAATGGCGTCATAAACATCAAACCCTGGCACTGAGCGAGCCGAACCAGCAGCATTGCCATGAGATTCTGTCAAAATAATGGTAGGACGATGATATTTTTCGATACATCTACTTGCTACAATTCCGATTACACCTTTATGCCAAGCTTCATTGAATAACACCGTGCTTTTGGCCGCAACCAAATCACTATTTTGGGCAATCATTTCCAACGCCTCGGCCGTAATCGATGAATCAAGTCCTTTGCGGTCGGTATTATGTTGACCAATCACACGGGCAAATTCCTCAGCTTTTTGTTCGTCCTCAGATAACATTAGGTCAACAGCATCGTACGCATGGCGAATTCTTCCTGCTGCGTTGATTCTTGGACCTAACCCAAATACTACTTTGGTAATATCCATTTTGCCTTCCAGCGAAGCGGATTTAATCAACGCTTTTAGTCCAGTTCTTGGATAGGTATTGAGTTGTTGTAAACCATAAAAAGCCAAAACTCGGTTTTCACCCACAATTGGCACAATATCACAACTAATACTCGTCACGACTAAATCCAAATAAGGCAGCAATAAATTGACATCTATATCTTTTACCTGACAGTAGGCTTGCAAAAGCTTGAAGCCCACGCCACAACCTGTTAATTCCTTGAAGGGATATAGACAGTCTTCACGTTTGGGGTCTAGTACCGCTACCGCATCTGGCAACTCGTCGCCTGGTCGGTGGTGATCGCATATAATAAAATCTACGCCATGTTCTTTTGCCCAAGCTACCTTATCAATAGATTTGATTCCACAGTCGAGGCTTACGATGAGGGCAAAACCATTTTCGGCGGCATATTCAATCCCTTTTTGCGAAACACCGTAGCCTTCGGCATAACGATCGGGAATATAAAATTCAATATTCTGATGAATATACTTTTGCAAAAATCCATAAAACATAGCAACAGAAGTAGTACCATCTACATCATAATCACCATATATTAGTATTTTCTCATTTTGCTCAACGGCTTTACTCAATCGTTCAACTGCGATGGTCATGTCTGCCATCAAGTACGGGTCGTGTAAATCAGATAAGCTAGGACGAAAAAAATGCTTAGCTTCATCGAATGTACCAACGCCTCGCTGACCTAGCAAGGTAGCAATTTCATAACTAACACCTAATTCTTTTGATAGGGTATCTACTATTTCTGAAGATGGTAATTTTTTATAATTCCAACGTTTTTCGACCATGGACTGATGACTGTGTATAACAAGATGTTGATTATTAAATAGCAAAGTTATACTTAAATATAGGAGACTTGCAAAGAAGGACTATGACTATAAGATTTTTTAAGAAATTCACACGGTATTCTTGGCATGCTAGCACTCAATTTTCAATCATTAACTAGTTTATTTCTATGAAAAGATTATTAACAATTTTATCAACACTCTGTTGGTTGAGCTTCAATCTACAGGCTCAGAAAAGCACCTCTCCCAACTCTTTGCAGGAACGAATGCAATGGTTTCAGGATGGCAAATTAGGAGTTTTCATCCACTGGGGTATCTATTCTGTAAAAGGAGTCGACGAAAGTTGGAGCTTTCACAACCACAAAATATCCTATAAAGACTATATGGATCAGCTCAATGGATTTACAGCAAGTAAATATAATCCTGAAGAATGGGCAGCTTTAATTAAAGAAAGTGGCGCAAGATATGCTGTTATTACCACCAAGCATCATGATGGTGTGGCACTTTGGCCAACTAAAGAAAAACATTTTAGTGCCGTAAAAAACACTCCAGCCAAAAGAGATTTGATAAAGCCATTTTTTACAGCTCTAGAAAAACAAGGTATTAAAAAAGGAGCCTACTTTTCTTTAATTGATTGGAGTCACCCTGATTACCCCGCTATACTGAGAGATAGTAATCGATATAAAATGCAAGATGATTTGGCTCGCTGGGGACGCTTCAAAACCTTTGCACATAACCAAATAGATGAACTATTGGCAAACTATAATCCAGATCTTTGGTGGTTTGATGGCGAATGGGAACATAGTTCGAAGGAATGGGAATCTGAAAAAATCAAAGATAAAATACTAAAAGCTCAACCTTGGGCAATTGCCAACGACCGACTCTTAGATTTTGGACATTATGAAACTTACGAACAAACTATCCCTCCTACCCGACCAAAGAAATTTCCTTACTGGGAAGCTTGTATGACGTCTAATCTCAATTGGGGATATCACCCTGATGATACCAATTACAAAACTCCTTTTCAGGTTATTTCAATCTTTGCGGATGTGATTAGCAATGGTGGGGTTTACCTATTTGATATTGGGCCTAAAGAGGACGGTACTATTCCTGCCGAACAAGTTCATATTTTGAAAGAACTAGGAAAATGGAATAAGAAACACGAGGAGGCTGTTTTTGGAACTATTGCAGGTATCGAAGCAGGGCATTTTTATGGACCTACAACGTTGTCTAAAGATTCAACTACTTTGTATTTGTTTTTACAACCACAATCTTCAGGGCAAGTCATGTTGAAGGGGTTGAATAATAAAATCAATAAAATTAGGGTTGTGGGAACAAATCACGAACTAACTCATCAAGTACAAAGCAAAATGACTTGGGGTAATGTGCCAGGGATTGTATTCATGGATGTTCCTGCAAAAGTAAATGATACTTATATGACAGTTTTAGCACTAGAACTCGAAAAACCAATTAGTATTTATAAAAGTGATGGAGAGAAATAGGGGCTAATTTGAAGATGTGTCAATTTGAAGATTTGAAAATGTGTTAAATTTCACTTTGAGACGATTATCAAAATAGGCATGAGTCATTCCTAATTGAGTGATTTAATGAATGAGTGATTATGTTAAAATTTGTTCCCTAGCAGTAGAGACGCAATGATTACGTCTCAATACAAATGAAATCTAGCATGGAGGTATAAAAAAGGCGTTCGAAAAACTAATTTCGAACGCCTTTTTTGATGAAAGCTTGGCGAATAATCTCAATTCCGAAATTCGGGATGACTTATGTCTGACTCAGTAATAGACGTAAAGTATTTCGTCTCTACGAGCCTTGATCATTCAAAACTCCGCACTCAAAACTCCACAATTACTAGACTCCTTCAGCTACTACTTCTTTTACGTCAGGAACCATTCTTGTCAAAAGGTTTTCGATACCAGCCTTCAACGTCATCGTTGAAGAAGGACACCCTGAGCAAGAACCTTGAAGTAATACCTTCACTGTACCTTCGTTGAATGAGTGGAAACTAATAGCGCCACCGTCTGATTCAACGGCAGGACGCACGTATTGGTCAAGAACAGCTTTGATTTTGATAACAGTATCCGAATCAGGCTCGCCCGAAGGATTTGTTTCGTGTGCTTTTATGGTTGATTGAGCAAAAACTTCTTTTTTATCCTCGAAGAATTTTTTCAAAAACTGCTTCAAATTGAATAATTCATCTTCCCATTTAGTTTCTTCATCCTTGGTTACAGTCACAAAGTTGGAAGAAATAAATACTCTTTTTACAAAATCAAAACCGAATAACTCAACCGCTAAAGGAGAGTTTTTCTCTTCCGAAATTGCTTCTGAAGGTGTTGCATAATCGAAAGAAGCACCTTCTGGTGCCAATTCAAAGTTCAACACAAACTTCATTGAATTAGGGTTTGGGGTTGATTCTGTATAAATAAATATCTGAGATTTTAACATGATGCCTGTTTAGTTTGATTAGCTATTATGGTTGTTATAACAAAGGATGTCCAAAATTAGTTTGGAAAGTTTGATAATTGCCAATGCTTTCTTTCAAAAATTTGATTTTAGGTAAAAATCCTACGGAAGAATCTGATAATGAGACTATAGACTAATTGAAGGAAGAATGACAAGAGAGATGAACATTTACTGAATAATAAACTAAAATTTGTATTTGATAAAGGTGTTTTTCTTGTGTTTATAAAGGGTACTCAATCAAGTTAATGTATTGTTAATGAGAATCTTTTCTGTCAAAAAATGAGATTTTATCGTATTTTTGTAAAGTTTTTTTCCTGAAAAAAGATACCTAATTTATAAGTACTCCGAGTTCAAATGTCGTTTTTTTGTTGGGAATCCCTCCGATAATGCCGAACTTAGTAGAGTGATTGTAGAAAATGAATGTTTTGAAGACATGAGTTTTCAAACCCTAAAAATTTAGCTGATACAAATGTTAGATATAATTCAACTGCTTCCTGATTCGATTGCGAACCAGATTGCTGCTGGGGAGGTAGTTCAAAGACCTTCTTCTGTGGTGAAGGAGTTGTTAGAGAATTCTATAGATGCCGAAGCCACTCAGATTCAATTGATTGTGAGAGAGGCTGGCAAAACCCTCATTCAGGTTATCGACAACGGTAAAGGTATGTCCGAAACCGATGCTCGAATGTGCTTTGAGCGCCACGCTACTTCCAAAATCCGTACTTCCGACGATTTGTTTAAAATCCGTACTATGGGATTTAGAGGCGAAGCTATGGCCTCAATTGCGGCGGTATCTCAGGTAGAACTAAAAACCCGACGTAGCACAGATGAACTAGGTACGATGGTAAGAATTGAAGCGTCTGAGCTAAAAGCACAAGAGGCTATTTCGACACCTGAAGGCACCAACCTTTTGGTCAAAAACCTTTTCTACAATGTTCCCGCTCGTCGTAATTTCCTAAAGTCCAATCCTGTTGAAATGCGTCATATCATCGACGAGTTTCAGCGTGTGGCTTTGTCAAATCCAGATATTGCTTTTTCATTGTATCATAACGATGCCGAGATTTATAATCTGCCTTCTGGCAAATTAAGTCGCCGTATTGTGGATTTGTTTGGCAAAAGCTATCGTGAGCAATTAGCGCCTTGCGAGGAAGAAACATCATTTGTCACAGTTCGTGGATTTGTGGGAAAACCGCAGTTTGCCAAGAAAACTCGTGGCGAGCAGTTTTTCTTTGCCAATAATCGTTTTATCAAAAACAGTTATCTCAATCACGCTGTGATGTCGGCGTTCGAAGGATTAATGCCCGAAGGCTCTCATCCTTTTTATGTTTTATTTATTGAGATAGACCCTGTCCATATTGATATAAACGTACACCCTACTAAAACAGAAATCAAATTTGATGATGAACGTACTGTTTATGCCATCGTGCAAGCCGCTGTACGCAAATCGATGAGCCAGCATAATTTGGCGCCATCACTCGACTTTGATACCAATATCAATTACTCTAATCAGTTTTTTAGCTTTAATAATGCTCCTACGCCAACATCAACGGCTGTTCCGAGCAAAATGAATCAAGCTGATTTTGACAGCGAAAGACCTTTTGCAAAGCCCGAAATGTCACCTCGTGAAAAAAGTAATCTTTCAAATTGGAACAAATTGTATGAAGGACTAGACAATACCGTTGAAAGTTTTGAGCAAAAAAGAGTAGAACAATCATCATTTAATTTTAGAAATGAGGAAGATTATCCCGAGTCTCAGCCTTTCACGCTCAAAAGCAAAGCCAATGATTTGTTAGAGTCTCGTCCATTACGCAGTTCGCAGGATTCAGATGCGACAACTTTCCAGATTCACAACCGATACATTATTTCTCAGGTAAAATCAGGAATGTTATTGATTGATCAGCGTGCAGCTTATGAGCGTATTTTGTATGAGAAATTTGTACAATATCTTCAGAAAAATAATGGAACATCGCAGCAACTACTTTTTCCATCAACAATTAAGTTAACTCCTGCGGATTTTCATTTATTAGTCGAAATCCAAGATGAAGTTCGTAACCTTGGTTTTGATTTAAGCGTAATTGGTCATGACTCATTTATTGTTAATGGTATCCCTGCAGATTCGCCCGATGAAAATGAACAAGCTTTGATTGAAGGTTTATTGGAGCAATTCAAGCGCAACGAATCGGAGTTGCATCTCGACAGAGTTGAAAACTTAGCTAGATCGATGGCAAAACGTTCGGCAGGAAGATTTGGCATGTCTCGTTTATCAAACCAAGAAATGAATACTTTAGTCGAGCAACTTTTTGCCTCATCTAATCCAAGCTATTCGCCAAGCGGTGAGCTCACCATGAAGATTTTGGGATTAGCTGAAATAGCCAATATATTTCAAAAATAAAATTTCCTCCAAGGCATCTGCAAAGGTGCCTTATTTATATGTATATGAAAACGTCTAAAATCGCTCTTGTTTTGCTAGGCATATTTGTTTTTTCTGGCGTAGGAGTTTATCTCAAATCTTGTCAAGAAAAATCTAGTTCAACAACCGAGCAAGCAAGTACCCAAGCCCCAACAGCCGATCAAGGGCTGTTACCAGCCGCTACCTTCAATGCCGATTCTGCTTATAAGTTTGTCGAAAAGCAAGTTGAATTTGGTCCAAGAGTTCCTAATACAAAGTCTCACAAAGCTTGTGCAGCATGGTTAGCCGACCAATTGAAAGCTTATGGATGTCAGGTAATCAATCAAAACTTTGTGGCAACAACTTACGATGGCAAAAAGCTCAATGCTGTAAATATCATTGGAACTTATAACCCTGGAGCAGCCAAAAGAATCTTATTGGCAGCACACTGGGATACAAGACCTATTGCAGATAAAGACACTAAAGATAAGGATAAGCCAATCGACGGAGCCAATGATGGTGCAAGTGGTGTAGGCGTTTTGTTAGAAATTGCAAGAGCTATTAAAGATGCCCAAAACAAACCTAATGTTGGAATTGACTTTATCTTGTTTGATGCCGAAGACAATGGTGAGCCAAACGAATATCGTGGCGATTCTGGTAATCAGGTATGGTGGTGCTTAGGCTCACAATATTGGGCAGCCAACAAGCACGTGCCAAATTATCAAGCCTATTATGGTATCTTGTTAGATATGGTTGGTGCAAAAGGCGCTGTTTTTCCACATGAAGGATTATCAATGCAATATGCTCCTATCTTAACAAGAAGTATTTGGGATATAGCCTCAAGACTAGGATATGGCAATTTATTTATTGATGCCGATGGTGGTGCATTAACCGACGACCATGCTTTTGTGAACGATATTGGTAAAATTCAAATGATTGATATTGTGGAGCTTCGACCAAATGATCCTAAAACTTTTGGCTCATATCATCATACTCATAATGATAATATGAATGTAATTGATAAAAATACGTTGAAAGCTGTTGGTCAAACAGTTTTGACAGCTTTGTATCAAGAATAGTGCTTTTCGGAGCATTTTGATGATCCCAAAAAATGCAGATTTGTGTTTTTTGGGATTTTTTTGTGGATAAATGCAAAAGCCTTGCTTTTGACACTCGATGGATATAGATACTTTCTGTACCTTTGTGCATCTTTTTCAACCAACTACCAAATGGAACAAACAGAACAATTAAAACTCGTATTTCTCAATGATGTACATGTCGCATTAGGAGCTAAAATGGTACCTTTTGCAGGATATTCAATGCCAGTTTTATATACCAACTTGATTCAAGAACACCTTGCTGTTCGTAACTCAGTTGGGGTATTTGATGTATCTCACATGGGTGAATTTGTGGTAAAGGGCGAGCGTGCGACTGAATTTTTACAGTATGTTACCTCAAATGACGTAGCTGCTTTGTATGATGGCAAAGTGCAATATTCTTGCTTGCCAAATGACAAAGGTGGTATCGTAGACGATTTGTTGATTTACCGCCGTTCGGAAAACGAATACTTTGTGGTAGTAAATGCTTCTAACATCGAAAAGGATTGGAACTGGATGCAGAGCCACAATACTTTTGATGTAGAGATGCAAAATATTAGTGATGGAATCAGTCTATTTGCTGTTCAAGGGCCGAAAGGGGTAGCTACCATGCAAAAATTGACTGACCTTGATCTTGGTTCTATGGAGTACTATACTTTCAAAGAAGGTACAGTAGCAGGTATCGAAAATGTACTAATTGCCACAACAGGTTATACTGGTGCAGGTGGTATGGAGGTATATGTAAAAAATGAGGATGCCAAAATCATGTGGGATGCTATTTTTGCAGCAGGAGCAGAATTTGGTATCGTGCCAGTAGGCTTAGGTGCACGTGATACTTTGCGTACTGAAATGGGCTACTGTTTGTATGGCAACGATATTGATGATACAACCTCTCCTATCGAAGCTGGTTTGGGCTGGATTACAAAGTTCAACAAAGAATTTGTGAACTCGGCTTTCCACAAACAAATCAAAGAAAATGGTCCAACCAAGAAATTGGTAGCATTTGAAATGGTAGATCGTGGTATTCCTCGCCAGCACTATGAAATTATGGATGCAACAGGTAATATCATCGGTGAAGTTACTTCAGGAACTCAGTCGCCATCATTGAATAAAGGTATCGGATTAGGTTATGTAGCTAAGGAGTTCAGTAAATTAGGTACAGAAATTTATATCAACATCCGCAACAAATATTTGAAAGCTCAAGTGGTAAAATTGCCATTTCTTAAATAAGTAATTACGTTCTAGGTAATAAGCTGTAAGCATAAGGCAAAAAGTTTACAATTGTTTTTAATAGAATAACAGGAACTCTTTTGCCTAATGCATATAGCTTACAGCCTAAAGCATAATAATAATATCAAGTCAGAAACTTAACCTTTTCGAGCAAGAAGTCTTAGGGCTTTTTGCTCGAAACATTTTGTCCAATCATGAAAACCATTGATGTTTGTTTAACGCCAGAATTATTACATCTTCATAATATCGAAAACTCAATCGTTGTGGTTGTGGATGTTTTCAGAGCTACATCTTGTATGACAACAGCATTTGCCAACGGTGTGGGGTCTATCATCCCTGTTGCTACCATTGACGAATGTGTTGCTTATCAACAACAAGGCTATTTGGCCGCTGCTGAGCGTGACGGAAAAACACCAGAAGGCTTTGATTTCGATAACTCGCCATTTAGTTATATGGTCGATAAAGTGAAAGATGCAACAATTTGTGTGACAACCACCAATGGGACTTTGGCTATTACCAAATCAAAATCTGCGGTGAAAGTAATGGTTGGCTCATTCCTTAACCTAGGTGCTTTGGCAACCTATCTTAAGGACCAGCAGTATGATGTATTGATTTTATGTGCTGGTTGGAAAGGTAAGCCAAACTTGGAAGATACCTTATTCGCTGGAGCTTTAGTAGAGCGATTGAAAGAGTCGTTTATGATTGAAGAGGATTCTGCGTTAATGGCCTTACGTCAATATCAAAATGCAAAAGATGACTTATTGTCTTATGTAGCATCTTCATCACACGTTCGTCGTTTGCAAAGATTAGGTATTCAAAAAGATATTGCTTACTGTTTACAACATGATTTATATGATGTTTTACCTGTGCTAAGAGGTAATGCTTTAGTAAATATGTAAGGTTTTTGTTATTTGTTAACAGTGTATCAGTTATCAGGATATATTGTTGATAATATTGATGAAATATATTTAGTACTTGAGCAAATGAGTGATTGTGATAAATAACAATCACTCATCACTCGATCTCAACTCACTCAATTCAAGAGCGCTATCGCTTTCTCTAAGATTGTATCAATTTTAGCAGTTTCATCCTTTGTGGTAATGTTTACTCGATAATCAGGTTTGATACCGTTTTCAATATCCTCCTTTTGGGTATTTGAAAAAGCCACTGCCGAAAAGCGGTATAACCAGCCATTAGGTAATTCACCACCGATAGGTCCCGCTCCTCCTCCTCCCGTAATGTCACCAACTAAAGTCACTTTTTTTTGCTCTGACATAGCCGATGCAAACATATTGGCGGCACTAAACACCCGTCTATTTGTTAGTATGATGATTTTTTTCCCATAAAATGAACCACTGGGTTCCACATAGACAGGCGTATAATCTTTAAAATCGTTAGGAGTTGCGCTATTTTTGCTTCTGGTGTATCCGATAAGGGTTTTTTGGGAAACAAAATGCTGCATAAGGCGCTTAATATTTTCTACTGAGCCACCATTGTTATCTCTAATATCAATAATCAAACCTTTGGTGATAATCATTTTATTGAGAATACTATTCCACTCATTTTCATCTAAAGTAGTCGAAAAACTGCCATAATAGATATAACCTATGTTTTCATTAAAAATACTACTTCTTACTTTTTGCCCATAACCGAATTTGAGATATTGATTGGTTAAAATACTATCATTAAAATTGTGGGCATAACCTCTCAGTAAGCCCAAAGACGAATAATAGGTATAACTATAGCGGGTATTAGGAATTTGTAGATTGACATGACCATCCCGAAGCTCATTCATCATCTGACTAACAATAGTAAAAAAGGCTTCTTGAGTTAGTTGGTCATTTACTTTTGGTCTGTATTTGTCATAAATACTCTGCCAATTAATTCCCTTTAGTTCAAAATAACAATATTTATCTCTGACCGTTTTCCACAATAAATCAAAGTTTTCGGTAGGAGTATTGGGTGGGTTTGGAGAAATAAAGAGTTTTTCACAACTCAAAAATGTGAATCCCAATAGTATTAATAGAATGAATTTTTTCATAGAAAATTAAAATATAATTACTTTACCAACCGTCAAAGACGTATTTCCAAGTGATAATTCTGAAGGAGCTGTATAATGCCTAAAGCTCCACTCAATACCGACACGCCAAGCGGATTTTCGGTTAGCGTGTTTGGCGTTGGAACATTCCTTTTCTCCAAAATATACTGTAGCCCTATTGGTGAAAAAGAAATACTTATTGATACTCCCAACGTATATGTAGTCACCCAAGTACTTCCATAATTCTTCTTTGAAGTAAGCATCATGTGCGTATCCTGAACGCCCTAGTACACTGATTAGAGGCATCATAAAAAAGTTTCTGAATTGTACTTTTCTATGAAAGATACGTATTGATTTCCAATAACTTAGGGCCACTCCAGCTCGCAAACCAGCGTCTACCGATACCTCATTATTCCCGTATCCAAGGTTATAAATATCCGAAAATCTTGTGGCAATATTGAGCCCAGTAAACCCTCCTAAATATAAATGGGCATTAGCTGAATGAAGCACATCATACTGCTTGGCAAAGTAGATATTGAATTCTGCTGTAGCGACTTTTAAGGTATTTATACGAGAAGGAATGCCTAAAGACATTGTGGATAACAATGTGGATAACTTTTGTTTTTTTTGAAGTTGTTGTTGAAATTCTAACCCAATTGCAGGCAAATCATACCTTAATGGGCTAATAAAGTCATCTCTAAATGACGTTGAACCTATTTTGCCCGTAAAAGTCCTATAGGTAGTGGATAACACACTATCAACTTTTGATTGTGCATAACTCGTGAGCGAGGACACTAGTAAACAACAAAAAGTAATTCGTCTCATTCAATAATGGTACTAATTGAAAGAATAGTTAAATCGGGTGATTAGCGTATTTAGGAAAGCTATTAAGATAGGTTTGTTTTACAAATAAAAAAGGAATACTTCGGATTTGCTAATAATCTGACCTGATGATGTCAAACTTTGTATGGCAAATCAAAAATATTCCTTTTGTAAAGATTATTAGACACTTATGTCAAATTGGATATTATTGAGGAGAGATTAATTAGCACTCACCCGTTTCGATATCACAGCTATTACTTTCACCCTGAACTGTAATTCCTTCTTCTTGCAAGATTTGTTGTAATACTTGTTCAAATACTTCGCTCGGTTGAGCTCCTGATAGCGCATACTTTTTATTAAAAATGTAAAAAGGAACTCCTCCTACCCCATGTTGTCTGAAATAGTGCATTTCTTCTTTTACACTATCGGTAGCCTCATCAGAATTAAGAAGTGCTAATGTTTTATCTTCTGACCAACCTATTTGGCTCAGGATATTGATTAATTCCTCCTTTTTGCTCAAATCGATACGATCTACAAAATAAGCTTTTAGAAAAAGTTCTTTAAGTTCGGCTTGCTTGCCTTCCATAGCAGCAATCGTCAAAAAGCGATGCAAATGGAATGTATTGATCGCTTTTGGTAAAGCTTCAAACTCAAAATCAAGTCCTACTGATTTACCTGCATTTTCGACTTGTGTAAATTTTTGTAAATAACCATCCCCAAAGCGATTTTCTGCGTATGTATTAAAGTCAACCCCTTCGTTGGGAATAGAGGGGTCTAACTGAAAAGGATGATAGATAATTTGCACATTATCAGAAATTTGCGTATTTTCAATAGCCTGTTCAATTCTACGTTTTCCGATGTAACACCATGGGCAAGCTACATCTGATACTACATCTATACGGATTTTCGATTTTTCTTGATTCATTTTCTTGAATTTTATTTATACTCAAAACACCTATCTGCCTCATTAAATTCCTATTCCTGTTTTTTGCTAGTAATTCTTTTTTGAAACAATCTAATAGTCAAATGGTTATAAAAATTGTTTAGTCTGTTTGTTATATTTCAAATGTGATTATGCACTCCGTAATCACGCTAAATTTTGAGAATTATGAGGAAAGTTTATTTCATCGCTATTTCTGCTATGTTTATTTTGAGTGCGTGCAATCGCCACGACTTTCAAATTGGTACGGCTTGTCATCGAGAAATTGAAGATGAGGTTTTTAAACCAAACTATGAATCTTTTACTTGTATCGAAAAACAGCTCACACTTGTCGATACCACCTACAGGTTCGATGCTGTAATTGATGAGATTGATACTCAGATGCGACTCAGAGGGTATCAAGACACCAAAGAGCGTCCAAATTTGATTGTATTTTATGCACTATTTCCAACAGAAGTCAATTTGTCAGTTCTTCAACGCTCTTTTAGAGGTTTGGGAAAAGAAAATATGAGCGAAGAACTTAAACGAATTAAACTCAGAAAAGGAACGCTATTATTACAGTTTGTCGAAAATGATTCTAATCGCCCTATTTGGATGGGCTACGCTGCGGGGATTGCCGAAGAGAAAACCAATGATATAGATGAAAAAGCGCTTCGCTCGGCAACACGACAAATTTTTGACAATTATAAAATCTTTGCAAAAAACTACTTAACCAACCAACCTGTTACAGCTATGGTGTTGGCTCCAAGTAAGTAATATCAGTCAAATATTAGTGCAAAATAAGGTTTAAGTTTTTTATTTTAGGGACAAGGCAACAGGCAGAAGGCAAAGAGTGTTAAATGACCACAGACATGCATTTTTCCCAAAGCCCACCGCCGAAAGCCGATACCTGAAAGCTTAAGGCACAATCTTAAGTTTTATGTTGAGTACTAACTTAAAATGAGTCATATCTAGTATTTTAGTATCAAAAAAGCGGTTGGAAAATATTTTTCAACCGCTTTTTTGATGAAAACTTGAAGAATAATTCCTATCCTACAATTCGGAATGACTCATCTTAGTTTTTCAAAATCCATACTACGTTCGGCACTTTTCACTTCGGTTCCTGTTATTTCAATTTTCTTCAAAATTTAATATTAAATAATTGTTAAATTTTTGTAATATTATCATTAAGTCATGATGGCAAAAGAGTGTTTGAAACACAATCGCCAATACCTCCTAAGGTATATGACTATAATAAAATGTTGGACCATTAACCCAATAGCAAGATGAAACAATTATTCTTTTTATTACTACTTGCAACGATAACTATGTCGTGTAGCAATCAGAAATTTGCTGTTCGTGCTAATAATGATCATTTGATGGTAAATAATCTCAATCAGACTTACCAGATTGTTATTGGGCAAAGTGAAGCAAAACTGTCAGAAGAAACCGAACGTGCCATTCAAGATGAAGTTGAAAATCAGATGGAGGCTCGTGGTTTTGTGCGTACCAGCAAATCTCCTGATATTGTAGTGGTATGCTCGGTTTTTGAAACTAAACTAAAAATTAAGGACAGTCGTAAAGTAGAGGAAGAAAAATCTGAGTATGCCACTCGTAGAATCACACTCAACGGTGGGACTTTGATGATTCAAATGATTGACGAAAACTTGAATAAGTCTGTTTGGCTCGGAATGGCTTCGGGTTTTATCAAGCCTAACAAACTGGTAGAAGAGCGTGAATTAAAAGCTATTACTCGCAGTATATTTGATGAATACAAATTGGTAGCTTATGGATATATGCCAAAGCAAGAAATGACGGCTACTCGTTAGTCATTTAACTATAAAGTAAAACATGAGTCATCCCGAATTTTTAGGATTGGGATTATTCTCCACGTTTTTATCAAAAAAGGGGTCGAGAAATATTTTTCGACCCCTTTTTTTGATGCTACTATGCTAGATATGACTTGGCTTAAGACGCAATCATTGCGTCTCTACTGACAGAATATAAATTTAAAATTAATCACTCATTCATTCAGTCGCTAAATCACTAAATTAGGAATGACTCATGTTTGGCCAAACCAAAATACTTTTTTACCGTGTTAAACTTTCAATTAAATGAGTATGCTGAGGAAATAGCGCTTGCAAACTAGCTCGCTCAGCTAGCTCAAATCCTTCAAAATCAAAACCTGGTGCCACTGTACAGCCAACTAATGAGTAAGCCGATTCTTTTTGGGGTTTTGACGCAAACCAATATCCTGCTGGAACTACCGCCTGAAATACTTGTCCTTCGTCGGGATTATTACCCAAATGAATAATGTTGAGTTGACCATCTGGACTAATCATAAATACATCAAGAGAGCCACCTGCATAAAAATGCCAAATCTCGTCAGCTTCTATCCTATGGAAAGCAGAGAAATGATGATTTTCTAGTAAAAAATAAATACCTGTCGAGAAAACTCTTTTTCCTTTAAATCTTTCTGGTAAAGCTTCCTGAGGAATACTTTCGGTCGAGCGATAAGTTTCGGCAAAGTAGCCACCCTCTGGATGTTCGAGCATCTTAAACTTTTCGACCCAATATTGGGCATTTTTTATAATTTGATTCATTGACAATGATATTTCGAATAAAAGAAGGCAAAGTTTAATCAGAAACTCTTTCTTTGTATTCTGTTAAAAATCAGACGGTTGGTTGTTGAAAATTTAGATAGAATCAAAAAAAACTAATGCAATAGCTAGCTTCTAGGTTATTATTGCTTGAAAGTTAAGATTCCATGCTGCAAAAAAATCATATTTTTTTAATTCTCATGCAACATTAGTTTACCGATCTGTTTCATTGGTATGAAATTCAGTTAATTGTTATTCGCAAATAAGCCTCTAAGACTATCGAAGATTGACGATTAACCAACCAACTAAGTTTATTCACGAATAACAATTTAATACGCTGGAACAAACGCTATACATAGACAGAAATGTTCATTTGGTGGAGGCTTGTCGCAGGGGCGAACGCAAGGCTCAGTATGAGATTTATCGTCTCTACTCAAAGTCTATGTTCAACGTGGCTGTCCGAATACTGAATCATGTCGGCGAGGCCGAAGATGTACTGCAAGAGGCATTTTTGGACGCATTTATCAAAATTCATGAGTTTCGTCAAACAAGTACCTTTGGCGCTTGGCTCAAACAAATTGTAATCAATCGGGCTCTCAATCAGCTCAGGCAGCGTAAAGTTGCCTTTCAGGACATCGATGGTGTACCTGATGATTTTGAGGACGAGCAATTTGATGACGAGGAAATAGAATGGGAAGTAACTAAGGTGCAGCGCGCGATGCATCAGCTTCCCGATGGCTTTAGAACGGTTCTAAGCTTGTATCTTTTTGAAGGATACGACCATGAAGAAATTGCGGAAATTTTGCAAGTAGCAGAATCCACTTCAAGAACTCAGTATATAAGAGCCAAAAAACGTTTATTAGAAATACTTAAAAAGGCATAATTGATTGTCGAGTTTATTTTCAACAAAAGATATGTCATAGTCTTATGAATCAGTCAAAAAAAGCATCAAATCGTTTAGAAAGGTTTGTTAGAGACCATCGAGATGAATTTGAAAATCTTGAGCCATCATTGGATTTGTGGGAAAAATTAGAAGCAAAATTACCTAACGATACCACATTGGTTCAACCAGTAGAGAAAAATACCATTATTCCATTTTTTCCTAAGATTCAGCGTTATTGGCGCGTTGCTGCTAGTGTGGCTGTAATTATTGGAGCATTAGGATTATGGTATGCCAATCAACCTTCGAGCAATTCGGACATAATCGTGAGCCAAGTTGGCGATCAGTACAAAAAGCAAATGGTACATTACGCTAGCTTAATAGAAACAAAGAGGGATGAAATCCGACAAATTGCCGATAACGAACCTGCTTTGTATCAAGAATTTTCATCAGAAATCGAACGTCTCAACAAAGACTATCAAAGCTTGAAGGCGGAACTGCCCCAAACGCCCAATCAAGAAGAGTTAGTAAAAGCTATGATTCAAAATTTACAATTACAATTAGATATTTTGAATCAACAATTATCAATCATTCAACGTGTAAAAGAAGCAAAACAAGGCCATGGAAAAAATATGCAAACTATTTAAGGTAGTGGTTGTCATGTACGGGGTGTTGATTATATCCCCGAGTATGGCACAGCAAATGCGAGTTACGGCCTCTGCTAATGGCAATGTATATGCCAGCAATAAAAATAGTAGAACTATTACCGTAACTGTTAATTCTAATAACAATACAACAGTTAGTTGCCAGGAGGCAGCCTCAGTCGAAAAAGGAGAATCTGTAGCTTTGGTCGAAAAAAAGAAGTTGATTACCAAGGTATATTCTGTTGAACCGAAGGATTTGTTACAAATTAATAATCAGCACGGTCACGTAAATGTTGAGCTATGGAATCGTAATGAAATAAAAATAGAAATCAATATTGTAGGACACGGCAGTACCGAAGAAAAAGCTCAGGCGTATGTAGATGGAGTAGATATTGCAGAAGTTCGTGTAAAAAACAAAATTACCTTACGAACCAATATAACCTCTGAAAATAATGGAGATTGGTGGGATAAGTTATCTTTTAAAAGCAGCAGCAAAGACTCTGACAATGAGAAGCAAGGCGTAGAAGTCAACTATCAGGTATATATGCCAAAGAATAATCCACTGATGGTGTCGAATAGATATGGTAATACGAATGTTCCAGAATTTTCAGCTCCTTTGTCAATCGTTACTTCTTATGGAAACTTTGTAAGTGACCGACTTTCTGGCAATGAAAAAAATATCAATGTTCAGTATGGAAAAGCTAATATCAAGCAATTAGACGAAGCAGAGTTGAAAATTTCTTATTCTAAATTGAATATTGATAAAGCTAATATTATCAAACTTGCCAATATGTTTGGCTCTGTGGTTCTGGATCAAGTCAATACCATTGAGGGAAATCTTCAGTATTCTAACGGAAAAATCGGTACGATTAAAGAAAATGGCAAAATTTACATTAGCTATTCAGATGGATTAGAGCTTCGTGAATTACCAAATTCGTTGAAGTCCCTAGATTTGAAATGTAATTATACGACTGTAAAATTACCTGTGACTTCAGACTGCAATGCCGACTTTGATGTTACGGTGAACTATGCCAATTTCAAATACCCATCAGATAAGTGTACGCTTACGGTAAATCCAGATGATGAAAATTCTCAAAAACGAATGGGATTCATTCCTCAAAAGAATTATAAAGGTAAAATCGGCAAAGGTACAGGAACCAAAATTGTCATTCACTCAAATTATGGTGGTGTGAAGTTTTTGGAGAAATAGTAAACGCTCAAAATATATATTGCTAATAAAAAAGCTGTGTGCGACATGAGACAAGATATAAGCTCGGAGGTATATCTTACTCGAAGCATACAGCTTTTTTATTTTCCTTGAGTCACATCAAAATAAAGTACCTCTACTGTCAAATGACTTAATAGCTGTTGTGTTCTTTCAGGTCTGGCATCTGTCAAAAAAACCTGCTGAAAGGTTCCATCTACCATCATATTGATCAACTGCTGAATACGTCTGTCATCAAGCTTGTCAAAAATATCATCGAGTAATAATATCGGTTGAAATCCCTTTTCAAGTGCCAAAAGCTCAAATTGGGCTAATTTAAGCGCAATTACATAAGATTTTTGTTGACCTTGCGAACCGTATTTTTTGAGTGGGAAAGCATTGATTTCGAAAGAAAAGTCATCTTTATGAATCCCTAAGGTTGTTCTTTGTGCCGCCAAATCTCGTTGACGATTTTTGGTAAAATCATTTCTGAAAGTGTCAGCGTCTACGTCGGTTTCATAAACGAGTCGTACGTCCTCCCTACTTTCTGAAAGATTAGCATAATGTTTTTGGAAGATTGGGGTAAATTTCGACAAAAACACTGCTCTTTTTTTCTGTAACTCAATTCCACATTCGATAATTGGTTCAGAGTAGATATCTAATAAATCAGCATCAAAATAGTTTTTTTCTGCAAACTGTTTTAGCAAAGCATTTCTTTGTAATAAAACCTTATTGTATTTAATAAGCGTTTCAAGATACTCACGATCGATTTGAGAGATAACGCCATCAAAAAACTTTCTTCTTTCCTCACTCCCATCTCTTACAATATCTGTATCATTGGGTGAAATCAACACGACAGGATAGAGTCCTATATGTTCTGAAATTTTCTCATAAGGTTTTTTATCGTGGAGCACGGCCTTTTTTTGACCTTTTTGAAAAGAACAGGTTATTTGCACATCCCCTTTTTCTCCACCAACAAATAGCCCATCAATCATCATAAAATCAGCTTCGTGAGTAACGCACAAGGCATCTTGTGTGCTAACTGAACTTTTGGTTAATGCCAAAAAATAAATAGCATCAAGCAAATTGGTTTTACCACTACCATTTTCACCCACAATACAGTTTACACGATGAGAAAACTTAAAATCGCCAAAGTCGTAGCTTTTGAAGTTTGTGAGACTGATACGTTGTAAATACATATTTGGATGAGTAAGAAAGCTTAGGTAATTGACTTTATAAAACGAGCAAAATGCCAAAGACATATTGCTTGAGGCGAAATGATATCGTGCCGAACGCTGAACAATATCCAATGCAAAGCTGTTTAGATTTGTACTTTAGTTCTGATACCTGTCAGGTAAATAGCTAATAAAGTTGTTTATAACTAATAATCAAGAGTCTATTGTGATATTTTTTTGGTCGGTTCTTGGTTTTGTACTAATTTCGCATTGCAAATTAACGCCTGTTTCGGGGGATTACAAAATCCTATGTGGCCCACAATGGGATAGCAGTTCCAGGTGAGCAAGAGCGAATAAGACGTTTATTTTATTCCCTCATTTACTTAATCGTAAGATTCAACGCAAGTTAATCACTCATTCACTCATTTTGAAAAATGGCAAAGAAAGCTGAAAACAAAGTAAAATACTCGAAAGAGACCTACATGGAATGGTACGAGTCAATGATGCTTCAACGTAAATTTGAAGAACGTACTGGTCAATTGTATGGTCAACAAAAGATTCGTGGTTTTTGCCACCTTTACATCGGACAAGAGGCTTGTTCTTCAGGAGCAGCGTCGGCACTTCGTAAAGGCGACAAATATATAACAGCTTACCGTGATCACGGTATTCCATTGGCATTAGGTTCAGACCCTAACACTATCATGGCGGAAATGTTCGGAAAAGCTACTGGTATTTCGAAAGGTAAAGGTGGATCAATGCACATTTTCGATAAATCAGTGGGTTTTGTAGGTGGTCATGGTATCGTAGGTGCTCAAATTCCTCTTGGAGCGGGTTTGGCATTTGCTGAAAAATATAACAAAACTGGTAATGTTTGTATCTGTTACTTCGGTGACGGTGCAGTTCGTCAGGGTGCTTTGCACGAAGCCTTCAACATGGCTATGACTTGGAAGTTGCCAGCGATTTTTGTTGTTGAAAACAACGGATACGCTATGGGTACTTCGGTTACTCGTACGTCAAACGTTACAGATCTTTACACAATTGGTGAAGCGTATGATATGCCATCTGAGCCAGTTGATGCGATGAGTGTAGAAGCAGTTCATGAGGCAGTTTCTCGTGCAGCTGAGCGTGCTCGTGCAGGTGAAGGACCAACATTCTTAGAATTCAAAACTTACCGTTATAGAGGTCACTCTATGTCTGACCCCCAGAAGTACCGTACTAAAGAGGAAGTTGAGGCATACAAAATGCGTGACCCAATCGAGCAAGTTAGACAAGCCATCTTAGAAAACGAATTTGCTACAGAAGAAGATTTAGCGGCTATCGATGCTAAAATCAAGGCAAGAGTTGAAGAGTCTGTTAAATTTGCAGAAGAGTCTCCTTGGCCAGATGCTTCTGAAGCATACAAAGATGTGTATGTAGACGAATATCCATTCCCAGTGGAATAATCATCTTGTATGATAAAAGCCCTAATAGTTTTACGTGAGTAAAGCTATTGGGGCTTTTTTATTTTTTTCTCAACAAATCGTTTTATGATTGAAAGATACCTTTATATAATTCAGGTTTGAAACCTACCGAAATAATCTCCTCTTTTTCCAAAACAGGACGCTTGATTACCGAAGTTTGTTCCATCATCAATTGGATAGCCGAAGCAGTATCTGTTGCTTTTTGACTTTCGTCTAGTTTTTTCCAAGTTGTTCCTGCTTTATTCACAAGCGTTTCCCAAGGATATTTTTCTAACCAAGCCTCTAATTTTTCCTGTGAAATTCCTTCTTTTTTGAAATTATGGAATTCAAAAGGAATATCATGTTCCTTAAGCCAAGTAAGGGCTTTTTTTACCGTATCACAATTCGGTATTCCGTAAACTTTGTACATGGGGTGTTTTTTTATATGAAAATTTACTTCCAGATGATATAGTCCGTCAATAGAGTTTTTTAGGTAAGGACAAAAGAAAACTCAAAACTCCGCACTCTATTTATTTTCCTTCCAACAATTTCTTCAATCCAAACATTTCGTCTCTTAGGCGAGCGGCTGCCACAAAGTCAAGTTCTTTGGCGGCCTTGTCCATGTCATTTTGTACTTTCTTGATTTGTGCTTCAATTTCTGGTTTAGACATATAAGCCAAAACTGGGTCTGCAGCCATTTGTACATCTTGTGGTTCGACGTAGTAGTTGGTCTTCGTTGTCTTACCCATCACATCGGCAATGGATGTTTGTTCAATAATGGCCTGTTTCGAGCGAAGGATTGTTTTTGGCGTGATACCATGCTCGAAGTTATACTCCATTTGGATAGCTCTGCGTCGATTGGTTTCTTCGATAGCTTTTTGCATAGAACCCGTAATACGGTCGGCATACATAAGTACTTTCCCTTGGTCATTTCTAGCCGCACGTCCAATAGTTTGGATTAATGAGCGAATATCCCGTAAGAAACCTTCTTTGTCGGCATCCATAATGGCAACCAGCGAAACTTCTGGTAAATCCAAGCCTTCACGTAAAAGGTTTACTCCGACCAATACGTCAAATACCCCAAGTCGTAACTCTCTTAAAATTTCAACGCGTTCTAAGGTTTTTACTTCTGAGTGAATATAGCGACACTTAACTCCTACACGTTCCATGTATTTCGAAAGTTCTTCGGCCATACGCTTGGTAAGAGTCGTAATCAATACTCTTTCTTCTCGTGCTATTCTAATATGTACTTCTTCCAATAAATCATCAATTTGATTCAAACTTGGTCGTACTTCTATTTCAGGGTCGAGCAAGCCTGTTGGTCTGATGATTTGTTCAACGACAACACCTTCCGAACGACGGAGCTCGTAATCGGCAGGGGTGGCACTTACAAAAATGCTTTGTCCGCTAATATCTTCAAACTCTTGGAAGGTTAATGGGCGGTTGTCCATCGCACTTGGCAAACGGAAACCGTAGTCCACCAAAGACTCTTTTCTTGAGCGGTCGCCTCCCCACATCGCCCTGATTTGAGGGATAGTTACGTGACTTTCATCTACTACCAATAAAAAGTCTTCAGGGAAAAAGTCTAATAAACAGAATGGACGTTGTCCTGCTTGTCTTCTGTCAAAATATCTTGAGTAATTTTCGATACCCGAACAATAGCCTAATTCTCGCATCATTTCCATATCAAACTCCGTTCGCTGTTTGATGCGCTCTGCCTCAGATGTTCGACCTTCTGCTTCAAAATACTTGATTTGCCCGACAAGGTCGTCTTGTATTTCGTTGATGGCTCTCATCAATACATCTCTGCCCGTAACAAATAAGTTAGCGGGAAAGATAGCCACCATTTTTTCTTCAGATAATTTTTTTCCAGAAATAGGATCAATGCGTTGAATAGCTTCAATTTCGTCACCGAAGAAAATAATACGATAGCCAAAATCAGCATAAGGTACATAGATATCCACCGTATCTCCTTTTACTCGAAAATTACCTCTTTGAAATTCGGCTTCAGTTCTGGAGTAAAGGATTTCAACAAGTCTAAATAAAAATTGATTTCGAGAAATAATTTCCCCTACCCCAATTCGTAAAATACTTTTTCGGTACTCTTCTGGGTTTCCCATACCATATATACAAGATACCGATGCAATTACGATAATGTCTCGTCGCCCCGACATTAAAGACGAGGTAGTCGAAAGACGTAACTTGTCAATTTCTTCGTTGATAGCAAGGTCTTTTTCTATGTAAGTATTAGTGGTAGCGATATAGGCTTCGGGCTGATAATAGTCGTAGTAGGAAATGAAATATTCAACTGCGTTATTAGGAAAAAACTGTTTGAACTCCCCATAAAGTTGAGCTGCTAAAGTTTTGTTATGACTCAATATCAGCGTAGGTCTATTGATTTGAGCAATAGTATTAGCTACAGTAAATGTTTTCCCAGAACCAGTTACCCCTAATAGCGTTTGAGCTTGCTCTCCATTTTGTATTCCTTCTACCAACTGAGCAATGGCTTTTGGCTGGTCGCCAGTAGGCTGATATTCTGAACAAAGTTGAAATTCCATTCCGCTTGATTTTTTGTTTATAAAATTAAGTGTAATCTAATAATGAGCCAATCGAATCTCCTAAAATATAGTTCCCATTCAATAATAACCCTAAAGAAAACGCTTTGGTTTCGGACTTGTAATCCCAAATATTTAATACACCTATCACTCAAAACCCAACAGAGTATTAATGGGTATTTTGTACTTTTCTGAATAAAACCAATTCCCTTATACTATGAAAAGAAATTTTTTAAAAACTTGTTTAACAGTGCTTTGTGGAGGACTTCTTGGTTTATCCACATCGAGTGCTCAACAATACCAAGCCAATTGGGCATCTATAGACTCGCGTCCTATTCCCAACTGGTTTGAAGATGCCAAATTCGGGATCTTTATTCACTGGGGATTATTCTCTGTGCCTGCTTGGGGACCAACCGCCAAAAATAATGTTGGCATCTACGACCGATACTCAGAATGGTATTGGCAAACCTTAACTAATTCCAAAAGACCTGGGTATGCTTCTACCCTAGCCTTTCATGAAAAAGCTTTTGGTAAAGATTTTAAGTATCAAGATTTTGCCAAAGGGTTTACTTGCGAAATGTATGACCCTAGTGATTGGGCAAATATTTTTGAAAATGCTGGTGCCAAATATGTCGTGCTCACTTCCAAGCACCACGAAGGATATACGCTTTGGCCAAGCGCTCAGGCTTGGAATTGGAATGCTGTTGATTTGAATCCGCATCGTGATATTGCAGGTGATTTGACCAAGGCTGTAAAAGGCAAAGGCTTGCGCATGGGTTTTTATTATTCTTTGTACGAATGGTTTAACCCTTTATACAAAAAGGATGTGGATACTTATGTTACTGCTCACATGATTCCGCAAATGAAGGATTTGGTGACACGCTATACGCCAGATATTTTGTGGACTGATGGCGAATGGGATCATCCTTCAGAAAAATGGAAAAGTACTGAGTTTTTGGCATGGCTCTATAACGACTCTCCATCAAAGGCTGAGGTCGTAGTAAATGACCGCTGGGGAAAAGAAACACGTAGCAAACACGGAGGAATTTATACTACCGAATATGATCTGGTACATGATGCTAATTCGAGCAGCATGGAAATAGCCCATCCTTGGGAAGAGTGTAGAGGTATTGGCTCTTCTTTTGGCTATAATAGAAATGAAAATTTAGAAGATTATTCCTCGTCAAAGCAGTTAATAGATATTCTTATTGACAAAGTAGCTCGTGGAGGAAACTTGTTACTAAATGTAGGTCCAACAGCCGATGGACGTATTCCTGTGATTATGCAACAGCGTTTGGCAGATATAGGAAAATGGTTGAAAATTAACGGAGATGCTATTTATGGTACTCGTAAATGGGAAAAATCACCCAAGGTTACTCCAGAAACTAAGGTTTTCTTTACTAAGAAAAATAAAGATTTATATGTGCTATTAACTCAATGGAAAAATACACCTGTTACTATCGAAGGTGTTTCGGGTGGTACAGTAAGTATGTTGGGATACAACGGAGCTATTAAAGTTCAGAAAAAAGGAAACATACTAACTATAACACCTCCTGCTCTTACGCCTGACGTCAATCCAAGTGAATATGCTTGGGTCTTTAAGATTTCGGGTGCATTATAAAAAATAAAAACCCGAAGGCTACAAGCTAACGGGTTTCTGGTTTCACTCTCAAAATTAAATTTTGAATCTTTGACTTGAACGTTGTTTGTTCAATTACAGCCTTTTCGCCTCTTCCCAATACACATCCATTTCGGCTAGGGTCATATCTTGTAAGGTTTTACCTTGTTCTTTTGCTCTTGATTCAATATGCTGGAATCGCTTGATGAACTTTTTATTAGTTCTTTCTAAAGCGGATTCAACATTGATGTTGACAAATCTTGCGTAATTGACTAGAGAAAACAATAAATCTCCAAATTCAGCTTCGGCCTTTTCGGTATCGATGGCTGATTTTTCAACTACATTAAACTCAGCTTTGAATTCCTGCATTTCTTCTTCGACTTTCTCCCAAACCTGTTCTTTTTCTTCCCAGTCGAAGCCAGCTCCACGAGCCTTTTCTTGAATACGCATAGCCTTTACTAAGGCTGGAAGCGATTTTGGTACACCAGCCAATACAGACTTGTTACCTTCTTTCATCTTAAGTGCTTCCCAATTCTGTTTGACTTGCTCCTCGGTTTCAGCTTTTACATCACCATAAATATGTGGATGACGGAAAATCAATTTTTCACAAAGACCATTCAATACATCAGCAATATCAAAAGTATTGGTTTCTGAAGCAATTTTTGAGTAAAATACCATGTGAAGCATAATATCGCCGATTTCCTTTTGGATTTCGAGCATATCTCCTTCTACAATGGCATCCGAAAGTTCGTAGGTTTCTTCAATCGTCAAGTGACGCAATGAATCAATGGTTTGTTTTTTATCCCAAGGACACTGCTCTCTCAACTCATCCATGATTGTTAAGAGGCGGTTAAACGCCATCAATTGATTTTTTCTTCTTTCGGGTAAAGCTTCAAATTCCATCCTTTCCTGTTCCCAATACGGTTGTTGTGCCTACAAAGTTAGTGAAAGTTATTTATAAAATCCCCAATGTATAATAGGACTTTTTGGGTTTTGTGGGAATAAAACTCAAAAAAATATACATTTTCTCGTTGGTTAGATACAAAAAAGAGGGCATCGCTAAGCAATGTCCTCTTTTTTGTATCTAATTTCCTGTATTAGAAGCTCTTCCATTTAATAGCACAACCAACAGCTTTGGTATTATTTACCATCACTGGTCGTCCGCTCAACAGATTGTTGACAGCATCTTCTACAAATTTTTTGTTCACCGCGCTGGCGTCTTGTGAATTGTCGTCGATCGCCCCTATATATTGAACCGTAAATCTATCTCCTTCTTTTTTGAGTACGAAGCACGAAGGTGTTCTGGTTGCCCCAAAAGCTTTGGCTACCTCTTGAGTTTCATCTTGCAAATACGGAAATGTAAAACCTTTACTTGGAGCTGTCAGGCGCATATTGGCAAATGAATCTTCTTCGTAAGCATTTGGGTCGTTTGGATTAATAGCAATCACTGGGTATCCTTTAGAGGCAAATTTATTGTGCAAATCTACAACTCTTGAGTCGTAAGCCTTTGAGAATGGACAGTGATTGCAAGTAAACACCACAATATATCCTTTTACATTGCGATTGTCGCTCAAGGATAACATGCGACCATCAATATTTTTTAGTTGAAAATCGCTAACGGTTTGCCCAATGTTATAACCAGATTGGGCATTAATAGAGCCAATAGTAGCCAACAGAGTAATGATAATGAATAAAGATTTGGCGAAAAGGGCTTTTTTGATGATATGATGAATGACTGATTTCATTTTAGATAGTGTATTAAAGAGCGCACAAAATAGTACAAAATGCCAGACAAATAAATAATTACTACAAGATAATTACCAGAATTGAAAAATCTGACTGGTTGTGAATGGATATGAGAAGTGCTACATGCGTGAAAAAGAGTAGGTAAATTGTGCTTTAATTACAATGCAAATACGTAATAATAAAAGACTTAGTTCATTTTTGATTGAGTATTTTACCTTTAAACGTGGGATTGTTTAAAATGGTACGGTCAAAAGAAAAATATTTACTAAATGGTCATTTTTTTAATGAATAGAACAGCAAAAAAAATAGCAAAATGGCAGTGCATCTCTCTGATAGTCTAAGGTTTTGATTGTTAGTTGATTATATTTCTAAAAAAGTCGTTATAAGATTTCGAAAATTCAAAATCTCTTGTTAAATTTGCATCCCTTTTAGGGGCAAATGGGATTTGTCAAACCCTCTAATTAGCTTCAGAAAATCCATTTGCTTGAATTATAGCTAGTTAGTTTAAAAATACAATACAATGTACGCAATCGTAGAAATCGCTGGTCAGCAATTTAAAGTTGAGAAAGACCGTTACCTTTACACGCATCGTTTAGCGGGTGAGGAAGGCGCTGCACTAGTTTTCGACAAGGTTCTTCTTGTTGACAATGATGGAGATATTAAAGTAGGTGCTCCAATCGTTGAAGGTGCAACTGTATCAGGTAAAATTTTGGCTCACGTTCGTGGCGAAAAAGTTATCGTTTTCAAAAAGAAACGTCGTAAAGGCTATCAAAAACAAAACGGTCACCGTCAAGACTTGACTAAAGTTTTAATCGAAGGTATTACATTCTAATTTAGTCTTAAGTTATTAGTTGAAAGACTTCTGGTTTAGGTCGTATTATTCATAACTTAACGTAAAAACATTACAAAAAAATGGCACACAAGAAAGGTGCGGGTAGTTCGAAGAACGGCCGTGAGTCACATAGCAAACGCTTAGGCGTTAAAATCTACGGTGGTCAACCTGCTATTGCTGGTAATATCATCATCCGTCAGAGAGGTACTGCTCACAATCCTGGCAAAAACGTAGGTATCGGTAAAGACCATACTTTGTTTGCTTTGGTTAGTGGTACTGTACAATTCAAAAAAGGTTTCAAAGGTCGTTCTTTCGTAGAAGTTATTCCTGCTGAAGCTTAATAACGATTTTACCCATAAAAAAGGATGCTTGTTTAACAAGCATCCTTTTTGCTTTATAATGCATATATCGCGTCGGACTCGATGGAGGTAGTTTTGTCTGGAAAACTTTCTTTCGATACCTTTATCAACATCCTTACTATTTTGTCTACATGGACTCCCCTATATTTCTTCAATGGACCTATCATCAGTGGACTTAGTATACTATCTAATACAACGCCCAATTTCTCACCAAAACGAAACTCTCCTCGATTTCCTAAAATTAATGATGGTCGAACACTCACGAGCTTAGAGAATCCTAACGCACTAAGTTTTTGTTCTAGTTCTCCTTTGGTTCTTAAATAAAAACTTGAAGAATTGGCATCTGCTCCTATTGAGGATACAAGGATATAATTTTCGATTCCATTTGAGTGTGCTATCTGACCAACTCGGTATGGATATTCGCAGTCAATCAAATATTGAGCTCCCTTACTGCCTGCTTTCTTGAGAGTTGTCCCCATCGCACAGAATAACACATCTCCTTTTACTTTGCTAGTATCTGGATGCTCAAAATCAAAAATGACTTGTTCTAATTTAGGATGTGTAATAGGGAGAGGCTTGCGAACTAATAGGGTTACTTTTGAGAAGTAATCATCTTGAAGAAGCTGATGAGTAAGTGTGCTACCGACTAAGCCAGTAGCACCAATGATAATAGCATGTTTCATTATCCTAGAATATTCCATTTGATGCCCCACTTGGCTAAACGGTACAATACAGAAACGCGAAGTACGCCGAGTCCATATTTAGAACTTCTCATAAAATTGATAGAAGAAGCCTCTTCAAAATATTTGGTTGGACAGGTTACTTCTGCAATCTCAAATCCATGCCAAAAGATTTGAGCAACCATTTCGTTATCAAATACAAAGTCGTCGTCGCAAAGTTCAAATGGTACTTTCTCTAAAACTGTTCTTGAGAACGCACGGTAGCCTGTATGGTATTCAGAAAGCTTTTGACCTAACAAAACGTTTTGGAAAAATGTTAGAAATCTGTTAGCAATGTATTTGTACATAGGCATGCCTCCTTTGAGTGCACCCATGCCTAAGATACGTGAACCAAATACTACTGGATATAACTCATTACCGATGATAGAAATCATCGCAGTAAGCAACATCGGCGTATATTGATAGTCTGGGTGTAACATAATAACAATGTCACCGCCTAACTCCAATGCTTTGTTGTAACAAGTTTTTTGATTACCACCGTAGCCTTTGTTTTTGTCATGGCGAATTACATGTTTGATTCCCAGTGATTTAGCTACATCTACGGTATTGTCAGGGCTGTGGTCATCTACTAAAATTACCTCATCGACAAGGTCGAAGGGTATTTCTCGATATGTTCGTTCAAGTGTCAACGAAGCCTTATAGGCTGGCATTACAACGATAACTTTTTTGTTGTTATACATTTTTAATCAATTTTCTATGAATCAATAATTGAGTCAAATTTAAAGTAAAAATAGTCGCAAAAATACCTGAAAATCAATACAGTGAAAAGAAATGGAGCTATTAATATGCTCGAAGATTACAAGTGGTATATATTGGTATGACTAAAAGTTTGGCAATTTAAGATTTTACTAAATTTTAAACAAAATCAAGGCCAAACTTATATTTATCTCTCGCTTGTTGCCAATTCCTTTATCTTTGTGTTTTTTTGCCCTTTTACGAATCACTAGAAGCGTATTTGAGTACGAGTATAGTAAGTAAATTTTTGTAACAACTTGTAGATTAGTTTATTGACAAAAATAGTACTTTGCAAAGTTTACCATTGCCTATCTTTTCCTGTTAATTATTCATTTGAATTTTCGGAGTCGTACGACTCTTTAAAAATATTTTGTACGTGATAGATTATTCCTTACAAACCATACTAAAAGCTTACGCAAAACGCTTAACCAACCTAAGCGCCAAGAATAAGTCTTTGCTATTATTAAATCTCCCCAATGAGCAATTTATAGACTTACACGAACTTGATTTTTTACATAATCAACCATCGTTTATGTTAATTGAGCAGCTTATTGCTCAAAAAAATGCTATTTCTCTGTGTGATACGCTCGACCCTCGAAATGTAAAAGTTAACGAGGTAAGCAAAAGACTAAAGAAGATTTCTCGTACCGAAAAATTTATTGAAGAAGAGCGTGGAGCCAAAGATTTATATGTTGGGTATCCGATGGTAAAAGGGAAGCTGATGGACGGCACTGTAGTACGCTGTCCATTATTATTTTTCCCAGTTACGCTTACGCAAAAAGCACAACGTTTGTCGCTCAATTCGAGTACAGATACTGGTTCTGGAATTAAATGGCATTTACAGCGCCGAGAAGAGCCTGTGACCTTTAATCGTAGTTTTTTGCTAGCCTATTCGCACTTCAATGAGATTAAAATTTTCGATAATTTTTTAGAATATACCTTTGAAGATTTTTCGAAAACCTCGCTTGAGTTTAGAACACAACTCTATGAATTACTGAAGGTTTCGCCACTAAATGTCAATTTTAATCAAGAGCTTTTTACAAATCAATTACAGTATTTTGAAAAAAGTACCAAGGCTGATTTAGAGCAAATGGAGAAAAACGGCGAACTAAAATTATATCCTCAGGCAGTGCTTGGAATATTTCCACAAGCAGGATCGTTTTTAGTGCCAGATTATGATTTTTTGATAGAAGAATCTCAAAACAATATTACTGGATTATTCCGTGAAGGTGAGGCACAGTGGCTACACCCTAGCCTAAGTATGATTCAGCCCACTAAAATCCGAGAAGAGAAGCTATTAACTCCGCTGGCGATAGATGCTTCACAGGAAGAAATTATTCGGGAAGTAAAGATTGGGAAATCGCTTGTGGTGCAAGGCCCTCCAGGCACAGGCAAGTCACAGTTGATATGCAACTTGGTCGCTGACTTTACTGCACGCGGCAAATCGGTTTTGGTTGTGTCGCAGAAACGTGCTGCGCTCGATGTGGTTTATGAACGTTTGCGTCAAATTGGGATGGAACAATTTGTAGGAAGTGTTCACGATTTTAAGAATGACAGAAAAGCGCTGTACAGTCAAATTTTGCACCAAGTAGAGCAAATAGACGCTTACAAAAAGCATAATTATAGTTTAGATAGTATCTTTTTGGAACGTAGTTTTGACCAAGAATCTCGTCGGATCGACAAAATTGTAGAGGAGTTGGATTCTTTCAAAACGGCCTTGTTTGATACTTCCTTATGCGGTGTTTCGGTCAAAGAATTATATCTCACTAGCCAGCCGGATGCCCCCTATGTTGATTTAAGCAATTTTTATCAAGACTATCGTTTTGACCAGTTAGACGACTTTTTGACTCGTTTTCAAAAATATTGTCAATATACCCGTCTATTTCGTCATGATTCGATTGGGAAGAATTTTTGGAATAAAAGAAAGCGATTCAATAGCCTGACTTTTTCTGATGTAAAACACTGGCAAGAGCTTTTTTCTAAGACTTTTAAAGCTACTCAAACGGTATTTCAAGAACTTGAAAGCTTATTAGAGTCAAAAATCCAATATGATGATTTGCAGAATCTTATTCAGGAAAGAGACGAACTGAAAAGTATTAGCGCTATTTTGACCTCAAATAGCTATTTTGATGCGCTAAAGTATCGAAAACAACAAAAACACTCATTGCGAGCCTTAGAGTTTTCGCAGCTTTTTGAGCAAATCAAAGCAATATTTGGCGTAGAAGGCATCGAAATCACGTTGGATTCTTCGGCATTAAAACCATTTTTACATAAGTTAATTGAGGCACTAGATGCCAAATCTAATGCGATTGGAGGAATGGTTTGGTCACTTTTCTCTAAACAAAAAAAGGATATACAAGACGTGGTCGTAGCCAATGGGCTCACGATGTCTGCCGATGATTTGAGACGCTTACAAATGCGTATTCAAAACCGTATTCAACTTGAGGAATGGTGGACAGAGTTTGGGCATCTATTTTGGGTAAAATCTCAAGGTAATATTTCCTCAGAACGTCCTATCTGGCTAGGCAAGGGCTTTCGATGGTTTGAACGCCATTTTGAGATGATGCACAAGGCGATTCAGACAGATATGGTTTGGCAAGAAACGCACTTAAGTTTGTTAGTTGATATTTCATCATTTGATTACGAATCGGTAAAAAATCTTTTAGAAGATATACACGCATCGCTTGAAGGGTACGCTGAGACGCATGTCTATTCACAACCTTATTTGAGTGAATCTCAGTTAGAGATGTTGGCGAATATTAAAGCGTCCGAAGCGAGCGATATCATCGCTTATCTTGACGAGCATTTTGATTTGATGCTCGAAGCAGACGAAATCCATCGCTCCTTTTCTTCTAGGGAAATGGACTTAATTAGTTTGCTAGAAAAAGAGGCGAATCTCGAAGATTCGCCTATCGAATTATTTACCAATAATTTAAAACTAGCTTGGATTGAGGCGATAGAGCAGCGTTACCCTATTTTACGAGGTGCTAGCACACTCAAGTTGCAACAATTAGAAGAAGATTTGCAAAAATCCATTGAGCAAAAGCAGCAGCTTAGTAAGGAGATTTTGCAACTCAAACTCCGTGAAAAAACGTACCAGTCGATAGAAGTCAATAGGCTTCAAAATGTTACTACATATCGTGATTTGAAGCATCAGGTTTCGAAAAAACGTAAGATTTGGTCTATCCGAAAACTTATTGCAGAGCTTTCAGATGAAGTATTCAATCTGATTCCTTGCTGGTTGGCTTCACCAGAGACAGTTTCGGCAATTTTTCCTTTGACGACTCATAATTTGGCTATTTCGGAGAAAAACTCCACTGGATATCATCCTGTTATGTTTGATTTAGTCATTTTTGATGAAGCCTCTCAGTGTTACGCAGAACAGGGAATTCCTTCGATTTTTAGAGGAAAACAAACAGTAATTGCTGGGGATTCGAAACAACTACAACCCTCCGATTTGTATCGTATCCGTTTTGATGATGAGGATGAAGATATTCCTGCTTTAGAAGTCGATTCGTTCTTGGATTTAGGATGTCAATTTTTACCACAAATGCAGTTGCGTGGGCATTATCGAAGTCGTTCGCTAGATTTGATAGATTTTTCAAATCAACATTTTTATCAGAACTCTCTTCAGCTTTTACCAAGATTTGAGGATATGAATGATAGTGACTCCTCAATTGAGTATATTCAAGTATCAGAAGGTATTTGGAATAATCATTGTAATGCCGTTGAAGCTGATGTTATTTTGACCTTAGTAAAAGAATTACGGGCAAATACACCCGATAAATCCATTGGAATCGTAACTTTCAATTATCGTCAGCAAGTTTATATTCAAGATTTGCTAGAGCAGCATTTGCATGCTCAAGAGAAATTGACTAAAAATGGACAAGAGCCTATTTTTGTCAAGAACATAGAAAATGTTCAAGGCGACGAAAGAGATATTATTATTTTCTCGGTAGGTTATGCTCCTGATGCTACAGGGCGTTTTACGATGAACTTTGGGACCTTGAATATGTCTGGAGGTGAAAACCGACTAAATGTTGCTGTAACGCGTGCCAGAGAGCGTGTGTATGTCATTACGAGTATTGCTCCTGAGCAATTGAAAGTAGATGATGCCACGCATGAAGGACCTAAATTATTAAAACATTATTTAGAATATGCTCGTCGAGTTTCGGAGGGATTATATTCTCCTCAGCCTCATATTTCAAAAAACTATTGGGCTGAATGGCTGTTGAAAGAACAATTAAGCAAGAAAGTAGTTTCGTTCGTAAAAGAACTTCCTTTTGCAGATTTGACAGTTAAATCATCGCAACAGTACCAAGGTGTTGTGCTTACCGACGATGATTTGTTTTATGATGCACGTTCTGTAAAAGAGTCTTTTGCGTATTTACCATTGGAATTACAGCGTAAAGGGTGGAGTTTTACCCGTTATTATAGCCGTCAGCTTTGGAAAAAGGTTATCCCTTGATTTTAAGTATGAAGGTTTTGATTCTCTCACATTGAATCTGTCTCATCGAGGCAGATTCAATATACAATTTTAACCTTCAAACTCATGAAAAGTACGTTACTGCATTTGAGAATTCCCTTCTCATTTTTTTTAATGCCAGTATTTTGGTTTGCACTTAGCCAATCATCTACTCTACATACCGATAAAGCCATTTTAGTCTTTATTCTTTTGCATTTGCTGATATATCCTGCCTCAAACGCCTACAATAGCTTTTATGATAAAGATGAGTCTTCCATTGGTGGTTTAGAGAATCCCCCACCCGTAACCAAGGACTTGTATTACACCGCTTGGAGCCTTGATATTGCAGCCATTATTTCAGCTTGGGTTTTCGATTCTTGGATTTTGGCACTGGGCTTATTCTTGTACAGCACAGTTTCCAAAGCCTATTCTTATGATAAAGTTCGCTTAAAAAAATATCCAATTATCAGTTGGTTGACAGTCGGCGTGTTTCAAGGAGGTTTTACCTATTTGTTAGTATTACAATCAGCGGGACAATTGACTTGGTCAGAATTATTTTCTTCAAATAACCTTTTACCAGCAGTCTTGAGTACTTGTAATCTTTTAGGTTTTTATCCAATGACACAAGTGTATCAGCATGAAGAAGATGCAAAACGCGGAGATTTGACAATAAGTAGACTATTGGGTATTAGAGGAACATTTTTGTTCACAGCAGGGATTTTCTCTTTAGTTACTGTTGGCTTTTACTTCTTTTTTGCAGGAAAAATGATGATGGGATTTCCTATTTTTCTTATTTACTTGCTGATTTTATCTCCAGTTTTACTTTTTTTCAACTTATGGTTTATTAAAGTTTTGAAAAATGAAGCATTCGCAAACTTTAAAAATACCATGATATTGAATTTTTTGGGCGGAATTTGCTTGAATGCCTTTTTTATCCTGATTTTTTTGAAAAAAAGTTAAGAAATTAGTGGTTTTGCAAGAAAATGATAATCAGTAAATTACGGAAACATTATCAAATAATTTAAAAAAAAGTTAAATTTTTTTTCATCAAACACTTGCATAGTAAAATTATACCCCCTAATTTTGCATCACAATTCAGCGACAAAGTAACGTTGATAACAAAAAGAAAATGCGAAAGTAGCTCAGCTGGTAGAGCGCAACCTTGCCAAGGTTGAGGTCGCGGGTTCGAACCCCGTCTTTCGCTCCACTTTAAAGCACCAATCTGGTGCTTTTTAAGTTTAGTAGGTCGGTGTAAATTGACTGAAGCCAGGGTGGTGGAACTGGTAGACACGCAGGACTTAAAATCCTGTGAGCCGCAACGCTCGTACGGGTTCGATTCCCGTCCCCGGTACCACTTCTAAAGAGAGTAATCAGCAATGGTTACTCTCTTTTCTCTTTTATAAGCTTTTCTATCTGCTTTTAGTTTTGCCAAAATATTCCTTTCCAGCGCTTTGCTAAAGTATTTTCTGAAAATGTAATTTATACTGAAGCCAAAATACCATGCAGCAACTACTTTAATTTTTCAATTGATCCTTTCGCAGTGACCACTGAATAGTATTTAAATCGATAAAATACCGTTCCATAACTTATTTATCATAAAATTCTATTGAATAGCCTTATCTTTGTTAGATACAGTTAATCATTTATTCTTTACAAGCAGGTGAAAATATCATTCATTGGAGCTGGCAATGTGGCATGGCATCTTTCTCAAGCACTCGAAACAGCTAATTACGATATTGAGACGGTTTACAGTCGAAATCCATCTAATGCTCGTGCACTTACGCAACAATTGTACAATGCGCAAGTACATCGAGGTTTAGATTTTTTGGATTCTAATTCTGAGATATTCTTCCTTTGTGTATCAGATGATGCAATGGAGGAAGTTATTCGTAATTTATCACTTCCATCTGGTGCTATTTTGGTGCATACTTCTGGCTCAAAAACACTCAATGAATTGCAAGAGTTGGTAGACGTATATTTGGATGAGACTATACGTACAGGAGTGTTCTATCCTTTACAAACTTTTACAAAAATGTTCCACGTGAATTTTTCTGAAATTCCTATATGTCTGGAATCCAGTAATTTAGATGTGGAAAACTTGTTGATAACTCTCGCGCAATCCATTTCTGACGTTACTTATGCTGTAAATTCAGAGGAGAGGAAGAGCATACATTTAGCTGCCGTTTACGCTTGTAATTTTACAAATCACCTCTGGGGAATTGCACAGGATTTGATGAAAAAGAATGATTTAGAGTTTAAATTATTAGAACCTCTCATCAAAGAAACCTTGAGAAAAGCTTTGGAGTCGGAAGATATCTTTGCCGTACAAACAGGTCCTGCAAGACGTAACGATCAAAAGATTATACAGCGACAAATGGGAGCTTTAAAGGACAATTCTGGTTATAAAAAGATTTACGAAAGTATTACTGAAGATATTATTGATAAAAATACAATATGATTGACGCTCAAAAATTACAAAAAATAACCACATTCGTATTCGATATAGATGGCGTAATGACCGACGGTTCTGTTCATGTGCTAGAAACAGGAGAACATTACCGTACTTTTTATATTCGTGATGGCTATGCGTTGGAAAGAGCTATTCAGGCAGGTTATCATATCTGTGTGATTACTGGTGGCAAACACGAGGGTGTACGTAAAAGATTACAAAATCTCAAAATCCAAGATGTATTCATGGGTTCGGGTGGAAAAAGTAAGCTAGAAATTTACATACAATGGCTCGAAGATTCTGGGATTTCGGAAGATGAGATTTTATATATGGGCGATGATATTCCCGATTATCAGGTAATGTCAAGAGAAAACCTATATGCTACTTGTCCAGCAGACGCTTGCGAAGAGATTTTGGGCGTTTCTCAATATGTTTCACCTCATAATGGTGGTCGTGGTGCTGTGCGTGACATTATAGAGCAGGTAATGCGAGCACAAGAAAAATGGTTAGTATTTTAAGATAAAACAATAGTAAAACAAAAAAGCCTTAGTATATCAAAATACTAAGGCTTTTTACTTTATCACAAATCCATGAATGGATAAAAAACTAAACTAAAAGCTGACAGCTCCGAGCCATAAGCTATTCTGGAACTTCCATCAGCAACAGTTCTACTCCCGTGGTGGTTTTGAAATGTGCTTCTTGGAGATTTTCCAATCCCAATCCATCTCTTGACTTCAAATTTTCCTCGGCAACTTGCACTTCTCCTTCTATCACAAATACATATAAGCCATTGCCTGGGCGTTTTATTTGATAAGAAAAATCCTGCCCTGCTTCAAAATTACCAATGCTAAAATAAGCATCTTGGTAAATCCAAAGAGCGTCCTCTTGTTGGTCGTTGGCTGGGGCCACTACCGTTTGAAAACGATTGTGACGAGCCACTACATCAAAAGATTGCTGAGCATAACGAGGTTTGACATTTTCTTGATTAGGAAATAACCAAATCTGAAATAAAGTCAAAGGCTCGTTTTGTTGATGGTTGAACTCTGAATGATAAATACCTGTTCCGGCACTCATTACTTGAATTTCGCCCGCCGTTATAGTTCCATAATTACCAAAGCTATCTTTGTGTGCCACTACCCCACTAGTCGGAATCGTGATGATTTCCATGTTATCATGTGGGTGCATTCCAAAGCCCATTCCTCCTGCGATATAATCATCGTTTAGTACTCGCAAGGCTCCAAAATGGACGCGAGAAGGGTCATGATAGTTTGAGAACGAAAAGGTATGTTTTGCTTTGAGCCAACCATGATCGGCTTTTCCTCTTGTATCTGCAAGATGGAGGGTTTTTTTAAGCGGTTTCATCAGAAACTCCTTTCTGGGTATAGGTTTTCAGCGTAGTGTTTTTGTAAAACAAGAAAGTATGCTGAAAACCTAATTGATAAAATGTATTACATAGAGAGATAGAAAACCAAAAGCTAAAAACCTCTCTTTGTCTATATTACGCTTGTTTCACCAACTGAATGTTAGCTACTAATTTTACTTCTTCACTTACCAATGCACTACCAGCTTCAGTAATAGCGTTCCAAGTCAAACCGAAATCTTTACGGTTGATTTTACCTGTTACTTCAAAACCAGCTTTTACATTACCCCAAGGGTCAGTAGCAACACCTTCGAAGTCAACATCCAAGGTAACTGGAAGTGTTACTCCTTTGATAGTCAAATCACCTTTCAATTCAAAATCGCTACCATCTTTTACAAATGAAGTAGATTTGAATGATAAAGTTGGGAATTGCTCAACATCGAAAAAGTCAGCGCTTTTTAAGTGACCGTCACGTTGTTCGCTTTTTGTATTGATAGAGGCTGTATTAGCTTCGAATGAAATGCTTGCATTTTCAAATCCTTCTTCTGCTTCTACTGCACCTGAAAATTCTTCAAAATGACCTGTTACGGTAGTGATTACTAAGTGTTTTACTTTGAACTGGATTTCTGAGTGTGAAGGGTCGATTGCCCAAGTGTTAGTTGCCATGACTTTGTATGTTTAAATGTTGTTTGTTTTAATTTGATAATGCAAATCTATGTATATACATTAAATGTTATGATATATAATTTACGGATAAACTTGTCGATTTTACGGATTATCAAAAAAATTAGCGTTTTGAGTGGCTGGCAAGCTGTTTTTTGTACTCAGAAAAGGTTTGTCCTGTATAGTTTTTGAAGTATTTAGAAAAGTGTGCTTCATCTTCGAAGCCCAAATCGAAGGCAATTTCTTTGGCTGATACCATCCCAAAATTGGCTTTGCGTTTAATTTCCAGAATCACACGTTGCTTGATATGTTCGGAGGCTGGTTGTCCCGTCACTTTTTTGACAGTATCATTCAAATGGCTTGGTGTAACACTCAATTGATCGGCATAATCAGCAACTTTGTTTTTTTGACTAAAACGAAGTTCTACCAAATCCTGAAATCGTCTGACCAAACAAACAGATTTTGAAGATTCGTCGTGTGTCGGAGCTAATTGACTCGAAAATAATCGTGCACATTGTATCAAAAACATTTTGATTAAGCTTCTTAGCATATCTTCTTGATAAATACCATCACGATTTTGGTATTCAGCCTGAATGTTTTGAAGTATGTTTTCTAAACCAAAAGTAAGAGAGTTATCTAACGCAAAAGGCTTAAATTGAAAGGTATTGTGGAAAAGTCCAGTGTCAATCAGGAGTTCTCTATTATTTTCATAAGTAAAGAAAAAATCACTATCGAACGAAATAACATACCCACTAGGAGGCGATTGAAAATGAAAAGCGTGCGCTTGACCTGGAGAAAGAAACCAAAATGTTTGAGGATGTAATTCGAATTGTTGAAAATCAACGGTATGTGTTCCTGTGCCTTCTTTTACCCAAATAATCACATAGTAATCGTGCTTGTGCATTTCGTTGGACTGCTCAGAACGGTGTTCTTCTAGCCACTGCATGGTATTGAGTTCAAAATGAAGTTTAGAAGGAGTCACCTCTTCAAGTCGAAGTGTTTTCATAGAAATTAAAAAATTAAAAATCAGACGAGCTTTGTTTCTACGATCGGTGGTTGAATGGCATAGCTGTTCAAATATACTAAATCTTTAAAAGCGATAAGGCGATTTAGGGAAAATTGGCTGTTTTGAATCAACAACTTAACTTTGCAATATGAATTTACAACTTGTTTCACTTCAGTTTGTCATCAAGTGGCTATTGATATGTATCGTGGTCGGTTTTGTCGTAGGGAGTGCATCCGCTTTTTTTCTGGTTGCATTAGATTGGGCTACGCATTATCGTGAAAGCCATACATGGCTTATCTGGCTATTGCCATTGGCTGGTTTGGTTGTAGGTGGACTTTATCATTATTGGGGAGCTTCGGTTGCCAAAGGAAATAACCAATTAATAGAGGAATTACAAAAATCGACTCAAACGATTCCTCTACTTATGATGCCTTTAATATTGGTCACAACCGTTATCACGCATTTATTTGGAGGGTCGGCAGGTCGTGAAGGTACCGCTGTCCAAATGGGTGGAGCATTGGCGGATAACTTGTATCTCTGGGGTTCTAAACTTACTGGAAAACTAGGGTTTAAAAGAGATACCACTCATTTTGATAGAAAAATCATACTCATTGTGGGTATCAGTGCAGGTTTTGCCTCAGTATTTGGAACACCCTTGGCGGGAACAGTCTTTGCCTTGGAAGTGGCCATTATTGGCAAAATGCGCTACGAGGCTATTTTACCAAGTTTATTGGGTGCAATTGTAGCAGACTATGTTTGTCAGTCGGTTTGGCATGTGGGACACACACATTATGTTGTGAGCGAACAAACGCCTTTGATACCAACCTCACTCGTATGGGCAATGTTGGCAGGAGCGATTTTTGGACTAATGGGTTTGATATTTGCCCAAATGACACATGCTTGGGGGAATTTTTTCAAGCAAAAATTATCCTGTCCTCCCCTTCGTGCTGTAATTGGAGGTGTGCTGGTGGCGATTCTTTTGATTGGTTTCAAAGCAGAGCGATATAGCGGTCTGGGAGTTCCCGTGATTGTAGAAGCATTTCAAAAGACCGTTAATTGGTATGATTTTCTGGGAAAAACTTTTTTTACTTCTCTAACGCTAGGTTCGGGATTTAAAGGCGGTGAAGTAACGCCTTTGTTTTATATAGGGGCAACTTTAGGAAATACACTTTCTACGATAATTCCTTTACCTTTGAGTTTGTTGGCAGCGATGGGTTTTGTAGGAGTATTTTCGGGCGCATCTAATACGCCATTGGCGTGTACACTCATGGGTATCGAACTTTTTGGCGCCGAATCGGCTGTATTTATTGCTATTGCATGTATTACAGCGTATTTATTTTCTGGACATGTGGGTATTTATGCTTCTCAGATTGTTGGAGGAAATAAGGCTCCGATGAAAGAAATTAATGAGTTTTTTTAGAGAAATACTAAAGTGATTTTATCAGAGATGTTTTGGTTCAGAGAATAAATGGGTAAATTTAGATTAAACCCCTTTTGTTCCTCCATCGTCTCATGCGAAATTTTTTAATACTGGTAATTATTTTAATGACACAACTTACCCAGATAAATGCACAAGAATTACAGAAAAATCTGTTTGATTCTTATGAGCAGTTTCAAGAAAAAGCAATTACCAAACGTCGTTTTGGGCATGCTACTTTGGTAAATTTATTAGAAAAACTAAAGTCTAATCCTTTGTTTGATGTCCAAATTGCTGAAAAATCAACCGAAGGACGAGCTATTTATCAAGTTAAAGTAGGAAATGGACCTACCAAAGTGCTTTTATGGTCGCAGATGCACGGCAATGAAGCTACTGCTACGATGGCCTTGATGGATATTTTCAATTTTTTAGGAAAGGATACTCCCGCATATTCAGATTTTAAAAAGACATTACTCGAAAAATGTACTTTTTATTTTGTGCCAATGCTCAATCCTGACGGTGCTGAGGCATGGTCGAGATACACAGCTTTGGGTATAGATATGAACCGTGATGCTTTGGCTTTACAAACACCTGAAGGTCGTTTACTGAAAAATTTAGTCAAAACCTTAAAACCTGATTTTGGTTTTAATCTTCATGACAAAGACCGCAGGTATTCGGCTGGTCAGACGGGCAATTTGGCAACGATGTCCTTTTTGGCAACGGCTTACAACGAGGCTCAAGAAGTAAACGATGTTCGCAAAAAGGCTATGCAAGTAATTGTGCAGATGAATCGTGGTTTGCAACAGTATTTACCCAATTGTGTGGGCAAATGGCCGTCAGATTTTGAACCAAGAGCTTTTGGTGATAATATCCAAAAATGGGGAACTTCGCTCATCCTTATCGAATCTGGAGGGTTTAAAAACGATCCTGAAAAACAATATATTCGAAAGCTAAATTATATTTCTATTTTGTCCGCCTTAAATTCGGTTGCTACAAAGTCCTACGTCAACGAAACTACCGAGACTTATGATGCTTTGCCCGTAAATGGAAAGGCGATTTTTGATTTAATTATCAGAAATGTAACTATTCAAAAAGGTAAAGTAAGTTATGTCGCAGATATTGCTATCAATCGTGGCGAAGAACCCGTTAGTGGGGGTGATGGCTTTGTCAATACAAGCACCGTCGAAGAAATCGGAGATATGTCGGTCTTTTTTGGAACAGAGGAAATCGATGGAAAAGGATTGACAATACAAGCAAAAAAAGAAATTAGTTTAGGAATGAAAGCCGATTTTACTTTGTTGAAAAATGACGAAGTAAAATATGTGATAAAAAATGGAGTGATTCAATAAGCTCCAAAAGTCTAAAGACAGTCTAATTCAATCAAACAAATGGAAAATCCAGTGATTATTATTGGTGCAAGCGGCTTGGGCGCAGTAGCACTTGATATTTTTAAGAGAAACAATGTCGTAGTATATGCTTTTTTGGACGATAACGAGAAGTTACACAATACCGAAATAGATGATATTACAGTATTAGGGTCGCCCGACGATGAGGGATACACCAAATTGATTGGTAAAAAATGTGAAGCTTTTGTAGCAATTGACGAAACAAAGGTGCGCAAAAATATCGTAGAGATGCTTCATGATGTGCGCAAAGTACAGCCTGTCAATGCCATTCATGACCAGTCTATTATTGCTTCAACGGCATCAATTGGTCATGGTAATTTGATTGCAGCAGGTGCAATTATCAACCCAAGAGCTGAAATTGGGAACCATAATATTTTACACAGTAGAGTACTGGTCGATGTTGATGCAAAGGTTGGCGATTTTGTTCAAATCGGAGCAGGAACTGTCATTGGTGCAGGAGCAGTAATCGAGGACAATGCCTTTATTGGAACAGGTGTAACAATTGTAGGTGGCGTAAAAATTGGCAAAAGCGCTAGAATTGGCGCTGGTTCTGTCGTAATTGAAGACGTAAAAGCCAAAGAAACGGTATTTGGTAACCCCGCAAAAAAAGTATAAATAAATGATTGGCTTTGAGTATTGGAGTTGTCTAAAGTGAGAACCGATTGCTCAAAGCCAAACGTTTTTATACCAGATATTTGTAATTCTACGTTATTGCCCTAAACTATACTCAGATAATTTTACAGCAAAAGAGAAGCCAATAGCTAACAAGTCTAAAGCCATAAAATACCGAATGATTTAGCGAATTGCTTTGATTTCAAGGACTTGAAAATTATTTTAGTAACTTTGAAAAAGATTCCCTGTCGTGCTTTATTTGCCACCACAGAACCACCGAATGTACTACCCAAACAATATGCATATTACATTAAGAAATACTATCCTTGTGGGGGCTGTGTTTGTCATGAGCCATCAGGTAGGATTTGCTCAAAAGAAAGATGCCTCTACCAAAAAGATTGAAATTACCCCTGCCCAACAATTGGAGGCAGAGGGGCATTTTACTGATGGGATGAAGTACTTCATGATGGAAGATTACGACAAAGCGATTGCTCCTTTGGAAAAAGCATTGTCGATAACTCCCAAAAATAGTGGTGTTCTTTATGCTTTGGGGAAAGTATATCGTAAGTTGGAGGCTGAGGATAAAGCCATAGGATATATACAAAAAGCAATAGAGTTAGATCCTAGTAATGCCAGTTATAATGAGCTTTTAGCAGATTTATATGTCAAAAATAAACAATTTTCTGAAGCACAAACTGTGTATCAAAAATTGGTAAATCTGTTTCCAAACAACCCAGAATACTATTTGCAACAGGGCGCTTTATATATCTTCGATAATCGTTTGGACGATGCCGTGAAGGCATTTGATAGAGCCGAAAAAGTATTAGGAATTAGCGAAGAACTTTCTCGCCAAAAACAAGCTGTTTTATTAAAAGTAGGAAAAGTAGATGAAGCTATCAAGGAAGGAGAAAAGCTAATTGCTTCCGACCCTGAAGAAATAGATTATATCATAGACCAAGCTGAGTTATTGATAGCCAACAAAAGAAATGACCAAGCTATCCCCTATCTCGAAAAGATTCTGAAAATGAATCCTGGCAATGCGCAAGCGCACGTAATGTTGGCGCAGTTGTACCAAGAGAAGGGCGATATGGATAAGTGCAACAAAGAGTTAGAATTGGCTTTTGCAGATCCTAACTTGGATGTTAATGCCAAAGCTCGTATTCTTATGAGTTACGTTTCGATGATGAAGGATGAAAAGTCGAAACAAATGGCATTCAACTTAGTAAAGTCTTTGATTGTAGCTAATCCCAAAGATCCCAAATCTCATGCGATTTATGGAGATTTGTTGTTTCAAAAAGGAGAAGTTGCCGAAGCACGTAACGAATATGTAAAAGCAGCTCACTTAGATCCTTCTGTCAATGAAGTTTGGGGGCGAATCATTCAGTTAGACTTTGATTTGAATCAAATAGATAGTGCTATCGTACACTCGGAGGAGGCTATCGAAGTGTTTCCTAATCAGTCCATTTTTTGGTATTTGAATGGCTCAGCACATTATCGTAAACGTAACAACGAAAAAGCGATTGAAGCGCTCGAAGAGGCTAAGCGATTGGCACCTGAGGGATATGAGTTGGCACAACATATATTTGCGCAATTAGGCGATACTTACAATAGTATTGGCAAACATGAAAAATCGGATGAGGCATACGAAGCTGCCTTGAAAGAAGATCCAGACAACGATCATGTGCTTAATAATTACAGCTATTTCTTGTCTTTGAGAAAAGTAAAACTTGAAAAGGCAGCACAAATGGCCAATAGATTGGTTGAACGCCATCCTAACAATGGAACCTATTTGGATACATACGCTTGGGTATTGTACGAAATGAAAGACTTTGCCAAAGCGAAAATTTACTTAGAAAAAGCTGTCGAAAATAACGTCAATAAAAGTGGAACAGTCGTTGAACATTATGGAGATGTACTTTTTCAATTAGGCGAAGTTTCCAAAGCTGTAGAGCAATGGAAAAAGGCAAAAGCTATTGGAGGAACAAGCCATAATCTTGATCAAAAAATTTCGCAACAAAAGCTAATAGAATAATTCACAACAAGCATAAATTAAAGCCACAGGTTTAATTGCTTTATTGATAACAGACAAATGAATAAACTAATCATTGGAGGTGTCGTATTGATGTTGGGTATTGCTTCTTGTAAAAAACCAGCAATTAATAAATCTCCTGAACTTGTTTCAACAACCACAGACTCCTTAAAAAAAGAAACTTCTAATGTTGTAGTAGCTCCCACAACAGACTCATCGAAAGTAAGTGTGGATAATGCTGCTAAAACAGAAGATGCTGAAATAGAAAAGGTAAGCGTTGACGAAGTAGATTTTAAATATCTTAAAGGAAAAGCCAAAGTAGGTATTAAAAGTACAGATGTAAACCAGACGGTCAATATGGACATTCGTGCTAAAAAGGATAGCGTGATTTGGTTGAACGTATCTGTCCCAGGTCTTCCTGTGTCAATAGCTACGGCCGTTTTTACCAAGGATTCTGTAAAAATTCACAACAAGTACGAAGGCTCGTACAATGTGTACAGATATGACCATTTTTCAGAGAAATTCAAATTCAATTTGACCTTTGATATTCTTCAGGCATTGATTGTTGGAAACCGTCCTTTCAAGAAAAATAAATCAAGAGTTATTCGTGAAAATGAATACTTTTTGCTCAAACAACGCGAAGGCAAAGTACAAATTGATAATTACATTGGTCAGGATAAAAAGCTCAAAAAGCTATTAGTAACGCAAGATGTTACCAATACCAAACTCGAAATGGATTTTGCAGACTTTACTGCACTGAATAATACAATTTTCCCACTTTCAAATCTGATTACAGTTGAGTATAAATCAGAGAAAGACCAGAAAATTTATCAGACAGTAATCAATATCAAGCATACCAAAGTCGAGCTGTTAGACGAACCTTTACAGTTTCCTTTCAAAGTGCCAGAAAAGCTTTTGAAGAAAAACTAAAACTTAATAAGATAAGCTTTAAGCAATATTGTCTTTAAAGCTTATCTTGCATTTTTGACGAATTCAACATATTACTGATAATCCTAGTTTACCCATATCACTAACACTATTGAATCAAATCCTTAAGTAAGTAAATGCTGAGGTTAGTTTATTACTGACAAGCTCTTTTTTACTTATTTTAGCAACAGGAAAATTCATTTAAAGGCATATCTGTAACAGATTTTTATTCAAATAACAGATATACGATTAACTGATATACTTTCTGATAGTGTGAAATGGACCTGGTAAATTTAGTTTTCCAAAATTCCATAAATACCTAAAGCCATTATAGCACAAGTGCAACATATCTACCGAATGAAGGCAGCCCTGAGAGTATTCACAGGACTGTTTGTTGTTTTCTTGGGGTTATACCTCACTCCTACTTATGCGCAACAAACCAAGCGCAAGAAAATCAATCGAGCTAAACTCGAAGCAGAAAAGCAGGCCAACATTCGTAAAATCAATGAGCTGAATGCAATTATTGCTAAAACTGAGCAAAAAAAGGAGGTTAGTGTTGGCAAACTCAACGCCTTGGGCGAACGTATCAATAAACAGAGTAAACAAATCAACTTGCTTACCGAAAACCAAGAACTTTTGGATATGGAAGTAAGTGAATTAACTCGTGAAAGTGGTCAGCTTTCTGGCAATTTGGAAAAACTCAAGCAAGAGTACGCCAAAATGGTTTTTAATGCTGCCAAAGTAAGTAACAAGTATAATCAGTTGAGCTTTTTGTTTTCGGCTCCCTCATTCAATAAGCTTGTCAAGAGATACAAATATCTTCGTCAATATTCTGAATCCAGAATACGACAAGCAACTTTGATTGAAAGTGTAAGAGAAGAACTACGTTTAGAGCAGCTAAAGATTCTTCAGAAAAAGCAAGAACAGGCCAATTTGTTGAAAGAAAAAATTCAAGAAACGCAAAATCTTGAAGATTTGAAGGTAAAGCAAACTGGCGTAGTGGCAGAGCTAAGCCAAAAAGAACAACAGTTAAAAGAACAACTTGATGCCAATAAGAGAGCTGTCGAAAAGCTGGAGAATATGATTGCTCAGATGGTAGAGAGAGAAATAAAGCGTTCGCAACAACGAATCAAGAATAGAGAAAAAGATACCCATAGCGCCAATACTGAAAGTAAGGCTAGTTCCAAAACCATCGAGCTAAGTCCAGAGGAACGAAAAGTGGCTACCTCTTTCTCTCAGTTAAAGGGCCGAATGCCATGGCCAGTGCAGAGTGGCTTTATTTCTGATCGTTTTGGAGTACATAATCACCCTGTTTTGAGAGGTGTTAAACTTAACAACGACGGAGTTGATATTCAAACTAATTCAGGAAACTCTGTATATGCTGTTTATGACGGAATTGTACGTTCAGTAGTAAATATTCAAGGTGTGAATACTATTGTAGCTATTCAGCACGGCGATTACTTTACGGTATATGGCAAATTATCTAATGTTACCGTGCGCGAAGGACAAAGTGTATCGTCAAGTCAAAAAATAGGACAAGTAGCAACTGATGGCGATGGTACTTCAGAAATCAAATTTCAGGTTTGGAAAAACAATGCCAAACAGAATCCAGAATCTTGGCTAAGAAATCGCTAAAGCTGTTTTATAAGGCATTCATAAAGAAGGAGTTTTAACGGATTTTATGAAAAAAAAGGGCTTGAAAAGGCGAAAAAAAAGCAGTTTTTAGGCTATGCCCCAAAAGATTACAGAAAAACCTTTAAAATTCCAATAGAATTCATAATTTTGCAGTCCAAATTTTTCCTAGCCTACAAAGGTCAAATTGGTAGATGAAAAGAAGTACTTTGAAGAGGAAAAGGTTCATTTACCAACTAAATACAAAATTACATAGAAAGTTGTTTATTAATACATTTCATCCAATTTGGTAAACAACCCTAAACGAATAATTACAAAACCCCAATGGCAAAAAAAGAAGAACACAAAAACCTTGAATTTTTGGAGAGTCCAGAAGGATTGAAGCAAGAATTAGGACACGACATCGAAAAAGTACAACAAGCCGTAGAAAAAAATAAAGGTTTAGTTTCTGGTGTAGCTGGTGCGATTATTGTAGCAGTGATTGGCTATTTCGGTTATAAATATTATGTTGCTACTCAAGATGAAGCAGCTCAAGCGAAAATGTTTAATGCTGTTTACAAGTTTGAAGCTGATTCAAACAAAGTAGCAGCACAAGAGTTTTCTAAATTAGCGAATGAGTTCGGCGGACATGCTGGTAACTTGGCTAATTTTTATGCAGGTGTTGCAGAGTTGAAAGAAGGTAAATATGATGCTGCTATCGATCACTTAAAGTCATTCAGTAGCTCAGATTTATTGGTTCAAGCTCGTGCATACTCTTTAATTGGAGATGCTTACGCTGAGAAAAAATCTTTCGGCGATGCTATTGACTATTACAAAAAGGCTTCTGAATACAAAGCAAACAAATTCTTTACTCCATCATATTTGATGAAGTTGGCTGCTGCTTACGAGGCAAACAAGCAAAACAAGGAAGCTTTGGATGTTTACAACGAAATCGTAGAGAAGTACGCAGAGTCAGCTGAATATATCAACGCCAAGAAATACAAGGCGGTGTTAGAAGGCTCTGTCTCTGAATAAGAAATAAATCAAAATATTGATTACATCAGAAGGGATAAGAGCTTAAGTTCTTGTCCCTTTTTTGTTATAACTTTTACAAAACAATTCTAAAATGTCATCGGCCCACAAAAATCTCAGTATATTTTCGACAGATAATTTACCAGATATTACAGAAAAAAAATTTGCTATCGTTGTAGCAGAATGGAACGAAGAAGTTACCAATGCATTGGCAGATGGCGCTCACAAAACACTTTTAACTTATGGTGCACAAGAGGATAATATCTTACGTGTTACAGTACCAGGAAGTTATGAACTAAGTTATGGAGCACAAAAAATGGCACAACGTGAGGATATCGATGCTGTTATTTGTATTGGTTGTGTAATCCAAGGTGAAACCAAACACAACGATTACATCAACCATGCTGTAGCACAAGGACTTACCAATGTAAGTTTGAAATACGACAAACCTGTTGTGTTTGGTGTGTTAACGCCAAATACCGAGCAACAAGCCCTTGATCGTGCGGGTGGTATTCATGGTAACAAAGGTGACGAAGCTGCTATTACAGCAGTTAAAATGTTGAAGTTTTAAGAGTAAAAAATAAATGGGAAAAGGTTTTACCCATTACCACGACAATCTCAAGCATATAATAACCAGAAAATCAATAATTCACAATAACAATGCAAGTTTGGAAATTTGGGGGAACTTCTGTTGGGAAGCCCGAGCGAATGCACTCGATTAGAAATTTGATTACCGAAGATAGCACACGTAAAATCGTGGTATTGTCAGCTCTTTCGGGAACAACAAACGCCTTGATTTCGATTGGAGAATCATTAAAGGCGAATAATGATGCAGAGGCAACTCAAAAAATCGAAGAGTTGTACGCACATTATGAAACATTTATCAAAGAACTTTACAAAACTCCTGCTGGATACGCAGAAGGTAAAGCAATCATTGATAAAGAGTTTTCATTCATTCGCTCGTTGGTAAGCATCAAACCTTTTAGCGTAAAACAAGAAAAAGAAATCGTTGCTGAAGGTGAATTGCTTTCAACTCAAATGTTCGAAGCATACTTGCGTGAAGAAGGTGTTAACGCAGTATTGTTGCCAGCATTAGATTTTATGTTAATCGATGCGGATAATGAGCCTGTATTGAAGTTTACAGAAGAAAAATTGAGCTCTATCCTTTCTCAATTAGAGGGTAAACAAGTCTTCATCACTCAAGGATTTATCTGCCGTAACCCACGTGGCGAAGTAGATAACCTTAAGCGTGGAGGTTCTGATTATACCGCTTCATTGATTGGTGGCGCTATCGTAGCTGATGAAGTTCAAATCTGGACAGACATCGATGGTATGCACAACAATGACCCACGTATTGTGAAAAAAACATTCCCAATTCGTGAGTTGACATTCGAAGAAGCTGCTGAATTAGCCTATTTTGGTGCTAAAATTTTGCACCCAAGTACGATTACTCCAGCTAAATTGAAAGGTGTTCCTGTTCGTTTGAAAAATACGATGGAACCTTCAGCTTATGGTACTTTGATTGCGGACAAAACTTCTGATCGTGAAATCAAAGCTATCGCAGCGAAAGATAACCTTACGGCTATCTATATCCACTCTACTCGTATGTTGAATGCTTACGGTTTCTTGCGTAGAGTATTTGAAGTATTCGAGAAATACAAAACTCCAGTGGATATGATTACTACTTCTGAGGTATCGGTATCGGTAACAATCGACAACGATGAACACTTGGAAGAAATCATGGCAGAATTAAGACAATTTGCTGACCTAGAAGAATGCGACAACGATCAAACTATCGTTTGTATCGTAGGTAACTTCTCGGCAGACAAAGAAGGTATTGCCTTGAAAGTATTGGATGCCATGAAAAACATCCCAATTCGTATGATATCCTACGGTGCTTCCGAGCACAATATCTCCTTGTTGATTCACGGCAAGCACAAGGCAGAAGCGCTAAATGCACTAAACGAGCGTTGTTTTTTATATGAAGATGCTATGAAAAGCATTTTCTCAGCGCCCTAAGTGATAAAAAGCAATAAATACTAATAGCCGTGTCGTCAGAAGCTTACGCACGGCTATTTTTTTTATCTTTGCAAAAGAACTTAGTAAATCAGCAATTACCCTTGTAGACTTAACTATTACTTAATAGATAATAATACCTTGCGGAGGCTCAAAAAATTAAACACGATATAGAGCGATTGATGGCAAAGCTCGATAGATAAATAGAATCCATGTTACAAATTCAACAAATCAAGGAAAACAAAGAAGCCACTATTACTGGCTTGAAAAAGAAGCATTTTAAAAATGCTGAAGAAGCCGTTGAACAAATCATCGCGTTGGATGATAAGCGTCGCGAAACCCAAAATGAGCTAGACTCCACTCTTGCTAAGTCAAATGCTTTGGCCAAAGAGATTGGTGGTTTGATGAAAGCTGGAAAAAAAGAGGAAGCGGAAGCTGCTAAAGCTGAAACTTCTACCTTGAAAGCTCGCTCTAAAGAGTTGGATGAGACGTTAAAATCTATCGAATCTGAGCTTTATGAGGTACAGGTAACTTTGCCAAACTTACCACATAGCAGTGTTCCAGAGGGTAAAACTCCAGAAGAAAATGAAGTAATTCTCGAAAATGGCTCTATCCCAACACTTGCTGAAGATGCTTTGGCTCACTGGGACTTGATTAAGAAATACGATATTATTGACTTTGAATTAGGAAATAAAATCACAGGGGCTGGTTTTCCAGTGTATAAAGGAAAAGGTGCTCGTATCCAACGTGCGTTGATTAACTTTTTCTTGGACGAAGCTATTGCTGCGGGTTACGCCGAAGTACAACCTCCTATCTTGATTAACAAGGATTCTGGCTTTGGTACTGGTCAATTACCTGATAAGGATGGACAAATGTATCATGCAACTGTAGATGATTTGTATTTGATTCCAACGGCTGAGGTGCCTATTACCAACTTGTATCGTGATGTAATTTTGCAAGAGGCAGAATTGCCTGTTAAAAATGCTGGTTATACACCATGTTTCCGTCGTGAGGCGGGTTCTTGGGGCGCTCACGTTCGTGGACTAAACCGTTTGCACCAATTCGATAAAGTAGAAATTGTACGTATCGAAAAGCCTGAAAATTCTTATGCGGCTTTGGAAGAAATGTCATTGCACGTACAAGGTTTGTTGCAAAAGTTAGAATTGCCATACCGTGTGCTTCGTCTTTGTGGTGGCGATATGAGCTTCACATCTGCTTTGACGTACGATATGGAGGTATTCTCTGGTGCACAAAAACGTTGGTTAGAAGTAAGTTCTGTATCAAACTTCGAAACATATCAAGCTAACCGTTTGAAACTTCGTATGAAAACTGAAGGAAAGTCTCAGTTGTTGCATACGCTTAATGGTTCGGCATTGGCTTTACCACGTATCTTGGCAGCTATTCTCGAAAATAACCAAACACCAGAAGGTATTCGTATTCCAAAAGCATTGGTACCATACTGTGGATTTGATATGATTGCGTAGGTAATGGTGAGTTAGTGAATTGTGAATGAGTGAATTGTGAATTAGTGAATATTTCTATTTGAATTTTACACATAGAGACTAATGATTTGTGTCTCTCATGCTAAAACACAAATTTTATAAAATCACTAATTCACAATTCACAACCCACTAAATATCTATGGAAAATTACCTGATAAGCTTATTACGCTTCATGTAAAACGTACAAATCTGGTAAATTTCTTCCTAAACCATCGTAGTCTAGTCCATAACCTAATACAAAACGATTTTCAAGCTCAAAGCCCAAATAGGCTATGTCAATCGGAGTTTTGAGTGCTTCTGGTTTTTGGAATAAAGAAGCAACTTTTAGAGATTTCGGATTTTTACCTAATAGTTGTTCCTGTATTTTCGCCATAGTAAGCCCTGTATCGATAATATCTTCAAGAATAATTACATCACGATCGGTGATGTCCTCTTTTAAACCTAATACTTCTGTTATTTTCCCTGTCGAAGTGGTCGAGTGATAAGATGAAACACGCAAGAACGTGATTTCACAATCGATAGATACAGACTTCATGAGCTCGGCAGCAAATAGAAAAGATCCATTCAAAATCGCTAAGAAAATCGGACATTTGCCTTCATAATCTTTATTGATTTCTTGTGCCATTTGGCGTATTTTATCCTCAATGATTTCTTGCTTAATAAAAATTTCGAACTGTTTGTCGTGAAGTTGGATGATTGGTTTCATCGGATTGGTCTCGTTATAATAGAATAAATCAAAAAGTGAAATTACTGTCTATCAGGCAATATTCAAGATTTTGAAGAAATTTTTTAATTAGTTTTTAATATTTCAAATAAGATTTACGTTAACTACTTGAGTAGCTTGCAAGCCTCCCACTGATTGTTGTATGCCTAAGGAAGGTTAATTCCAATATTCACCGACTAATTGTGGATAACAGGACGATATATCTTCAAAAGTGTGATAATTTTGAATCCGAAAAATAAACCAACTCAATCAACCAAGCCAAGTGAATACGATGAAGTCCCTAATTGCTTTTTTGTGTAGTGTATTATTGGTCATCAATACGAGCCAAGCTCAATGGTGGAAAGATACCGAAAAAGCCGAACAAGAGCGTTCGAAAGGAATGCTTTTGCTGACTACAGAGGTGCAGATTGAGGCTACCACGGCCATCAATCACATGTATAATTTTAAATTTTACGAAGCAGAAAGAGAATTTAATTATTTGAAAATCAAACATCCTAATCATCCTCTACCTGATTTTTTGTTGGGCTTGATGGAATGGTGGAAAATTGTGCCTAACACCGACAACGTACTCTACGACGAAAAGTGTTTGGAATATATGGACGAAAGTATCAGAAAAGCAGAAGTGATTTGGGATGATACCGAAAACCCCGAAGCTGCCTTCTTTATGGCAGCAGCGTATGCTTTTAAAGGTCGTTTGCATTCAGAGCGTAAACATTGGACAAAGGCAACTTTGGCGGCCAAAAATGCCTTAAAATATCTAGATAAATCAAGGAGCTTCTCTGACTTTAGCCCAGAATTGATGTTTGGCGATGGTTTGTATAATTATTACTTCCAGTATGTCAAAGATAATTACCCTTTGCTTCGCCCAGTGCTTTGGTTATTTCCAAAAGGCGATAAGCCAAAAGGTATTGGTCAGCTAGAAAAAGTAAGCTATAATGCCTTTTATACGCGTACCGAAGCACGTTATTTCTTGCTTCAGATTTATGGCATGGAAAATATGAATGAAAAGGCTTATGAGTTGTCGAAATATACCCATGAGACCTATCCTGATAATCCATTCTTTCATCGTTTTCATGCTCGTTCGGCATTTGTAGCAGGTCGTGTGGCAGAAGCAGAAAAAGAAGCCAAAAGTATTTTACAAAAAATCGAGGAGCACTACCCTGGCTATGAAGGTGTAAGCGGACGCTATGCAAGCTATATTTTGGGGTATTATGCCTTCAATTATAACCGTGATTATGCGGAAGCAAAGAAATATTACCAAAAAACCATTGATTTTGCTACTTTAACCAATTCTACAAAATCTGGGTATTATCTTTCGTCGAAACTGACTTTAGGTAAAATTGCTTCTATGGAAAAAGATTATGACAAGGCGATTGATTATTTCAAGGAAGTATTGGACGATTCCGAACGTAAATCTAGCCAGCATGACGAAGCTAAAAAGCTGATATCAGAAACCAAAAAATTACGTCGTAAGAGTAGATAAACATTGCGTATAACTTAAGAAGGTGAGTACCCAAATTCCTGTAAAAGAATTTCTTTTACAGGAATTTGTTTTTTGTGGCAATGGTGACTGATTTTTTAGAATACAAAAAAATATTTCCATAAACTCAAATTAGTGCTATAAATCGTGCTATTTAATTGATTTTATTTATATTTACTATTCAGACAAATTCAGAATTTAATCATTTTGAGTTTAATACACTGCTTTTGAAAGCTTTCTAAATGTTAATAAAAGAATTACATGGCTGTCAATAGTCATTTGAAATACCAACAAACCTAATAGCCAAAATTTTCATCAACTGCCCAAAGTTTAAAGATTGATTGTAGCTATTCGCCTCCGAATCTACTAAAATGAGTTTGATAGGTTTCGTCTTCCTTACTGAGAGCCAATCAGCTTAAAGTTTATAACATTAACAGATGTCTTTGAGAGTCCTCAAGGACTTAAACAACTTGTAAATCGTATGAAAGTTTCTACAACACAGCCTTTTCAAATTATCTATACGATACTGAGTCATGAGTATCTTGGATATTTATTTGAGGCTTTTGTAGTACAATTGGACGCCAAAGGCGAACTTACTTTACTGAATCAAAATATATCTACTAAAAATATCCGTGAATTTTGCGAAGGTCTTACCGAATATCAGCCTGATGAAAATGACTTTAAGTTGGTCAAACTTATCGACTCGATTCAGCAGGATGCTATCTTCAAAAAATTTGGGGGAACCAAAAAGCGGACTATTGTAGATTTTTTCCTAAAAACGTATGACGTCCAAAAAGGAGATAAAGCACTTCAAGAGTTAATTACCGATTATAACGAGCGTGTCAAAGCCGAAATCATGCCTTTGTTGCTCAATAAGCAGCTTTTCATTATGGGAAGTGATGGTAATCCTGTGTGGCAAAAAGTGGAAGTACTGCCAGAAAAGGCAACAGTTTTATTTCATTTTATGCGCAATGTGGACAATACACACTATTTTCCAACGATTAAATATGCAGGACAGAAAGTAGATTTTCAGTACAAAAATGCCTTTATCGTTTGCGAAGAGCCTGCGTGGATGATTTTGGAAAACAGATTATACCATTTTGAAAAAGACGTGGATGGCAAAAAGCTACGTCCTTTTCTCAACAAAAAGTTCATTGTTATTCCGAAAAGTATTGAAGAGGATTACTATCGAAAATTCGTAACATCAATCATTACGATGTTTGATGTATATGCAAAAGGATTTGAGATTCATTCCGAAAACTATCGTTGTGTGCCTGTGTTGAGTATTTCAGAACAAAAAACGAAAAGTCAACTGGTGCTTGTGGATAGCGATTCAAGTGCGACAGAAGAAGATACCAGCGAAACACAAGTTGTTTTGAGTCTAGCTTTTCAGTACGGAAAATATACCTTTCGATTCGATAGTTTCTCGGCATCGTCCAATGTAAGTATGGAAAAAAAGGGTGATGATTATATTTTCCATAAAGTAAAAAGAGATTTGCCCCTCGAGAAAGAGAAGCTAAAAGTGTTACAAAATTTGAACATGAGCCTCAAGAATGGCAAAATACTTTTACCCAAAACGGAAGCTTTTTCTTGGCTACAAGCTAGTTACCCACAGCTAATCGAAGCGGGTTTTGAAATCTCTCAACAGGTAGAATCCGACGGAAAGAAATACTTTTTGGGTTATTCTAAAATCGAGGTTACTATCACTGAAGGCAACGACTGGTTTGATATTCATACTTTGGTAAAATTTGGAGATTTTGAAATACCATTCTTAAAACTCCGTAATTTGATTCTTCAGCGAAAGAAAGAATTTGCTTTACCCAATGGCGAAATTGCAGTCATTCCTGAGGTTTGGTTTACGCAATATTCAGAGCTATTTGCATTCGTTGAGCATCATCACAATGATGGTTTTATCCTGAAAAAGCATCATTTGTCTTTGGTGCAAGATATGGAACGTGATTCGCTGGCGACAACAATCATGAGTCGAAAACTGCAAAAGCTACGCGATTTTGAAGAAATTCAAGAATATTCAGTTCCAAAGGGTTTTGCAGGAAATCTTCGCCCCTACCAAAAAGCGGGTTATGATTGGATGCGTTTTTTAAATGATTACAACTTTGGTGGTTGTTTGGCGGATGATATGGGTTTGGGGAAAACCGTTCAAACTTTAGCACTTTTACAATCTCAAAAAGAAAGTGGTGTCGCCAGTCCATCGTTGTTAGTCATGCCTACTTCTCTGATTTATAACTGGGAGGCAGAAGCACGCAAATTTGCCCCAGAACTCAAAGTTTTGACCTATACGGGAACATATCGCGATAAAAATATTGAGCAATTTGACAATTATGACGTGATTTTAACTTCGTATGGCATCGTACGGATTGATATAGATATACTCAAAAATTATCGTTTCCATTATGCTATTTTAGATGAATCTCAGTCTATCAAAAACCCTTCATCGTTTATTACCAAAGCTGTCATGCAGTTGAATACTCGACACAGGTTGGTGTTGACTGGTACACCGCTCGAAAATAGTACCATGGATTTGTGGTCGCAAATGACCTTTGTAAACCCTGGATTGTTGGGTACGCAACATTTTTTCAAAAACGAATTTCAAATTCCAATTGAAAAGAAAAGCGATGAACTCAAGATACAGCGCCTTTATTCGATTATCAAGCCCTTTATGCTGAGAAGGCATAAATCGCAAGTGGCTACCGAACTACCACCCAAAATCGAAAGTATCCATTATGCAAAAATGACAGAATTACAGGAAAAAGAATACGAAGAGGCAAAATCCTATTATCGTAATCTTATCTTGGAGCATATAGATACCGAAGGGATGGCAAAATCACAAATGGTAGTTTTGCAAGGTTTGACCAAACTTCGTCAAATAGCCAATCACCCACGTCTCACCGATCATGAGTACGATGGCGATTCGGGCAAATTAGATGATGTATTAGAAAAACTCGAAACAGTCTTAGAGGAAGGACACAAAGTGTTAATATTTAGTCAATTTGTAAAACACTTGGATTTGTTTAGAGAGCGACTAGACAACGAAAAACGTCGCTATGCGTATTTGGATGGAAGTACCTATGATCGTCAAGCTCAGGTACAATTGTTTCAAGAAAATGATGACGTAAAAATCTTCTTGATTTCTTTAAAAGCGGGCGGTTTGGGACTCAACCTTACTGCGGCGGATTATGTGTTTATTTTGGACCCTTGGTGGAACCCAGCTATCGAGGCGCAAGCAGTAGATAGAGCTCACCGCATTGGACAAGTAAAAACGGTATTTACTTATAAGTTTATTACCAAAAATTCAGTGGAAGAAAAGATTTTGTCATTACAACAAAATAAACAAAAACTCGCTTCGGAGCTTATTACGACTGAGGAACACTTTGTAAAATCGCTAAGCAAAGATGATGTAATAGCGTTGTTGGAATAAGATTAGGGCCTTAATCTTCCAAAATATTACCCATAAAAGTGTTTTTACACGCAAAAGAGAGCAATAATAACATAATTGCCCAACGAAGATAATTATGGTAGAAATCACGTAGATTCTTATATCGATTCTGCTTGATTTCTACTTTTTCTAAACGATTGATTTCTTTAAAAATATTCTCCAAAGAACGCGCATCGGTCGCTCGGAAAAATTTACCATTACCAATTGAAGCAATATTCCTGAGAGCACTTTCATCTACTTTTTCGGTATTGATTTTGTTTGAGCCCACAGCAATCGTGTATAGCTTCATGCCAAATGCACGTGCCATTTGTGCCGAAAGTGCAGGGTCGAGATTTCCAGCAGTGTTGTCTCCATCTGAAAGCAAAATAATCACTTTTGATTTAGAGGTAATTTCTCTCATTCGGTTGATACACATACCCAATGCATTGCCCAGCGCAGTACCTGAGGTTGCTATCAAGGAAGGATGTATTTCATCGATATAATCTTTGAGCATATCATAATCATTGGTGAGGGGACAAAGAGAAAAAGGTTCTCCCGCAAAAATGACCATGCCAATTCTATCCTGAAAACGCCCTTCGATAAACTTTTTGGCAACTTTTTTGGCAACCACCAATCTACTAGGAGGAATATCAGTAGCCTCCATTGAAGCAGAAATATCCAATGCCAACATGATGTCGATACCTTCCGAAACTTCTTCCTGCGTAGAAATAGCCCTTTGAGGACGAGCTAGGGCTACTAAAATTAACATAATACTCAAAACAAGTAATAACCCAGGCACAAAACGTAAGGCACTTATCCAGCTAGAGCGAAATTGCTGTGCAGGGAATGCTACGTTGAGTTTTTGGACATTGTTGCCAACAATCCAGTTACGAATAATAAACAAAAAAGGTATGGCAGGGATACAATATAGATAAAACGGTTGTGCCCATTCAAAGGATGAAAGGGTTTGAATACTAAACCAATATTTTGAATACCAAGCCTCCATGTGCTACTAATTGCTGAGAAATGAATGTCGAATTGAAAGAAATCAAGCCAACATTAAACTGGACTATCGATAAGGTCTTGGCGATGCTCGCGGTAAAGACCTTCGGCTAGTTCTTGTAAAATGGCTAATGATGAAACTGTTTTTTTGGAAAAGTTACCTCCATAAATTGTTGCGTCAATTTCTCGAAGAGCTTCTGGCAAACGAGCATCTTTGATATTATCGAGAATTTCTTTGGTCGTAAATGTGGTAAAGGGCTTTTCTTCGAGACGTTCGATGTATTTTTTCCAAAGTACTAGTGCTTTTTCTACGTTTTCTAACCTTCGATTGAGTTCATTGGTGTCTTTGCTAAGTCGCTGAAAAACACGTTGGTACTCGTCGAATCTTCTGCGAAATTGGAAAAGCTTAATTTGCCGTTTGATGGGTTTCCCAAACAACCAAAAAATAATCATACCAAATGCTCCCAAGCCCATAAAAACCATAATTGTTAAAGGGTAATTGGCTTGTTGCGTCAAATGAATCGGCTGAGAATCCATTTTGAGGCGTAAGGTATCTATTGGGGCTTTGGTTGGAATCATGGATTGAAAGTAAACCGAATCTTCCAGTGGCATTACCTTGGTACAGTCGCTAGTAGTGCGGATATAAACAGGTAATTGAAGTTTTTGAACAGGTTTTACTTCAAACGAAATCAAGGTATAAATTACACTGTCGAGACTAATGCCTTTTTGAGTAACAGTTGGAGTATATTCTCTCTTGACTAGCTCGAATGGCGCAAAGTTGTAGGTAGAATCAGGAAAGAAAACATCAAATTTTTCTGGATGCTTAAAGCTTAAAACATATTTGACAGGAATACCAATGCCAATACTATCCTCTATAAATTTACCTTTTACCTGCGTCCAAGCTGATGTATGAGCTAAAAACAAAGCCCATATCATACCAAATTGCTTGGCATAACGATAGATATTTGGAGAGGATAATAGCTTCATAACAGTTTTGCCTACTTATTTTTTTCTCACTTTAAATAACTTGATGAGCTTATTTACATAGTCTTCTGAGGCATCAATAGATAAATAATTGGCTTTATTTTGCTTACAAAGTTGTTCTAGTGTTTTGGAGTTATCTTCAAAAAGGTTTTTCATTCGATTTCTAAACCAGCTAGAGGATGCATTGACCCATATGGTTTTTCTGCTTTCAGTATCAAAAACAGGAATAATGCCTAATCTCGGTAAATTAGTTTCCCGCTGATCATACAAATGAATTACCACCAAATCATGTTTTCGAGCAAGTGCCTTAAGGTTTTCCTCGTAGCCAGTATCAATAAAGTCTGATACGATAAAAATAAGACTACGGCGCTTGAGAACTTCCAACCCAAACAAAATCATTTTCTTGAGGTTGGTTCCAGCAGACTCAGGTTTGAGTTTGAATAGCTCCAAAATCGTTCTGTAGCCATGTTTGAGCGTGTTGGCAGGTTTGATGTACTTTTCTTTTTGGTCCGAAAAACACAGCAATCCTACATGACTAGCTTCTTTGATGGCAGATAGTGTAAGAACGCCACAAATTTCCTTGGCGGTATCTAATTTTGAACGATCAGAACGCCCTACATCTTGCGAAGCGCTCACGTCGACCATAAAGAAAACGGTTTGTTCTTTTTCTTCTTTGAAGATTTTGACAAAAGTTCCGTGCCCTTTAGCGGTGGTATTCCAGTCGATGAGTCGAACGTCGTCGCCATATTGATATAAGCGTAAGTCGCTGAATTCTAGTCCAGAACCTTTAAACACAGAGTTGAAGTTACCTCGCATTTGGGAAGTAACCGCTTTGCGAATACGAATTTCAAATTTATGTAATTTCGCTAAAAAAGCCTGTGGGTTCATAGCCTTCTGAGTAGATGAAATTATTTCTGATTAAGTGAAATAACTCGAAATGCTGAAAGGAGTTCACACTTTTATAAAGTGAACCAAGTACTTGTAGATAAAAGTGTTAATAATTCCTAATTATCCAAGAATTGCTTTAAAACTACCTAAAATCCCTGTAATTTTGAAATGTGAGAGCAAGAATTCTTCTACTGATAGGGCTTTTATCGGCATGTAGTGCATCCGATAAACCCGATAATTTGATTCCAGAAGACAAGATGATAACCCTTTTGGAAGAGGTACATATCGCTGAAAACCAAGTGAATAATTTACACATGGGCAGCGCTGATTCGGCGTTGGTTGTCTATCAGGTACTAGAAAAAGAAATTTTTAAGAAATACAGTATTGATACGGCTATTTACCGTGCAAGCTTTAAATATTATGTGGCTCGACCAGAGCAATTTAAAGCTATGTATGAAAAAGTTGTGAAAGATTTAGAAGCTAAAAATGAACGTTATCTAAAGAAACAGCGTACATCAAAGCCTGATACTGTCAAAAAGCCAATCTAAAAATGGTATTATAAGCTGGTGTCAATGCACAAGATTTTCAAACACCTTTTAAAAAGTACTTAAAATAAGTTTTAGTAACATTGAAGAGAAACAATACATTTGGACTTATTTTAGCGTTAAATCTATTCTACTAATACAAAAACTTAGCGCTCTAGAGATTTGAGAAAGAGCCATAAAAATCGTTTTATCAATGAACAACCGTATCGTTATTATCCCAACGTACAACGAAATTGAAAATATTGAAGCTATTATTCACAAAGTAATGAGTCTGGAACCAAGGTTTGATTTGTTAATTGTGGATGATGGTTCTCCTGATGGGACTGCACTCAAGGTAAAAGAATTACAGGTGCAATATGGTGAAAGACTTCATTTGCAAGAACGAAAAGGTAAGTTAGGACTAGGAACCGCCTATATCCATGGGTTCAAATATGCTTTGGCTCGTGGTTTTGAATATATTTTTGAAATGGATGCCGATTTTTCACATAATCCAGATGATTTAGTTCGCTTGTACGATGCATGCGCAACGGGAGGAGCAGATTTGGCGATTGGTTCTCGTTATATCAAAGGTGTCAATGTCGTAAACTGGCCGATGGGACGTGTTTTGATGTCTTATTTTGCAGGATATTATGTACGTTTCATTACCCAAATGCCCATCATGGATGTTACCGCAGGATTCAAATGCTATCGTGATACCGTTTTAAAAACTATCAATCTTGATAAAATTCGTTTTGTGGGGTATGCCTTTCAGGTAGAAATGAAGTTTACTACTTGGAAATATGGCTTCAAAATCGAAGAAGTTCCAATTATTTTTACCGACCGAACTAAAGGAGAATCAAAAATGTCTGCAAATATCTTTAAGGAGGCGATTTTTGGTGTTTTACAGATGAAATGGTTGAGTTTATTCAAATCATACAAACGCTAGTCAGAAATGGATTATAACCATATCAAAGCCATACATATCATTTTTGTAGTGAGCTGGTTTGCTGGATTATTCTATTTGCCACGCTTATTTGTTTATCATACCGAAGCCAATACAAAGCCTGAATTCGAACGAGATATTATCCAAGAGCAGTTCAAGAAGATGGAAAAGGTTTTGTTCAATGCCATCATGGTTCCCGCTATGTGGTTAACCCTTATTTCGGGTGCAACGTTGGTATATTGGTCTTGGTGGGATAGTTTCGCACAACATGGCTGGTTACATCTTAAATTAAGCTTTGTAATAGGACTTTTGATTTACCATTTTCTTTGCCGAAAAATCATTTTTGAACTTCGAGAAGGAAAATTTCGCTTTACCAGTTTTCAATTAAGACTTTATAACGAAGTAGCGACGATATTCCTTTTTGCCATAGTTTTCCTAGTAATCCTAAAAAATACCATAGATTGGATTTGGGGTGTAGTTGGTTTATTAGTTTTTGCAGTACTGATTATGACAGCCGTAAAAATCGCAAAATCACTCAGAGAAAAGAAGAAATAGCTTAGAGAGTAACAAAGGCATAAAGAGACAAAGGCACAAAGTGAAAATATATTCTACACTTTGTGCCTTTGTCCCTTTAATACTTTGTCACTATTACTTTATCACTTTTTCCCTTTTTTCTTAGCGTATTTGCACGTATTAGGTAAAGATTTGATAAAATAAGACTTATAATTCAATGCCTTAGGATCCATACACCCTTCTAGTTGTAACACTTCAACTTTGCGGAACTCTACAGGATGGCTTTCGCTTTGGAGTGAAATATATCCTTCGTTCAATAATTTTCCATCAGGTTTGAAGGCAGGGTTATAAGCATCTACATTGCCCCCTCCTACTTGTGGTTTTTGATATTCCAAAACCATTTCTCCATTGACATAATGTCTCACTAATGAATCACCCAACACCATCACTTCGGCTCTTACCCATTGGTCTCCATCGTATGTTTTTGATTTGGAGTTGATACAGTGTGGCGTAAATAACTTGCCATTCATTTCTACATTGGTACCTGGTGTACAAAGGTTACACGTAGTGCGTTCGCCTTTACCTGAGCCACCTAGCAATTGTACTTCAATCGAAATGGGGAAATCTTGGTCTTTACCCATCGATGCAGCTGGCTGACAGTGAAGCATAATACCGCTATTACGATAGGCCCATCCTGGTCCTTCTGGCGCTTGCTCGCCTACAAAACGATACTCAGTCGCGATGATGTAATTGGAGAATTTCTTTTTGTAGAAAATATGACCAAATTTTTCATCAAACTTGTCGTAACCATCATACGACACAACCAGTTTTCCGTCTTTTACTCGAAACGTATTGGCAAAGTTGTCGTTTAAGTCATAATGGCGGATTTTGATGTCCCAGCCATCTAAGTTTTTTCCATTAAATAGTTGCTCCCATTCTTTTGTATCACTCTTTTTTTGTCCAAAAGTCATACATGAAAGACCTAAAAGCAGAGAGGTAATCAGACGTTTTTTCATTGTTATTGATAGTTGGTAATTAATTTCAGTAAATTCAGTAGGTAAAATAAAATTTAATTTTGAGCCTTTGGCTTTCAGCTTTGGGCATTCGGCAAAAACATATCTATTGTTACTAAAAAACATTTCAACACTCTTTGCCTTGTGCCTGTTGCCTTGTCCCTAAAACACAAAACTTAAATATAATTCAGCACTAATATCTATTTCGTCCATTCATCATTGACAATTCTCCAGATATTCAACGGATTTTGACTTTGCAGTTCGGCTGGTAATAGGTTTTCTGGAAAATTTTGAAAACTTGCTGGTCGCACCCAACGTTTGATAGCGTCGGGACCAACCGCCCCAAAACGAGCATCGGTTGTGGCAGGAAAAGGTCCTCCGTGTTGCATAGCATAACATACTTCCACACCCGTAGGCACACCATTAAAAATCAACCGACCACAGATATTTCTCAGTGTTTCAATAATGGCTGGATTCTCTTGTAACTCTTCCTCAGTCGCTATCAAGGTAGCGGTCAGTTGACCTTCTAAATGTTCGATTACCTGCAATAAGTTATCTAAATCGGTACATTTTACAATCAATGAATAAGGCCCAAATACTTCTTGATGTAAAGTAGGATTTTCTAAAAATATACTACTCGACACTGAGGCTATTGTTGGAATAGCCTGAATGATGCCTGTCTTTTCAATTAAAGACTCTACCTCTGTTTTGACACCTTCTTGCGATAAAGCTACAGTTCTTTTTCCTTCAAAATTTTGATAAATACCTGCATTGAGCATAGCGGCTGGCGCTACTTGTTCAACGGCTTGGCTAAGCGATTCGATAAAAGTATCCAAATCGGGATTATCTATTGCCAAAATTAGCCCAGGATTGGTACAGAACTGCCCCATGCCCAAAGTAATCGAATTGGCATACGTAATAGCCACCTGTGAGGCTTCAGCATTGAGTTTTTGAGGCATCAACACCACTGGATTGATACTACCCATTTCTGAAAATACAGGAATCGGCTCGGGACGTTGGTTGGCTAAATCAAAAAGAGCCTTTCCTCCATTGAGCGACCCCGTAAATCCGACTGCTTTGGTTACAGGGTGTAATACCAATGCGCGACCAACTTCAAAACTGTGACCTGCCACGTGTGCAAATGTACCATCTGGCAAACCACAAGCTGAAACAGCTTTTAAAACAGCTTCTGTGACCATTTCGGAGGTTTTTGCGTGTGCTGGATGACCTTTTACCACAACTGGACAACCAGCAGCCAAAGCCGAAGCGGTATCGCCGCCAGCCGTAGAATAAGCAAAAGGAAAATTGCTGGCGCCAAAAACAACTACAGGTCCAATCGGAATCAACATTTTGCGAATATCTGGACGAGGCATCGGCTGACGATCGGGTAAAGCTGTATCAATACGAGCCTCAACCCACGAACCTTCCTCTAACAAACGAGCATTGGTTTCGAGCTGAAAACAAGTTCGTGTGCGCTCACCAATGAGTCGAGCTTCTGAGATATTGGTTTCTTGATGGGCTATTTGGATTAAACTATCACCCAAATCCAAGATGTTTTGTGCTATAGTTCTGAGAAATAGAGCTTTCTCTTTTCCCGAAACTTTACGATATATTTTAAAAGCCTCAGCGGCTTTTTGCATAATAGAATCAATATGTTGCTGAAGATTTTCCATGAGCTTGTTTTATGTAACGAAATATGCAGAGGTAAAATATGGTTTCCATATTTTGACATCCTAAAATCATTTGAATAGCAATTTAACAGCCTATCTGCAATTTAGTATTCTTAGCTGAAGGTAATCTTTTACAAATAGAATTATAACCTATTTCAACGCTATGCTGTCAGGATAAAATACAAAAAGCCTAAGGGATACCCCTTAGGCTCAAAAAATATTTTTAACGCTACAGTCAAAACTCAAAATACTATACGCTAATTATCGTCATCCTCAACCTTACGTTTTTGCTGTTTTGGTGCTTCATAAATCAATTTGCCAGTGTTATCTCTTTCTTGAAGAACAACTGCCTCGCCTTTTTCGAATTTATCTTTGGGATACATCGTTTCTTTTTTCAGACGACCCATAGCACCAAATTGATGATATTCTCTCCAACGACCCACTTTAATGCTATCTTCAAATTTTCCTTCTTCTTTGAGCTGTCCGCCATCGTAAAAAGCACGATATTCACCCGTTACTTTTCCAAATTTTACAGGTATTACTTCTTTTAATTTCTTTTGTTCTTTGTCATAATACGAAAAATGGGATTCTGCTGGAAAGCCATTTTTGTATTTATCTTTTGACAAAAGAATATACTCTTGGTTGTAAGTTTCCCAACGTCCATCTTTTACCCCAACATAAAAAAATCCTTCTTCTACTAATTCATCATTGATATATTTCTTGAAAGGACCATGACATACTTCGCCATAATCTAAGTCTTTGCGTGGGGTGTTAGTAATACGACGTAGTTTGGGGTCATACCACCAAATTTCTTTGGCGTAAATGCTTGGAGTAGCTTCGTCTGGGTTTCTTAGTACATTGATTTCTTCCACCGTAAATCGGTTTCCTGTACCATATTCGCCAATACGGCGTTCAAACTTGATTCCTGAATACTCATCTTTGGGAGCTTTTTTGACTTTTTTACTTTTCTTGGCGTCTTTCTTTACTTTCAGACCAAGGTCACTGCTCAAGTCAGTCGAAAACTCTTCGGCTTTTTCTTTATTATTTTTTATATCGTCTTTTACATCCGAAATAGTCTTCTTCGCATTCTTGATATTATCGAGCACATCTGTCTGAATCAGTCCACCCAAAATACCCTTTTTGCGAGCAGTAGTATCGGTTTTGGGCTTACTACTCGACTTAAATTCGTCTTTTTGTTGGGCAATACAAGTTACAGTACTATGAAGTAGTAAGATGGAAATCAATGAGATAAAAGTAGAGGGAAAGGATAAACTTCTCATGGGTAGCACGTAGTCAAAGGCTAATCTATTACTTTTGCAAACGAAAAAATTGCTTATTTATTTTTAAACAAAAGAAGGAAGAGAAATCTTGTTATCCAAATTTCAACAGAAAGCCTTCTAGTAGAACTCCTGAATTTAAGAGATATTTGTAAACTTTTGTTTTACAAAAAAATGTTATTTAAGATATAAATCGCTGGAAATGATTCTGTTTTCCAGAACATCAATAATCAATTAACCCGTGGAAAAAGACGCAAAAATCTATGTAGCAGGACATCGTGGAATGGTGGGTTCTGCCATTTTACGAGCATTACAAAAAGCAGGATATACCAATTTTCTGCTTCGTACGTCTAAAGAATTAGACTTACGCAACCAACAGGCAGTCGCTGATTTTTTTGCTGCCGAAAAACCTGACTATGTATTCCTTGCTGCTGCCAAAGTGGGCGGTATCGTAGCTAATAACACTTATCGTGCCGATTTCTTGTACGAAAACCTGTCGATTCAGAACAATGTGATTCACAGTGCTTATGTGAACAAGGTTACGAAATTGATGTTTTTGGGTTCTTCGTGTATTTATCCAAAATTGGCTCCTCAGCCTCTGAAAGAAGAATATTTGTTGAGTGGCTACTTAGAATATACCAATGAGCCTTATGCTATTGCCAAAATTGCAGGTATCAAAATGTGTGAGGAATATCGCAATCAGTATGGCTGTAATTTTATTTCGGCAATGCCTACCAATTTGTATGGTCCAAATGATAATTACGACTTGCAAAACTCTCACGTATTGCCTGCAATGATTCGTAAATTTCATGAGGCAAAAATCAATGGCGCTCCTAACGTAACACTTTGGGGTACAGGCTCGCCAATGCGCGAGTTCTTACACGCTGACGATTTGGCAGAAGCGTGTTTATATTTGATGGAAAATTACAACGAACGTGAGTTGGTAAATATCGGAACTGGTACCGACGTAACCATCAAAGAATTGGCCAATACCGTAAAAAATGTAGTAGGTTTTGAAGGTGAATTAGTATGGGATACCTCCAAACCAGATGGTACACCACGCAAATTGATGGATGTGTCAAAACTACATAGTTATGGTTGGAAACATAAAATTGAATTAGAAGAGGGAATTGGTTTGGCTTACCAAGATTTCTTGACCAATCATGACGCTTTAAGATTGTAAAAATAGCTTCAGGTTAATTACTCAACAATCTTAAGGTTTTGCGCAGAATTATATTTTTTGTATTAGGCACAAGGCAACAGGCACTAGGCAAAGAGTGTTAAAATGTTTTTAGTAACGATAGATATGTTTTTGCCGAATGCCCATACCTGAAAGCCCAAAGCTCAAAAATTAAATAAATTTTTCTCGCAATAGGCATTAAGCTATATGCCATAAGCAATATGTTGTGCTTGCCTAATGCCTACGGCTTATAGCCTAGAGCGTATTAATGCAATTTTAGTTTGCATTAATACTTAAGTAAAATAGTAATGACGTTATCATAGGAATTTTATCAATTTTCCCGATAGCAGATAACTATTCACCAGTAACAAACATTTACAATGATGACGAAAGAATGGTTTAGCTCGTGGTTTGATTCCCCTTATTATCACATTCTGTACAAAGAACGTGATGACAAGGAAGCTCAGCTTTTTATGGACCAACTATCATCGTATTTACAAATTCAGCCAGAACATCATATTATGGATTTGGCCTGTGGTAAGGGGCGTCACGCTATTTATCTCAATCAAAAAGGGTTTGAGGTAACAGGCGTTGACTTATCTCCACAGAGTATTGCTTTTGCTAAAATTTACGAAAATGCACATCTTCATTTTTTTGTGCACGATATGCGTGAAGTTTTTGAAGAAAGATATTTCGATTTTATCCTAAACCTATTTACAAGTTTTGGGTATCTCGAAAATCACGACGAGAATATCAAGGCATTTCAGGCGGCAGCTCGCAACCTGCGCAAAGGAGGTATTTTTGTAATGGATTTTTTCAATACAGAATACGTGAAAAGACAATTGCTACCTTTTCAGGTAAAAGAAATTGACGGTATTCGTTTTGAGATAACTAAAACCTTACAAGATGGCTTTATCATCAAAGATATAGATTTTAAGGATGAGGGTCATGAGTATCACTTTCATGAAAAAGTACAGGCTATTTCACTGACGGATTTTCAACATTACTTCTCTGCGGCGGGACTAAAACTCAAACAAATTTTTGGGGATTATCACCTCAATGCTTTTGATATAGAAACATCGCCAAGAATGATTTTTATCTTGGAAAAATAGCTTAAACCTAACCAAAAGGAACAAAGCAAAGTTTTGTAAATACGCTTTGCTCCTTTTGCTAACATCTAATAAAAGGCATCTTCAAAGTGCTTGATTTCGAAACCATCTGAGCGAAAAACAATCGAAATGACATCAAATCGTATTTGTTTGTGCCAATTGGTTTTGTAAACATAAAAATCAGCGGCACGTTTTACTAGCGAAACTTTGAGTTTACTAACGGCTGCTTCGGGCATTCCGAATTTGACATTCTTGCGGGATTTTACCTCAACAAAGACTAAAAAAATGCCTTTTCGGATAATTAAATCCACTTCGGCATGACCATAACGGTAATTTCGGGCTACAATTTCGTAGCCTTTGTCGATTAAATAGGACGCTGCCAAGTCTTCTGCTTCGCGACCAGTGTCTAGGTGTTCGGCCATTGAATTATCTACTAGGGTTTGTTGTTTGATAAGAAAATAAATATTTTTTACTTTAAATTTCTTTGGCACTAGAAAGAACAGTGTTGTGAAAAATGGAACAGCATAAAAAAGTAAAGTTTCAGAGTTTAGGAGTAATAGATTACCAAGAAGCTTGGGATTATCAAGAAAAACTCCATGCTGAAATAGTCGAGATTAAACTACAAAACCGTAAAATTAGCCCTGAGGAAACTCCCAAGGCGACGCCTAACTATCTTTTGTTTTGCCAGCATCCGCATGTATATACGCTAGGGAAAAGTGGAAAGCCAGAACATTTATTGTTGGACGACGAAGGCTTGGAGAAGTATCATGCCCAGTATTTTAAAATCAACAGAGGAGGCGACATTACCTATCATGGTTACGGTCAGTTGGTGGGTTATCCGATTTTTGATTTAGAAAATTTCTTTACTGATATTCATCGATACATGCGTTTTATGGAAGAAGCCGTGATTCGTACTTGTGCAGATTATGGTATCGAAGCAGGGCGAATAGATGGGCTTACAGGCGTGTGGATTGATTATGTCGAACAAAAAAATCCTCGAAAAATCTGTGCAATGGGCGTAAAAGCTAGTCGCTGGGTAACTATGCACGGTTTTGCATTGAATGTAAACACCGACTTGAGCTATTTCTCTCATATTGTGCCATGTGGCATCGACGACAAAGCTGTGACTTCTATTGCCTTAGAAGTAGGTCGCGAGATAGAAATGGCTGAAGTAGAAAGTCGTATGTTAGGGCATTTGAAAGATATATTTGAATTTGAAATTGAGCAAAATTAGGTTTTAATAGCTGTCTAAAAACAGCCAACCACACAAAAGCATTTATGAAAAAAGATATCATCCATCCTACCGTCGATGGCGTAAAAGTGGCTGTTGCACGTCGTCAGGATGAACTTGGAAATGTCCTTTGGGATGTATATTTAATTAATCGTCTGAAACACCCAATCGATACAGTGTTTGTTACATCTAGCGGTTATGGTGTAGATGTCGACGGGAACAAAATCAAAACTGCCTCATTACGTTATTTTTTTAAAGAAGTTGCAGGAGAAGAAATTGTGAAAATAGAGCCTATTTCGCCTGAAGTTTTTCATATTAACAACGAATATTGGGTGAGCTATTATATTGGAAATCAGATTTTTGATAAAAAGTTTATCTTTGTTCCTGAAAGTATCCGTGAAGAAAACCTCATCCCAATTGCCCAATTGGGTTTAGAAGGAGTTTTGCATGAATAATCAATATGGGCTGTAAGTGCTTCGCTAACAGCCTCAATATTTTCCTACACTATAACCAATATCTGTATGCTCGACTTAGCTAAAATCGCAAAAAATCTCTTATTTATTGACATCGAAACTGTTTCTGCTTACGGTAGTTGGGACGAAGTGCCTACACGTATGCAAGAATTTTGGTCAAAAAAGGCAAGTTATATGCAAAATCCCCACCAATATGATGAGGGAAAATTGTATTTTGAACGAGCTGGGATTTATGCCGAGTTTGGTAAGGTGATTGCAATTGGTTTAGGCTTTTTTCATTGGGACGATGATAATCAGCTTTGCTTCAAGGTAAAAACGCTCACTGCCGACTCAGAGACAGAGCTTTTAACACAATTTACTTCGCTGATTGAGTCCAAATACAAAGGCAATAGCCTTATGCTTTGTGCTCATAATGGCAAAGAGTTTGATTATCCGTACCTATGCAGACGAATGTTGGTCAATGGAGTGAATATTCCTAAAGCCTTACAGCTAGCAGGTAAAAAGCCTTGGGAAATACCGCATTTGGATACTTTAGAGCTTTGGAAGTTTGGAGACAAGAAAAATTATACTTCCTTAGATTTACTAGCAGCAATTTTCAATATCCCAAGCAGCAAAGTAGAACTGAGTGGCGATTTGGTAAATCACACCTACTATATTGAAAAAGACCTTCCTAAAATTGCTAGATATTGTCAAGAAGATGTGATTGTATTGGCACAGCTCTATCTCAAATTTCATAATCTTCCTTTAGTGCCAGAAGACAATATTGAAAGAATCTAAAGCATATCAATAGTTTCGGATTTGGGATGTAGGATTTCGGACGTGTAACCTACTTTTGGGAAGTAATAAAGGTGGGTTTTCATATTTCCAAAATCAAAAATCCCAAACCCGAAATATCACATCCACTAAATCACAAACCACTCAATAGTACTAAGTATTAGTACTTATTCAACCTCTGTATCTACATCGAAAAATCGGTAATATGGAATTCATGTCCTTAAATTCTCTAAATTTGATGTTTTAATGCTATCAATAAGCCATGAAACATTATATACTCTTAATCACTAGCCTCCTGTATCTGCTTGATATTCATTACAGTCATGCGCAGTTATATACACAATCCAAAGCCGAAAAAGCCCTTCAGACCTATCGTGAGGAATTATTAGGCTTTAGAAAAGAGCACCCCAAAAAACGTAATCTTCCAGATGCTAAGTTTTTCTTTTTTGGTATGGGCAATCGTGCCAAAATGTTTTACAAAGACGGACGAATTATCTCACTAAGCGATAAACGTGTGATTCGCCGCTGGAAAGTAAAATCTACCTTGATTGTACCTTCGGAATATTTGGTTCATTTGGAGTTGCAAGATGGACGTGCTGTCGATATTCAAGAAGATGAAACAGGTGTTTATGTGTATGAGAATAACCTTCAGATTATTCTTGCCGAAAGTCCTATTACATTACCAACTTTTAGCGATAAGAAATTCCCTTCTGTATTAAGAACATTGCATCATGAATTATTGGTAAATATTCAGGATGGAAAACCTTTAGTGAATACGATTGTTTATACCAAACCTTGGTTTAAAAGCGCGGCAATTATTACAATGGCGCTAAAAAAGACCAATAATTTACCTTTGGTAGAAGCTTGGATTAAAGGCTTGAATACGCCTTTTGACCGTAATAACAATGCTGGCTATGCCGAGGCTGACAACCTAGGGCAGGTATTATATATGCTTTCGACAGTGGCTGATAAAAAACATTCCTTAGTAACGAAAATTTTGGACGAGGTTGATAACTTCGACAAAGGAGGGTTTATCGAAGGGCGTACTGCCGATATGCTTCCACACGCTGTTTATCAGACAAAATGGTTGAAATTTGGCTTGAAAGAGATGCAATTGCCTGATAAATACAAAATTCCCTCACAATATGACTCTTACTCTTCCTTGATTTGGTGGGATTTTCAGAAAGACTATGTGAAAGGAGATCAGGTAGATGATAACCTAGCCTTGAACTCGCCACAATATGTGTGGGCGGAAGACCATTTTTTCAAACAAAATAAAGGTCCAATCTCAGCTCGTGAATATCCTTTGACTTGGGAAGCAGAGGTAAATGAATTAAAATACGAATCGCTCGGTATCATTGACCAAACTTTGGTTGATTTACGAATTGCCCCTACCAATGCTTGGCAAGCAGCCGAAATGTTGTTGCTTTTGTTGGAGTAAAATTTTAAAAGGCACAAAGTGTCAAGGAGCAAAGGCACAAAGTGGATGCTGAAATTATCAATTTCGGATTTCTGATGTAGGATTTCTGAATGTAATCTAATCTATTTCATGGTATGTTATCTCTAAATTGAGTGCATGAATGATTATGGTAAAATTTTGTGCTAACTGTAGATACGCAAGGCTTGCTTCCCAAGCCAAGTTAACTCTAGCATAATGATATTAAAAAGCGGTCGAAAAAATAATTTTCGACCGCTTTTTAATGACTTTTGTTGATATTATCATTCAAAATCCTACCGATTTAGACGCAAAGTATTGCGTCTCTACAAGTAAAATTCAAATAGAAGTTCTAAGCACTTGTCATTAGATTTGGAATGATTCATGTTTGAGAAAATTCTATTAAACTCCGCACTCACAACTCCGCACTCCGCACTCAATCAGATTCTTTCCTTTCCTCCTTCGTATTTTTTGGGAGCATACAAAAAACCGAATGCTTCTGCCCCATCGCGTGTATGTACTTTGTGGTGAATAAAGTGTGCTCGCATAATTCTTTTCATGTATTTACTCTTGGCAATGTACTTGATTTTGATACGACGATGTACGATAATATCATGAAAAATAAAGTAAAATGTACCATAAAGTGCCACGCCCAGCCCTATCCAGAACAAAAACCACAACTCTGGTACTAAATCCCCTACCACAATGGTAACGGTAGAAATAAGCCCGAATACAACTGAAAACAAATCATTTTTTTCAAGTACTTCATTGTGATGCACATGATGCGATTCATGCCAGTTCCACATGATTCCGTGCATGATATATTTATGAGTAAACCATGCAAATCCCTCCATAAAGAAAAACGTGCCGAAGAACAATCCAAGTTTGAGTAACATAATTTTGAGTAGATGTCTGGTTAAAATCTAAAGGTTTAACCAATAAAGAAATGTAATTGTTTGGCGAAGATACACGCAGATTTACAAAAAGCGTACGCTTGAAAATCACTTTATTAGCCTGCCATTGCGTCAAAATCCCTATCTTTGCAAACTAAAATTTGTTAGGCAAGATAATCTAAGCTTTTGGTATTCATAAATTTTATTCCAAAACCATGTAATCGAAGGCTGAAGCATTTTGCCCAATACAATAGATTCATAAAAATATGATTTCAAAAACGTACACTCCACAAGAAATTGAAGCCAAATGGTATCAATATTGGCTTGACAACAAGCTATTTGCATCCAAGCCTAATCCTGATAAAGAACCTTATTCGATAGTCATTCCACCACCAAACGTCACAGGCGTTTTGCACATGGGACACATGTTGAATAATACCATCCAAGACGTCCTTATTCGTAAGGCTCGTATGGAAGGTAAGGAGGCTTGTTGGGTGCCTGGTACTGACCACGCTTCAATCGCAACAGAAGCTAAAGTCGTGGCAATGTTGAAAGAGAGAGGTATCGAGAAAAAAGATATTACTCGTGAGGAGTTTTTGGAATATGCTCACGAATGGAAAGATAAATACGGCGGTATTATCCTTGATCAATTGAAAAAGCTAGGTGCTTCTTGTGACTGGGATAGAACTCGCTTTACTATGGAGCCATCTTTGTACGAAGCCGTAATCGATACGTTCGTTCGTTTGTACGGAAAAGGACAAATTTATCGTGGCGTTCGTATGGTAAACTGGGATCCACAAGGTAAAACAGCTCTTTCAGACGAAGAGGTAATCGAGAAAGATGTTCAGGCAAAACTTTTCCATATCAAATATCCAGTAGTTGGTGCTGATGGTGAGTTTTTGACGATTGCAACTACGCGTCCAGAAACCATCATGGCCGATACTGCTATCTGTGTGAATCCAAACGATGAGCGCTATGTAGCTTATCACGGAAAATCAGTAGAGATTCCATTGCTGGGTCGTGCTATCCCTGTCATTACCGACGAATACGTAGCAATGGATTTTGGTACAGGTTGTTTGAAAGTAACACCTGCACACGATTTGAATGACTATGAATTAGGCTTGAAGCATAAATTACCTGTTATCGATATTTTGGATGACGCTGGTTTCTTGAATGAAAAGGCAGTTTTATATGTTGGTCAAGACCGTTTTGCTGCTCGTCGCAATATCGTAAAAGACTTAGAAGAAGCAGGATTTTTAGTAAAAGTTGAAGAATATAAATCAATCGTTAAAACTTCAGAACGTACTGGTGCTGTAATCGAGCCAAAATTGTCGTTGCAATGGTTCTTGAAAATGGAAGACATTTCAAAACCTGCACTCGAAAACGTAATGAATGACAACATTAAGTTGTATCCTTCAAAATTCAAAAATACCTACCGCTCATGGATGGAAAATGTTCATGATTGGTGTATTAGCCGTCAGCTTTGGTGGGGACAACAAATCCCAGCTTTCTATTTGCAAGATGGTACTGTAATCGTTGCTAAAAATAAGCGTGAAGCTTTACGCAAAGCTCAACACGAATTGCAGTTATTTGCCTTGACCGAAGAAGATTTGACACAAGACCCAGACGTACTAGATACTTGGTTCTCGTCTTGGTTGTGGCCAATTTCGGTATTTGATGGTATCGAAAATCCTGAAAATGAAGATATTAAATACTACTACCCTACCAATGATTTGGTAACAGGTCCAGATATTTTATTCTTCTGGGTAGCTCGTATGATTATCGCAGGTTATGAGTGGAGAGAAGAACTGCCATTCCGTAACGTGTATTTGACGGGTATTGTACGTGATAAGCAAGGTCGCAAAATGTCAAAATCATTGGGTAACTCCCCAGACCCATTAGATTTGATTGCGCAGTACGGTGCCGATGGCGTTCGTTCGGGCTTATTATTCTCGGCTCCTGCAGGTAACGACTTGTTGTTTGATGATAAATTGTGCGAACAAGGACGTAACTTCTGTAATAAAGTATGGAATGCATTCCGTTTGGTAAAAGGTTGGGAAATTGCCGATGCCGAACAACCAGCAGGTAATGTATTAGCAATCAAATGGTTTAACTCAAAAATTAGTCAGGTTGTACTTGAAGTTCAAGACCATTTTAGCAAATTCCGTATTTCGGATGCCTTGTTATCGATTTATAACTTGATTTGGGATGATTTCTGTGGACAATACCTCGAAATTATCAAACCTGCTTTTGGTTCACCAATCGACCAAGCTACATATGATGCGACTATCGGGATTTTTGAAAAATTGATGGCTTTGGCTCATCCATATATGCCATTTATTACCGAAGAAATCTGGCAAGCAATTGCAGAGCGTCAAGAAGGTGAAAGTATTTGCCGTGCGGCTTATCCAGTAGCTGGCGAAATCGATACACAAGTATTGGCTGATTTTGAAATCTTGTTTGGTATTGTTTCAAAAGTTCGTGAGACGCGTAATACAAAACAAATTTCACCAAAAACGGGATTGCCATTGGCGATTAAAACCGAAGATGTAGCTCGTTATAAGCAACTAGAATCAATCATCGTGAAGCTCGCAAATACCTTTGCAATAGAATATGTATCTAGCAATGTTGAAAACGCTATTTCTTTTGTATTAAAAGCTGATGAATTCTTTATTAGTCTCGAAGGAGAACTAGACGTAGAAGCAGAATTAGCAAATGCTACTAAAGAGTTAGAATATAACTTAGGATTCAAAAAATCAGTGGAAGCAAAATTGTCAAACGAAAGATTTGTCAACAATGCCAAACCTGATGTTGTAGAAAAAGAACGCCAAAAGTTAGCCGATGCTGAGTCGAAGATTAAGGCATTGGAGGAGACGATTGCTCGTTTGAAAGCAATGTAGTCATGAACTGTTGATATAATAGCCCCTTGTAAAACATTTTGTTTTGCAAGGGGCTTATTTATTTCTACAAGATTAAACTCCTGAATAGAAAACGTACCTTAGAATCGTTATAAATAATTAGCCAAATTTAGGACGTTTGACATAAAATCGGCTAAAAAAGACTTATCCACAATTAGGGGCTTTTCCACAGTGGACAAGTTTAAAATGTGGATAACTTTTGTGGAAAATTGTTATATTTTGATTAAAAATGCATGAGGAAGGGCATTTGAGTATCTATTTTTCAACATTTTTATAAAAATGAGTAATAAGATTAAACTTTTTAGTCTTAATTTGCTCCAATCAAAAAATAAAAATAATCCAATCTGGAAAAGTTTTTATAGCGAAATACTTTTAGATTGGATTTAACAACTACCTTTGTTTCATGAAACAAATTATTGCCATATTTCTAAGTGTCACTATCCTTTTGGGAAGTCTTTTTCCAAAGGTGGATACTTTGCAGTTGGCAAAAATAGGCGAGTTAGTGAAGCATTACCAGTGGCATTGTAAGACCGAAAAAAGCAATATGAGCTTTTTGAGCTTTTTAGCAATGCACTATTCAGCAGCCTCAAATCATACCAAAACTGCTAAACATTCACATTCACACTTGCCTAGTCTGGACTCTCAGGCGGTTCATGCCTTTTTGCCATCCTTTTTTCAGCAAATTTCGCTGAAATTTAAGCCTATTATTAAGGGTTTTGTTGGTCCAAACTTTGTTTGGCAAAACCTTTACGACTTCCTATTAGCCTCGTCGCTACTCAATCCACCCCGATTCTAATCGAATATCTTCCTTTTATTTAAAATTAACATTCTCGGCTCTTTATTGAGAGAAAGTGAATGAGTGATTTGCTATTGAGCATTTTGTGGTTAAATACGTAAATGGATTTTAAAAATCTCATGTATTTACTCTGTTCTCAATAATCAGCATGACTATAAGTTTGAGTGTAATAATGAGTTTCAACGATTCAAATCACCACACAGCCCTCCTACTTGTATTGATGTTTTGAGAGATTCATAAACGATTATAATCTCACTCAATCGCTCCATCACCAATCAGCTCAATAACCAGCCTCACTACCTTTATTTTAATAAACTAATGATAGATTCATTAATTCGATTCAGCATAAATCAAAAGCTGATTATTGGATTATTTGTCTTGAGCTTAATTGCTTGGGGTGGAATTTCCTTGACTCAGCTTACCGTAGATGCCCTGCCAGATATTACATCTAACCAAGTGCAGGTAATCACTCAATCTCCCGCTTTACCTGCTACTGAGGTTGAAAAATTTATCACTATTCCACTAGAAATCTCCTTAAGAACCGTTCCGAATACGAAGGAAATTCGCTCTTTTTCGAGAATGGGCTTGTCGATTATTACTGTAGTATTTGAAGACGATGTACCTATTGAAAAAGCTCGTCAACAGGTAACTGAAAAGCTTAAGGAAGCGGAGCCCAATCTGATTGCAGGTGCTGGGCGTCCCGAACTAGCACCTATCACAACAGGACTTGGAGAGTTTTATCAATATACGCTAGCAGTTGATTCAAAATTTAAAAACAACTATTCTCTCACCGAACTTCGTACAATTCAAGACTGGATTGTAAAAAGACAATTGCTTGGTATCAAAGGAGTTGTAGAAGTTAGTTCTTTTGGAGGAAATCTGAAACAGTACGAAGTGGCTATTAATCCAGAACGTCTTAGTGCGGCTAATGTTACTTTAAATGAGCTCTTTACTGCCCTGCAAGATAATAATTCGAACTCTGGAGGTAGCTATATCGAAAAAGGAACAGATGCCTATTTTATCCGCTCGGAAGGGATGGTGAAAAATGTCGAAGATATCGGTAATATCGTAGTAGCTAATCGCGGAGGGCTGCCTGTGTTGGTCAAAGATGTGGCTTCTGTGCAGTTTGGACACGCTGTGCGCTACGGGGCAATGACTCGCAATGGCGAAGGTGAGGCTGTTGGTGCGGTGGTATTGTTACTCAAAGGCGCTTCGGCTCAGGTCGTAACTCAAGACGTAAAAGCCAGAATCAAAGAAATTCAAAAATCACTTCCAGAAGGTATTACCATTCAACCTTTTTTGGATCGTAGTAAGTTGATTGATAAGGCGATAGGTACTGTGGAGAAAAACTTGGTAGAAGGTGGTTTGATTGTCATTTTTGTATTGGTTTTACTCCTAGGAAATCTTCGTGCTGGCCTTGTGGTAGCCTCTGTGATTCCATTGTGTTTGCTGTTTTCATTTAGTATGATGAACCTCTTTGGGGTATCTGCCAACTTGATGTCATTAGGAGCTATCGACTTTGGGTTAATTGTGGATGGTGCTGTGATTATTGTCGAAGCCATTATTCATCATTTACACGAACGAGCCCAAAAGGCAGGAAATCATACACTTACATTGACACAACAAGAGATGAATGATGAAGTATATCATTCAGCAGTAAATATCCGAAAATCAGCAGCTTTTGGTGAGATTATCATTTTGATTGTGTATTTCCCGATATTAGCCTTGACGGGTATTGAAGGAAAAATGTTTAAGCCCATGGCGCAAACGGTTGGTTTTGCTATAGTCGGGGCCTTGATTTTATCGTTGACCTATGTCCCCATGATGTCATCTTTGTTATTGAGTAAAAAAGTCAATTTGAAAGAGACTATTTCTGATAAAATTATCAATTTTTTATACAGATTCTACGCTCCTATTATTCGCTGGGTATTGCACCACAAAGCAGTGGTAGTTGGTTCGGCAGTGGCGATGTTTGCGGGTAGTTTATTGCTATTCAGTTCGTTGGGTGGTGAGTTTATTCCAGAGTTAAACGAAGGTGATTTTGCGGTGGAGACGCTTTTGCATAGCAATGCTTCTTTATCTCAAAGTATTAAAATGAATACCCGAGCGCAACAAATTATTCTTCGAGAATTTCCAGATGAGGTAAGTCAAGTAGTATCTCGTATTGGAGCATCCGAAATTCCTACTGATCCTATGGGAATCAATTCATGTGATTTAATTATTGAATTAAAAGACATGAAGCACTGGAAAAAAGCAGAAACAATGGAAGAGCTTTCTGCGAAAATGGACGATGCTTTGTCGGAATTGCCTGGGGTAAATTTTGAATTTACACAACCTATTCAAATGCGTTTTAATGAGCTAATAGCAGGAACAAAATCTGATGTTGCGATTAAAATTTTTGGAGAGGACTTGGATATTTTATACCAAAAAGCGCAAGAATGTGCCAAGCATATCGCTAAAATAGAAGGTGTTGGAGACTTGAAGGTACAACAAATCGAGGGCGTACCACAAATGGTTGTGGACTATAATCGTGAGAAAATCGCTCAGTATGGTCTTAAAATAAAAGAATTGAACGCTCTTGTAAAAACTGCTTTTGCTGGCGAAGAAGCTGGGGTAGTGTATGAAGGAGAAAAACGCTTCGGTTTGGTAGTTCGTCTTGATTCTGCGTATCGCAAAGATTTACAAAATATCAGCGATTTGTATGTCGATTTGCCAAATGGGGGTAAAATTCCTTTATCGCAAGTCGCCAATATTTCATATCAGGACGCTCCTACCGAAATTGCTCGTGATAATGCTCGTCGTCGTATTACCATCGGTATTAATGTTCGTAACCGCGATGTTGAAAGCTTGGTGTATGAAATACAACAGGTATTAGACAAAAAAGTAGAACTTCCTGTAGGGTACAATTTTGTATATGGAGGAGCTTTTGAAAACCTCAATGCAGCCAAAAGTCGTTTGGCAATTGCAGTGCCTGTTGCACTATTCCTCATTTTTGCCTTATTGTTTTTTACGTTTAATTCTCTCAAAGAAGCACTTATCATTTTTGCCGCTATTCCGTTATCTGCTATTGGCGGCGTAATGGCGCTATGGCTTCGTGGAATGCCGTTTTCGGTGTCGGCTGGTATCGGATTTATTGCTCTATTTGGTGTAGCTGTACTCAACGGGATTGTATTGATCGCCTATTTCAATAGTCTTGAAAAACAGGGTATTACTGATATTTATGAGCGAATTATAGAAGGTACTAAGACGCGTTTTCGCCCCGTAGTTATGACAGCCGCAGTAGCCTCTTTAGGCTTTTTGCCAATGGCACTTTCACATTCGCCAGGTGCTGAAGTACAGCGCCCTTTGGCGACGGTGGTTATCGGTGGTTTGATTTCTGCAACGTTATTGACCTTGGTGGTATTACCTGCGATTTATAGTCTTATGGCTACTAAGGTAAAAATCAAACCTTCGATAGCAATGATTCTTGTATTGTTGAGCTTCGGAATAGTTAAAACAGCACCTGCCCAAAACACGCCAGTTTTGACGCTGGATAACTGTATAGAGAAAGCTGTTCAACAAAATCAAAGTATACAGGTGGGCAAACTTGAAATTTCGGGCAATAGGGCTTTAGAAAAAACAGCGAAAGACTTGCCCAAAACTAGTTTTGATACCCAATTTGGTCGTACGCAGACCTATACCAACAATGATGTAACTTTTAGTTTGGGACAATCATTTGCTTTTCCCTCTTTGTACAAGGCACAAGAAAATCTGTTGAAAAGTCATACTGCTTCGTCCGAAAAACGTCTAAATATGACGAAGAATCAAGTAGTAGCAGAGGTAAAAAGTTTGTATTATCAAATTTTACTCAATACCCAATTACTCAAGGTGGTTCAGCAACAAGATAGCTTGTACCAAAGTGCTTTCAAGGCGGCGTCTTTACGCTATCAAACGGGTGAAACCAATTTACTAGAAAAAGTTTCGACCGAAACTCGTCTGCGTGAAATTCAAAATAGAATTCAAAGTATTTTGTCTGATGAAAAGAGTCTTTATCAAAGCCTTTCATTTTTACTCAATATTCCTGCTGATTTTGTGATTGATAATCAGACCAATATGCAAAAACCTTTGCAGCTTCAAATAACAGAAGTAAGTAATAATCCGTATTTGGAATTGCTTAGACAGCAAATTGAAGTGAGTCAACTACAAACAAAACTCGAGAAAGAGCGTTTGAAGCCTGATTTTAAAGTAGGTATTACCAACCAAAGTATTGAGCGAAATTATAACCAAAACTTTGTTCAAGCAGGGCTCAATTTTCCTCTTTTTGCCAAGGCACAAAAGGCACGAATCAATGCCGCGGGTATCAATGAGCAAATTGCCAAAGAAAGCTTGTCTCTAGCCGAACAGCAAACTGCCAAGCAATTACAATCGCTAAAGATTCAGCTAGAAAAGCTAAGAAAATCAGTACAGTATTATCAAAGTTCTGCTATTCCGCAGGCTAATTTGATGATTAGCACTGCGCATAAAAGCTATCAAGCTGGAGAAATAGAATACGTGGAGTTTGTCCAAAGCATTACGCAGGCTTGGCAAATCAAAGAAATGTATTTGAGCGAAGTACACAATTTTAATCAAGTAATTATCAATATCGAAACTCTTGTAGGCCATGAATAAGAAAGCCCCTATATATATTACACTTTTGTCTAGTTTACTTTTATGGAACTGCTCAAAAGACCCAAAATCCGAAACAGCAACTGAAGCAACTACCGAAAAGGTGGTAGATATCGTTCATGTGAGCGAGGCTCAAGCTAAAAATGTTCAGTTGCCAGTGGGTGATTTTGAACAAACCATTGTTGGCGAAGAGGTTACTGCTAATGGCAAGGTAGAAGTGCCACCTCAACAAATGATTTCGGTGAGCGTGCCGATTGCAGGTTTTGTCAAAAGAATTGATTTATTGCCTGGCACGCCAGTTCGTAAAGGGCAAGTATTGGCAGTAGTACAGAGTATGGAATATGTGCAGCTACAACAGGAATATTTACAAGCCTTGAGCAAACAAAAATTCCAAGAACAGGATTTGAGTCGTCAAGAAACCCTAAATCAAGAGAATGTTGGTTCAAAAAAGAAATTGCAACAAATTGATGCTGAATACCAAACAGGTAAAGCAATGATTAATGGTTTGGAAGAAAAACTTAAGTTGATTGGTTGTAATATCGCTAAACTCAAAGCGGGCACAATTACGCCATCAATCAACGTTATTTCGCCCATTAATGGCGTAACCAAAATGGTTTATGTCAACATAGGGAAAAACATCGCTCCTACCGATGTCATGATGGAACTCGTGAGCCGTGAGCACATGCACTTGGAGTTGAATGTTTTTGAAAAAGATGCGAATAAAGTACAAGTGGGTCAAACATTATTGCTTGAAAATCCTAGACTTGCCAATAAGCCTTTAACAGGGAAAGTGATTTTGGTCGGACAAACCATCGAAGGTCCAACCAAAGCTATTTTGGTTCATGGACACCTAGATAATGAGGTTTTGGAACAAAAATTAGTGGTAGGACAATACGTAAATACTAAGATTTTGACAGGTAAAAAAGCTGTTCAGACCTTGCCCGAAGATGCAGTTGTTCGTCGCGGAGAAGGTGGATTAATATTTGTGAAACTCAAAACCAATAGTTATCAACAAATTCCTGTAAAACTAGGTATTACCGAAAATGGTATGGTAGAAATTATCCTCGAAAAAACGCTACCATCAAAAGAAATCGTCAAAGCAAATGCTTCTGTTTTACAAGCTATGCTAGCAGGTGGCGAAGGAGAAGAGTAGAGTGAAACATGAGTCTTGAGTAGTAGAGACGCAATGTTTTGCGTCTAAAAAACGGTCGGAAAATAATTTCTGACCGCTTTTTTGATATAACTCGGCTCAAGACGCAATCATTGCCTCTCTACAGTTGGCATTCAAATTTTATAATAATCACTCATTCTCTCAATCTCAATTCACTCAATTAGTTAAGCTACTGAAAATCAAATATGAATTTCTCTCTCCACTTACTCAGAAACCTCCTGTTTTTTTGTAGAATGCCACATGATGAGCTATTTTAGTTAGGTAATAATCCTAAACGCTCGGTATGAAAACGCTTATATATCTATCTTTCTTCTTTATGTCTCTATCTGAAACTATTGCTCAAAATTTTATTGGTAACTGGCAAGGACAAGTTCAAGGCAGTGGAGGTTCTTTACCTGCCGAAATGTCCATTACAAGTGCTGGGAACAGCCAAATCGTTGGTAAACTACATGTGCACTCAGGTGCAAATATTGAAAGCTACGAATTAAAATGTACCGTCAATACTCCCAATGCCATTGGCACGCTTTCATACCAAGATGGAACCGTATTTGGTCTTGAGATGATTTGGCAAAACAACACAATCCAACAACAGATTAGCTACAATAATCAGGTTATTTTACAAGGGAGTTTTGCCAAAAAAACAGAGCCTACAAAGCCTGCTACCTCAGCCACAAAACCTGATGGATTATTTCGTGACCCCAATCTTGTTGGCGCATGGACGCATCATGAAAATTATTCTTCAAACGGAGGATTTTATGGAGGAAGTAGCACTACTATTGTACTCAATGCCGATGGCACTATCGACGATGGAGGCTCAAGCGCTTATGTAAGTGGCCCCAATAGCTCTGGAAACTCTTCAGGAGGAGGAGATAACTCTGTAATTGCTCAAATCAAAGCCGCAGGTGCTCGCTGGTTTACCAAAGGGAATATGTTGTATTGGCGCATTACTATCAATGGCAAAGTAATCGATGTTCCCAATTCGAAATACTATATCGAAAAAGGAGCTTTACTATTAACGGATTATAACACAGGTAAAAAAATGCTGTATTACAAGAAATAAGTATTGATGCTGCATACAATTGCATTAGTAAGCTGTAGGCATTAGGCAAGCACAACTCTTTGCCTTGTGCCTGTTGCCTTGTGCCTTCTATAAAAAACTTAAATCTAATTCTGCCACCACAAATACAAAAATAGGATTACCCAGAGAATATCTACAAAATGCCAATAAAACACAATTAGATTAACTTTGAGCTGATTGGGAGGGTTTACCGAATACACAAAAGATTCTACATAAGAGAGCCTTTTGAGCGATTCAATAAAGATTTTTACCAAAAAAATCAACCCCACAGCGATATGGAGAATATGTAGTCCAGAAATCATGATAATGAATCCTCGGGAGGTTCGAATCGCTGAGTTGGCATTGAGTTCAAATAGCTCCTTCCAGCCAAATAATTGCATAATAATAAAGCAAATACCTAGCGTAAGCGTGGTTCCCATATAGAACCGATAGCTTTTGAAATGATGCTTATCGAAACTCCAATCGGCAAGATGCAAGGTAAGACTACTGATTAATATCAATAATGTACTTGCCCAAAAAATTTCGGGTAAAATTAGTTTGCCAAAACCAGCTTGGGGTCGGCTCAATATGGTATAGAATACCAGTAAGCCCAAAAACAATAAGCCACTTCCAAACATGGCCAACTGTAGCATAAACTTAAAAGGTTCTTTGCGTTGCATAATTTTAAATTGAAGAAAGGCTAGATCTTTTATTTATTCCAAAGGACCTTGCCAAACCATATAATCTTTAAATGCTTGTTTTATTTCTGGAGTATTTTCAAAAATACCAAATACTGTCGAGCCCGAACCCGTCATACTGGCATATACCGCACCTAGTTCATAAAGCGTATCTTTAATTTCTTGAATTACAGGATATTTAGGCGCCAGACTCGTTTCAAAATCATTCAAAATAGCATCTTTCCAAGTAGCTACGGGTTGAGATAATGCTATTTGTAAATCAACATTGGCTGGCTTGGGCTTGATAGAACCGTATGCTTCGGCCGTTGAAATATGAATATTAGGGTTGACCAATACGATATATTTCCCTTTCAGAGAAACAGCTATTTCATCAAATTGGTCGCCTTTTCCAAAACAATATTTTGGGTTATTTTCAATAAAAAAAGCACAATCACTCCCCAACTGACTAGCATACGTCTGCATGGCTTTATCGTCTAACCCTAAATCAAATAACGAGTTTAGTGATTTAATCGTAAAAGCACAGTCTGCCGACCCTCCCCCCAAACCTGCTCCAATTGGTACAACTTTGTGTAAATGAATACGCACAGGAGGCATTTCAGGAAAATCTTTTTTGAGCAAATGATAGGCTTTCAAACAAAGATTTTGACTAGCATCACCAGGGATCTCGATACCTGTACTCTCAAAACTCAAAGTCTCTGCTGGTAATATCTCTAGCGCATCGCTCCAACCCACAGGATAAAAACATGAACTTAAATTATGGAATCCATCAGCACGTTTCTCGGTGATATAAAGTCCTATATTAATCTTAGCGTTGGGAAAAGTTAGCATTTTGAGTAATTCTAATACGTTTAATGTTTTATAGTCACAAATATACTAGAGACGTAGTTTATGTTGATACACTCTAGTTTAAGTCTCAGACTTGGGCTATTTTTGGGTAAAGTCTAAAAACTTCAAATCTCTACAATCCTATTCGGATAATCAGTGATAATTCCATCGACTCCTATGCTAATCAAATGACGCATATCTTCGACCTCGTTGATAGTCCAAGGCACTACACGAACGCCTTTTTGATGACAAATTTTTATTTTACCCGCTGTCAAACTCTTATAATACGGACTGAAAAAATCAGGTAAAAAGCCTAATTTTTCTAATGAAGGCCGAACCCCCTCATTAGTCACCAAAGCTGAAAGTTGTACTTTAGGATAAACTCCCAAATCCATTTGTTGTTTACAGTATTTCAAAATATTAAAATCAAAACTCTGAACAATAACCTTTTTAGGATTGATATTTTTCAAGACTTCAAATACTTTATCACAAAATACCTTTACATCGTAGGGTTGACTAATTCCATATTCTTTCTCCTCAGATTTTATCTCAATATTATAGCCAAAATCAGGAAAAGAGCTGCGTTTGGCCTCGCAAGCTTCAATCATTTCTGATAATAATGCTTTATAAGCAGGTTGAGGCTTTTGTTCTGGAAATAACTTATTCCCTCTTTGACCAACATCAAAACTGCGAATTTGTTCATAAGAAAGCTGAAACAAATTAAGGTTTTTCTCCTCGCTTTTACGCACAACTTTCCCTGTTGGATACGAACAAAAAAGTGAGTTCATGTAAGGCTCATGCGAAACAACAACATCAAGGTCTTTACTTAGACAAACATCCAGCTCCAAATAGTCGATAGGATACTTCAATGCCTCCAAGAAGGCTGGGATTGTATTTTCTGGTAAAAGCCCTCTGCAGCCTCTATGTCCTTGAAAAATAATAGATTGCATCATGATAAAAAGTGTATTGTGGTAAAAATAGAAAAGTACTTAATTTTAAGTAAATTGTCCTTAAGAACCTTTTTTGATAATAGCATATTACAAATTTTTCTGGCCTCTAATTGCTATCTTCTTCAAAAAGTACGACTAATTACAGAATGTATTCAATCTACGAATTGTTCTTCTACTTCTAATGTTTATATTTATAATAAATATTGCAATTGTTCAATAATTGAACACTGTAAACTTACCGATTCACCAAACTAAAACGCAAGCACCCAATGAAAGTTGTTAAAACTCTTGTTACCGTCGGTATCACTGTAGGTCTTTGTTATGCCTTGAATCGTGGCTGGGGAAATGTTCCTCCTATGGGAAATTTTCTAAGTCCCTTTACTGGCTTTTGGACAAATGCAGAGGCTATTTCTTCTAAACCTGAACCTCAAGTCTTAAATATCCCAGGCTTACAAGATGAAGTTACCGTGGAATACGATGAAACTGGCGTACCACATATTTTTGCACAAAATGACCATGATTTATATCTTGCCCAAGGCTATGTAACAGCCAAAGATCGTCTTTGGCAGATGGAGTTTCAGACGCATTTTGCCGCAGGTCGTCTAACAGAAATTGTAGGTGAAAAAGCCCTCGAACAAGACCGCTATCAACGAAGAATGGGGTCAGTTTTTGGCGCAGAAAAATCTTTTGAAGGAATGATGGAAGACCCTAAAGGGAAAGTAGCACTCGAAGCTTATTCTGAAGGGATTAATGCCTATATTTCTCAACTCAAACCAAGAGATTACCCTGTTGAATATAAATTGCTGGGATATGCTCCAGAACCTTGGACACCTATCAAAAGTGCTTTGTTTCTCAAAAATATGTCATTTGTACTTGCTTCTGGTACAGACGATTTGCGCATGACAAATATTTTAGGAAAATATGGTAAAGCCGTAGCTGAAGAGCTTTTTCCTAATTATCCTTTCAAAGAAAGCCCCATTATTCCAGAAGGAACCCCTTTAGATTTTAAGCCTATCCCATTACCCAAAGCCCCTGTCGATTTTGTCGGAATTGGGAGTAACAAAGTTGCTGAAGAGCGTGATAAGGGAATCGGCTCCAACAACTGGGCTGTGGGTGGCGAAAAATCTGTGACAGGCTTACCGATTTTATCTAATGACCCTCACCTAACCCTGAGTTTACCTTCTATTTGGTATCAAGTTCAGTTGACCGCCCCAGGAGTAAATGTCTATGGCTCTACTATGCCAGGAACGCCCAATGTAATCATTGGTTTCAACAACGATATTGCTTGGGGCGTAACCAATGTGGGCGCAGATGTGGTAGACTGGTATCAAGTAAAATTTAAGGATGCTAAAAAAGAAGAATATTGGCACGATAACCAATGGAAAAAAATACAAAAACGAATAGAAACCTATACCGTAAAGGGTGGAAAAACAGTCGTAGACACCGTTCTTTATACACACCATGGTCCTGTTGTGTATTTGGATAACGAAAAGCCTATTCGGGACAATATCCCAACTGGGCACGCCTTGCGTTGGATTGCTCATGAAAAATCACAAGAATTGAGTACTTTTTATCATTTGAACCGAGCCAAAAATTATGATGAATATGTAAAAGCATTAGGATATTATTCGGCTCCTGCCCAAAACTTTATTTTTGCCAGTAACCAAAACGATATTGCCTTGTGGGTCAATGGAAAATTCCCGTTAAAGGCTCGTGAGCAAGGCAAATATATTTTGGATGGCACTAACCCTGCGGCAGATTGGCAAGGTTTTATTCCTCAGTTGCATAACCCGCATGTGAAAAATCCTAAACGTGGTTTTGTAAGTTCTGCAAACCAATCGTCGACTGATCCTAAGTATCCTTACTATATCAACTGGGAATTTGCTCCTGCCGAACGTGGACGCCGTATCAATACTCGTTTGCAAACGATGAATAAGGCCACCGTGGATAGCTTGAGAGAATTACAAAATGATAATTATAACCTCAAAGCAGAAGACTGGTTGCCAACGATGTTGAGTTTTGTGAAAAAGCCAACCCAGAAGCAAATGGCAGCATTGCGTGTCTTGCAACTTTGGAACAAATACAACAACCCTGATGAAATAGGTCCAACCATATTTGCTGTCTGGGTAGATTTATTGAACAATGCTATCTGGGAAGATGACTTTGGCTACGACAAAAACATTCCCATGAAATCGCCATCGCACGCACGTACGCTACAATTGATTTTGAAGCAACCTAATGCCGCATGGTTCGATGACCTTAGAACAAAAGATAAGAAAGAAACCATCGAAGAATTAGCCAATGTAACACTCAATGCAACAATTGACAGTTTGACCAAATGGCAAAATGCACCAATAGGAACAGCTTGGGCTTGGGAAAAATATAAATCAACAGATATCAGACACCTTATTCCGGGGCTAGATGCTTTGAGTAAAATGGATGTTAAAATCGGTGGAGGAAGTGGAATCGTCAACGCTACAACGGGTCGTACTGGACCATCTTGGCGTATGATTGTACAGTTAGGCAAAGACAAATCCGTAAAAGGATATGGTGTATTCCCTGGCGGACAATCAGGTAACCCGGGAAGTCCACATTATGATGATATGGTCGAAACTTGGCGTAAGGGAGAATTGAACTCTTTACTTTTCTTACAAAACAAAGAAGAAAAGAGTGAAAGAATCAAGCAAACCTTAGTCTTGAAAAAGAAATAGCAAGATTAGACAGTCATATCAGTTTACGATTTTTTATTCAAAATAGTAGAAAACAAATGAACGCATCTTCAAATAACAAAATATTCAGTCCTTTTACAGGACTCTTATTGGCATTAGCCATTTTGTTTCAGTACCTATTACCGTGGTGGTCAATGGCTTTGGCAAGTGCTATAGCTGCATTTTTATTGGCAGGCTCAGCAGGAGGTGCTTTCCGAATAGGTGCATTTATCAATGTACTTGTGTGGCTGGCAGTGGCATTTTGGAGCCATTGGCGTAGCGAAGGCATTCTGACGACTAAAATTGCAGGCGTTTTACCCTTAGGTGGCAGCGCTGTTACCCTATTTGTGGTGACCCTTGTCGTAGGAGGATTAATCGGAGGACTCGGAGCACTCAGTGGTTTTCAAATAAGACAATTAATCAAGAAATAAGGGTAGAATTCCCCCTTATACTTCTAAAAGTAGCTATTACCAAACCTCAATTTGCATTTTTGGGTCAAGAATGATTATCTTGTCAAAGATTAGCATCAGATAGATAGGCAGTCACCCACACCAATACTATGCTGAGTAACAGTGAGAAAACGATGGATAATTCCTAAAAAAAACTATCTTTGCGAACATTTTTTAACAAGTATCATCTGATTTATCAATACTATTAACAATTTAAAAATGAAAAAATTATCCCTAATTTTGTGTGGAGGTTTGGCAATTGCAACAACTTTATTCTCTTGTAACAAAGGCGAAGAAAAAGCAAGTACAGCTTCTTCATCTTCTGCTGCAATCTCAGTTGACGGAAAAAAAGTAGTTTTTGTAAATACAGATTCTTTATTGACGAACTATCAATTTTACAAAGACGCTCAAAAAGAATTTGAAAACAAAGGTTACCGTTTGCAAGTTGATTTAGGTCAACGTGAGCGTGCTCTTCAAACTGAAGGCGCTGCAATCCAACAACGTGCTCAAGCAATGACTCAAGCAGAATTGCAAGCAGCAGACATGATGTTGAGAAAGAAAGCTGGCGAATTGCAACAATACAGCCAACAAAAGCAAGCTGCTTTGGCTCAAGAGCAAGCTAAAAAACAAGAAGAACTTTACTCAAACATTCGTGAGTATATCAAAAAGCACAATGCTGAGAACAAATACGAGTTTGTTTTAGGTTATAGTTCAAATGGTGGTGGTATTCTATATGCTGACAACGCAGTAGATGTAACACAGCAAATTATCGACGGTCTTAACAAAGAATACGCTGAGAAAAAAGGTGCTGCTAAGAAATAATCTTATCTGCCCGACTTAGCTATAAGTCTTTTGCTCATAAAGCCATACAGCCATAAACTGTATGGCTTTTTTTGTCATAATTAGAGCAAAAAACTATTTATGAAATTGAAATGAATGAGATAAATCTCTCATTAGGGCTGTACGAATGATTTCAAACTATTGCAGATTTGGGATTTCTGATTTCGGAAATAAAGTAAAATACCTTTGTTTTTTGCAAAATATAGAAGATTATACTTCCGAAATCCAACATCCGATATCCGCAATAAACAGTTTTTATCATCTTTAGTACAGTGCCAATCTCTCATTCATAATTCACACAATCACAATTAATAAAATGGGAAAAGAGAAAATTGAAAAAAGTATTAACATCAAAAACAAAAGAGCTTCTTTTGAATACTTTTTCCTAGAAACCTATACAGCTGGAATTATGCTCATGGGAACCGAAATCAAATCTATTCGTCAAGGAAAAGTAAACCTAACAGACGCCTATTGCGTGTTTTTGAATGAAGAGCTATTCATCCGTCAGATGAATATTTCGAAATATAGCGAAGGTACTCACTATAATCACGAACCTCTTCGCGATAGAAAATTGTTGTTAACCAAACGTGAATTGGGAAAGTTACAAAACAAACTAAAAGACCAAGGCTTAACGATGGTTCCTACGCGCATGTATATTTCGGATAGAGGTTTTGCTAAGGTTGAAATCGCTTTAGCAAAGGGTAAAAAACTGTACGATAAGCGTGAAACCATCAAGGAAAAAGATGTAAAACGCAACATGGAACGAGAATAAGTGAGGGAATTTGTATTGATCTATTTCGGATATCTGATGTTGGATTTCGGAAGTGTAAGCTTCTATTTTCTGTAAAAAATAAAGGTATTTCACTTATTTCCGAAATCAGAAATCCCCAATCCGCAATAGTTTGAAATCATTCACGATTAAAGCGTACGTTTCAGTAAAAAGATAAAATTATGTTGGAGAGAATACCAGTCAATTTGATTACTGGCTATTTGGGAGTTGGAAAAACCACTGCTATCGTCAATCTGCTTAGAGAAAAGCCAGAAGACGAAAAATGGGCTGTATTAGTCAATGACTTTGGCGAAGTGTCTATCGACCACCTTACGTTGGCATCTGAAGGCGACAAGGAATTGCAAGTCATGGAAGTAGAAGGAGGTTGTATTTGTTGCTCGGCAGCACAAAATATGCACTTTTCGCTTCAAATGATGCTGACGCGTTTGCGTCCCAATCGTATTTTGATTGAACCAACAGGTATGGGGCATCCTGCCAGCATTTTGGATTTGTTGCGCAGTCGTGCCTTTTCAAATGATATTTACGTTGATACCACAATTTGTATTTTAAATCCAGCCCAACTGAGTCGAGAGCGTTATCAAACCGATGGCACTTATCTTGATCAAATATCTTTGGCAGATGTGTTGGTCGCTAATAAAACTGATTTGTGTACCGAGGAGGAACTTGAGTTTTTTTGGGAATATGCCGAAGAATTGTATCCTCCAAAACTAGTGATTGACAGAATTGAACAAGGGCGTCTAAAACCCGAATGGTTAAGTTTAGGAATTGATGAAAATCGTTTACCTCAATTCCCAAATGAGCATTTAGAGCACGAGTCGCCAGTAGAAAATCATACGACCCAATCTGTTTTATTTCAGCAAGTTCCAAGAGTAGGGAAACCCCTCATGAAGCCCAACAAAGGCTTGGGAAGTTATTCATGCGGCTGGATTTTTTCTCATAAAGAAGTATTCGACCTCAACAAACTTAATATGTTGATTGTACGCTGGTATTTCGACAGTAAAATCCACCGAGCTAAAGGAATTTTACGAACGGGAGAAGATTGGTATTTATACAATTGTGTAGAAGGAATGCCAACAAGCCATTATTTGGCCTATAGAAGAGATAGTCGTTTGGAACTCATTTCATCTGAGCCACTCGATTGGAAAGCATTACAGCTTCAAATTCAGGAGTGTATTGTGTAAGAATGAATGTTCTTGTCTAAAAACTCTTATTTCTAGTAGCGAGGTAAAGCTCCTGCTACTAGAAAATACTATTCACCCATTCTCTCAACTATCCAAACCATTGCCATGATAATCATTAACACTGCCCCAATTTGGCGAAAAATGGTGTAGTATCGAGTTTGAGAAAGTAAAATCAATAAAGGAAATATCACCAAAATAATACATAGCTGCATTAGTTCGATTCCTATATTAAAACCCAAAATGCTCAAAATCATTTGCTTGACAGAGAGCTCCAAATTAGTCAAGGTTTCGGCAAAAGCCATTCCATGAATTAACCCAAAACCTCCTGCAATTAAGACTTCTTTTTTAGGGTAAATAGGTTTGAAAGCATGTATTGAAGAAATCAAAATTGTGATAGCAATACAGACTTCAATAGGCTTTACGGGTAAATTCAGCCATTGAGAAGCACCCAACAGTAAGGTTAACGAATGTCCAATAGTAAAGGCTGTTACTATTTTAAGCAAGGACAATAAGCTTGGCTTGAGTCCTTTATAGGCACTCCATTTTCTATCTTCCACCACAAGCATGGCTGGCAAAAGCAAGGTCAAAATAAATAAAATATGATCGGTACCTTCTGCGATATGGTCGATTCCTAGTACTACCATATTTTTGAATCCTTGCCAGACACTTCCCTCCTGTAGACTGACTTGAAAAACGGGAATCTTACCCGTTTGAGTATCCAGCGCAATTACCCCAATTTGTTGTAAAGTTGAATCTTCCGAAACCAAACCTTGTTGCCAATCTTCTTTAATATTTACCAAAATCTGATGACTTGCTACCTGATGCAAAATCACATCGTTGTCAAAGTAGAAATTTCGTAAATCATAATTCAAAGGTGGGCTCATTGTAAAAGCAACAATAAGCTCCTTATAATCGCCCGTTGCTCGGTTTGTTTTCTCTTCTGTTACCCACATTTTTCCTAGAGTGACAGTCCAAGCCTTTCCGTCAAAACTTCTTGGGCGAATATGCGCCATCAAGTAATGACGAAGCGTATCCCCAAGGCGCTCAACCAAATGATCAGAATTGTCATTTACGCTCATTCCTATGGCAGATTGTAGCTCACCTAAAGGCAATTGTATTTCTCCTGAAATACTTTTTTCATGTACTTTCAGCACCACCATCGAACTTGGCATAGGGTGACTAAAAAGTTGAAAATTTCCTAAAAAGAAAAAAAGAAGATATATAGTTTTAAACTTAACGGACGACATAAGTACGAGTGGCGATTTTGAAATGTGGAGTTTTGAGCTTACGTATGTGGGCAAAATCTTATCCACTTTACCCACATTAAGATTTAGTCTAAAACTATAAAATTTTTCTACAGAAAATGATTGAGATATGGTTACTGAATCCTCATGACTGATTACTAAAAAAAAATTACATTCACAATTCACCACTCGCAATTCAGCATTAATACCACCTAGTTGCTACCATAATCAGCTTTTCTATCTCTCCAAACAGAGTGAGGGTGATTTGCGTTTTTCACGATGATACCTCCTTGCATCGAAAACTCAATCCATACATTTGGCCCGTCAATCAGTACGTAGTCACCACTACTTGTCAAACTGGTAGTTCCATAATAGGAGACGTAGGTGTCTGCAATATCAGCTTTATATTTTGCGTAAACAGCCGCTGCCGCTTTATCATCCAAATCATCAGTGTAGGTTTTAATAGCCGCTAATACTAGCTCTTGTTGCGCAGCGGTCAGGTTTCCTACTTTTACACCCGTTTTTGTGGTTGGGAATTTATTATCCTGAGCAGGGCCCAAAATCAAATCATTTTGTGCCGAGGAACGTTTGGCTGTTGTTAATTCTGTCGAACTTAAGCCTTTCAACATATTTGATAGAGTCGTCTGTTCTTGTTGAATAGGGTTATAAGTTACAGTTTTCCATGTATAAGTAGGGAATGGCTCGGTAGAACGAAACGATGGCGTGCCACCTGTCATTTTTCCACCATTATAGGTATAAATAATTGTTCCGTGGTGACCGCCTATCTGCAAACACCAAAGTCCAGTTGTACTTGGGGTTCCTATAAAAGCAATATAGTAGTTGCCAGATCCATAATCTGAACCTCCACCTATTGAGTTCAAATAGTCATCTGCCGCCAGAATGCCCAAGTATTCGGCATTTCCTTCGTTGGTTACTGAGCTAGTAGCCACTTTTAATAAATTATAGAAAGCTGTCCACTGTGCTGTACTCAGAGTACTTGTCTGTAAACCTGAGCGACCACGGTATAATCCTTCGGGAAGGTTCGACCATTTTTGAGCATGAGCTTTGTTGTAAGTATCCTGTAACGAAGTAATTTGTGTAGATGAAAGCGTAGCTTTAAATGCCTCCGCCATCGAAACGATATTGGTAATGTCTGTATCTATAGACCATGTAGTACCTGTTCCGCTTGAACCCGATGACCCTGAGCTAGCAGTATTGACAGTCATGGAGATAGTACATGATTGCCCAGCAACAGTAATGGCAAAAGTGGCAGTACCACTTGTCGCAGGGGTGCCTGTAATAGCAAAGGTTACAGAACCCGTTCCAGACGCTAATGTTCCTGCTGCGAGCGTGGCCGTCAGACCAGTTACTCCCGACGATGCAACCGCTGTGCCAGTAGCATAGGCACCTCCATTACCACCAGTGTAAGGAACAGTAGCTGTGCCCGTAAAGGCAGTACCAGCTACAGGGGTAGCCGAAAAGGTTGTAGAAGAACAGTTTAAGGTAGAAATAGACGCTGTAGCTGAAGAAGAAACAACAGAGTCATCTTGTTTACAGCTAAAGGCTATCAATGTGGCAAATAAAATTGCGATTGCAATAGTGATTTTGAATTTCATATCCTTGATTTGGTTTGATTGATTACATACTTGTGACTTGAGAATATGAGAGTTCGTTATTGAAAAATAGTAGATTAAAAGTGAAAAGGAAAAATCAGTAGGTGAATCGCCCAAAAGAGGATTTTATAAGACAAACTATTTATTTTCATAGACCATTATAAAAGTAAAAGTCCATTGCATCAAAAATGACACAATGGACTTTTTATAATCAAATAGACTTAATAACTCGTTATTACTTATGCAACTCCCACTTGTTTCAAATACATCACATGCGAACGTAAGGCACTTAAAACACTTGGATATTCAAGATATTCAATGCCAAATTGCTGACAAGTTTCTCTTACTAACTCGTTGATTTTTGGATAATGGATATGACTGATTTTCGGGAAAAGGTGATGTTCTACCTGAAAATTAAGACCTCCAGTAAACCATGAAACAATTTTGTTACGAGTAGCAAAATTGGCAGTAGTTTGGATTTGGTGAATGGCCCATTCTACATTAATCTTAGAAGTTTCTTCATCTGGCATTGGAAATGTTGTGTGTTCTACGACGTGAGCCAATTGGAATACTACTGCACTTACAAACCCACAAACAAAGGCAATAACAAAATAACCAATCATAGCATCTACAATTCCTAAACGGTAAATAGGCAATGCTACAAAAACTGCTACATAACCGATTTTGGTAATCCAGAAAATAAGATGTTCTTTGGTATCCATTTTTCTAAATTTTGTTTCGCCTACTTTTCCAGTAAAGTATTTTTGGAAATCTTGCCAGTAAATCCACAACAAATATGTCCAACCATACAAAAACACCCAATAGATGTATTGAAAACGGTGAAACCAATATTTTTCCTGTGTAGAACTTACACGAATCCAAGGCTTAATATCAATATCATCGTCCATCCCATCGATATTAGTAAATGAGTGGTGATTGAAATTATGTTTAAATTTCCACAAGTACACACTTCCGCCAATCATATTCAACGAATACCCCATCAATTCATTTACCCATTTACGCTCTGAAAAGCTCCCATGAGCACCATCATGCATGATGTTGAATCCAATTGCAGCCATATTGAACCCTAATAAAGCCGAAAGCAAAACAGAGACCCAAGCAGTAGGTGTAAAAAACACCAAAATCAAATACAATGCAACTGCACTGGCAAGGAGGGTCGTTGATTTGAAATACAACTTGTAATTACCTGTTGGCTTAATCTGGTTAGCTTGAAAATAATCGTTTACTTTTTTGCGTAATGCATTAAAAAAAACACTGTTCTTGTTGTTGAAACTTACTTTTTCCATTGAGATGGTTTTCTTGTATAATCAATTTTAATTCTCTTTACAGAGCTTTATTTTCAAAGATTATAGGGTTAGTTTTGAGTATTAACTAGTTGTTGATTTTTTTGTTTTAAAAAATGTGCCATAAATCCTTGGCATTACAAATGTATTAATTTTCAGCCTTTTTTTTACCTGCTAACTGCCCACAAGCTGCATCAATATCTTTACCTCTTGAGCGACGCACATTTACAACCATTCCTTTTTCTTCTAAAAACTTCGCAAATTTTTCCAAAGTCAATGGATCAGTGTTAGTATAGTTGGCCTCCGCAATAGGATTATATTCAATAATGTTAATCTTACAAGGAAACTGTTTGGCAAATTGCCAAAGTTCTTTTGCGTCCTCTAAGGTATCGTTGAAACGATAGAAAACGATATATTCAAGTGTAATCCTACTTCCTGTTTTTTTGTAAAAATACTGCAATGCTTCTTTGAGGGCTTCTAATGTATTGCTCTCATTGATTGGCATAATTTGATTACGCTTCACATCATTAGCAGCGTGTAAAGACAATGCCAAGTTGAATTTTACTTCATCATCGCCTAATTTTTTTATCATTTTGGCAATACCCGCTGTCGATACCGTAATGCGTTTGGGCGACATTCCTAGGCCTTCTGGCGATGTAATATGCTCGATTGACTGCAATACGTTGGCATAATTCAATAAAGGCTCGCCCATACCCATATACACAATATTGGTCAATGGCGTTTGATAATGCCCTTCTGCTTGGTCACGGATGCGCACCACTTGATCATAAATTTCGGCAGGGTCAAGATTACGCTTGCGATCCATATAACCCGTAGCGCAAAACTTACAAGTTAAAGAACAACCCACTTGTGAGGATACACAAGCAGTCATACGGTCATCGGCAGGAATTAGTACGCCTTCTACCAAATTTTGGTCAAATAACTGAAACGAAGACTTAATCGTTTTGTCAGAAGATACTTGTTTTTCAGCTACTGTAACGGCACGAATTTCAAAATTTTCGTCCAAAACCTCTCTCATCTTTTTAGAGAGGTTTGTCATTTCGTCAAAACTTTGTACAGATTTTTTCCAAAGCCACTCATATACCTGTTTGGCTCTAAATCCTTGCTCGCCCTTTTCTACCAAAAACTCTTTAATTTGGCTAAGGCTCAGCTTTCTAATATCTTTTTTGTTAGCTACTACAACTTCCATAATAAACTTTATACTTAAATCGAGATGAGTCGATATGCCTACTTTCTAGGACTCTCAACGTTTCTGATGAGTCCTCCACGAAAGATACTAGAGGGTATTGATTTGGTTATTTTGATTGCGGAAGTAAGTAATAGGAAAGATTAAATTAATAGTATATCTGAGGCAAAATTTGACTATAATCTTTTGATTATGAATATCTTCAAATAACCAATATACTGTTAACTAATAACGTTTTCCTACTTACAACCCACTTTTTACTTAATACTCTATCAACAACAGAGTTGTTTTACTTTATTCCCGAAATCAAAAATCCCCAATCCGCAATAGTTTGAAATCTTTCGTACAGCCCTAATTTTTAATGCTGTGCACTACTCATATCTTTTGTGGCTACAACTATCCTCGGATAGTCTAGTTTTAATAAACAAGTGATTGATTTTGCAAAGGTACGACTAATTTTTATCGGATTGATATTCAGAGAGGTAGTTAAATACAATGATTTATCGCATTTTATGGATTCATGGTATTTTTGTAAAAACTTATAAACAATTGTTATACAGTTTTTTACAATTTAATAATATTCTATGAGTTGGTTGGAGGAAAACAATCTTATGATTTATGTGGCTCGCTAAATCTCTTAATTTGTGTAGGAACTTTATCCACAGCTTTTTCAATAATTGAAGGAGCAAATGGTTTTACAATAGGCAATAAATAGTAAGGACCTTTCTCGTTTTTGGGAGGAATTTGCACTCCGATCGCCGAGCCAAGCCACAGAATAATACTAATCCCAAAAGCCCAAGTCATGCCACCAACCAAAGCACCTACTAAGGAATCAAATTGCCCCAATACAGTTGCTTTAATAGATTTGCGGAGTACCCAGCCCAATTTATTAATCAGATAAACAATTGGGAAAAATACTGCTCCAAAACCAACATAAGGTAATACCCTATCGGTTACCTTGCTGGTCATGTAAGGCGATAGCCAATCAGATGCAACACCTAGGGTTTTGAAGCCAATAATGACAGAAATGATAAAAGCCAATATAGAAATTACTTCTATGATAATTCCTCGTTGGTAGCCAATAAAAGCTCCCCACAGAATTGGAAGAAGTATAAAAATATCAATGACTTTCACAGAATAGAAGGTTGAAAAACTGTTGATTTTGAGTAAATCTATCAAAATCAACAGTCAAAAATGTAAGAAAATTATCCTAAAAGTGCTTTAACAGTAGCAGAAACAACTTTGCCATCTGCTAATCCAGCTAATTCTTTGGTAGCAACACCCATTACTTTACCCATATCTGAAGGAGCAGAAGCACCTACACGAGCAATGATCTCAGTCAATTTGGCTTTTAATTCTTCTTCTGTTAATTGTTTTGGCAAAAACTCTTCAATGACAGTCAACTCAGCTTGTTCTTTTTCTGCCAAATCGCTACGACCTTGCGCCACGAATACTTCCATTGAATCTTTACGTTGTTTGGCTGCTTTTGTCAAGATTTTCATTTCGGCGTCTGTAGTCAATTCGCCAGTACTGTTACCAGAAGTTTCTTCTAATAAAATTAAAGATTTGATAGCACGAAGCGCTCTCAAACGATCTTGATCTTTGGCACGCATGGCATCTTTGATACCACCTTCGATATTTGATTTTAGTGACATAGTTCTATTTGATAAATAATTGTTTTAAAATTAAAAGGGTATTCGTCATAAGCATTAGGCAAAAAAGTTTCTATTACTTCATAAGAAATACTATTTAACATTTAGCCTACCGCCAAAGGCATATCATCAACTCTCTCTCATTGACCCGAAAACCAATAGCTGAAACCCGATACCCAAAATACTGTTTCTTACTTTTGAACAAAAATCATCAGCAAAACATTTCCATAACAGGAGCTATGCTATAACTTCACAGAAATTTTGTACAGTTTTTACAAAAATACAAAACTATTCAATCATTCACCATTACTCTCGGCATTCAAGCACTTTTGTCGAGCATTGCTTTTGAATACTATGACTAAACTTAGTGTAAATATCAACAAAATTGCTACCATTCGTAACTCCAGAGGTGGCAACAATCCTAATGTGGTCAAAGTCGCTATGGATTGCGAACGATTTGGAGCAGAAGGCATTACCGTTCACCCTCGCCCCGACGAGCGCCATATTCGTTATCAGGATGTATATGATTTGAAAGAAATCGTCACTACCGAATTCAATATCGAAGGTAACCCTACCGAAGGCAAGTTTGTAGAGTTGGTATTAGCTACCAAACCCACACAAGTAACCCTTGTACCTGATGCACTTGGTGCCATCACTTCAAATGCAGGATGGGATACAATTACGCATAAAAGTCGCTTGCAAGATTTAATTGCGATGTTTAAGGAAGCAGGTATTCGTACATCAATTTTTGTGGATGCCGACGAGCGTATGGTTGAAGGAGCCAAAGAAACAGGTACTGACCGAATTGAGCTTTATACCGAGCCTTATGCTGAATATTACCTACAAAATCGTGAAGCTGCGATTAAAGATTTTATCAGTGCTGCCAAAGTGGCGAATCAATTAGGACTGGGAATCAATGCTGGACATGACTTGAGTTTGGAAAACCTTCGCTACTTCCAACAAAATATTCCTAACCTTTTAGAAGTATCTATTGGTCATGCATTAGTATGCGATGCGCTCTATTATGGACTCGAAAATACGGTACAATTGTATCTAAGAGAGACAAAGGCTATAGATTAAAAAGATGGTGTCAGAATTCAACTGACACCATTTTCATTTAACATTAATTTTCGGCAACTGTCAAATAAATACATATTTCATCCATTGACTTTTGTCAATATATGTCACGACAGATAAATTTGTAATTACTAAATAACTAATCACAAAATTGTTGAACCAACTTACTTAGTGGCGGCTGAGTAAAGGGTAATTAAAATTGATACAACTTCTGACAAACTAAACAAACTCATTGTACAAAGTGGCGGCTTTGGACGATAGTGTTCTGTCTTGTCAGAAGTTTTTTATATCTCCTTATCGCCAAGCATTTCTTGTCCTTGTACGACTACTTTTATTCCAACAACGAGCCCATCTTTTCTGATAAAAAATACAGCAGCTCCGTAATTCGCTTCCTCAAATTCATCATCTTGTTTTTTGCTCAATTTAGTTTCAGGATAATCTCCTGCCAAAGCCACCAATGAGCCATTTTTATAATAAATCTTGATTTTAGGAATCTGATCATTGGCTTGCATTTTATAATTCCCAAAGTAGTCTTTGAAGCTCAATGAGTCGGCCTGTACCGAAATAGTCTGAGGAATAGTGATGTCAGATAACTGAGCTGTAGGCTGTCCTACCGAAAGCAGTGAAGCGATAAGTAAATGATGCATGGTTAAAATGTTTGAGTTGATTAAGGAATTTGGGAAAGAAAACTCATACTATCAATTCATTTTCAAAGATTTAACAAGAATATAAATTTTATTTTTTCCAGTCGAATGCTTTTTATCGCTATGCTCACGCATAATTGTCGAGGGAAAAAATACTTTTTATGACACTCTTCGATGTATAAATCTCCATAGAAGATTTTTCACAAACAAGATACCAAATTCTCTACAAAACTAAATTTATTATTAAAAAAATCACATAAAAAATATTATGCAAGCATACTTTTTATGTAATTTTAAAATAGTTTTTCTTCTCTGGTATTCAAATCATCAAAAACTAGCGTTTAACTATGAACGAAGCTTATATCTACGATGCCGTTCGCACCCCTCGTGGAAGAGGTAAATCTGATGGCTCACTACACGATATCCAACCTGTACAATTAGCCCAACAAGTATTAGAGCAACTCCGTGACCGCAACCAACTCGATACTTCATTGGTCGATGATGTAATTATGGGTTGTGTAACGCCTATTGGCGAACAAGGTGCAGATATTGCTCGCACAGCAGTTTTGGCGGCGGGTTATCCACAGTCAGTCGCAGGTGTACAAATCAACCGCTTTTGTTCTTCTGGCTTAGAGGCCGTTAATATGGCTGCGGCTTATATCATGTCTGGTCAACAAGAATTGATGATTGCAGGGGGTATCGAGTCAATGTCACGTGTGGCGATGGGAGCCGATGGTGGTGCAATGATGATGAATCCACAACTTATCGCAACCCACAAATTTGTTCCTCAAGGTATCTCAGCAGATTTGATTGCCACCAAATATGGTTATTCACGTCAGGCAGTTGACCAATTTGCAGTAATATCACAACAACGCGCAGCAGTAGCTCATGCAGATGGACGCTTTAGTCATTCGATGTTTGGGGTAAAAGATGAAATTGGTATTGAGGTGCTCAACTACGATGAAGGTATGCGACCAGATACCACAGTAGATGGTTTGGCAAAACTGCGCCCTTCTTTTGAAATGATGGGACAAATGGGACTCGACCAGTTAGCATTGATGAAATATCCAGAACTTAACGAAATCAATCACGTTCATCATGCAGGAAACTCCTCACAAATTGTAGATGGCTCAGCTGGAATATTAATAGGAAATAAAGCTATTGGAGAAAAATTGGGTTTGAAACCACGAGCAAAAATTTCAGCTTTTGGGGTTTGTGGCTCAGAGCCTACCATTATGCTGACAGGTCCGATACCCGCGACGCAAAAAGTGCTCAAACGTAATGGAATGAATATTCAGGATATAGACTTATTTGAAATAAATGAGGCGTTTGCGGCCATTCCTATGCTATTTATGGACGTTTTGGGAGTTGATCATAGCAAGGTTAATGTAAACGGTGGGGCTATTGCTTTAGGACATCCACTTGGTGCTACAGGGGCAATCATTTTGATGACATTACTCGATGAATTAGAACGCACAGGCAAAGGTATGGGACTCGCTAGTTTATGTATTGGAGGAGGTATGGGAATCGCCACCGTTATTGAGCGTATTTAGAGTTTGCTCTACAATACTTAAAAGATGATTCAACTTCTATTTAATGACGACACAAATGATTACTATCAATATCCAAAACAATATAGCTGTACTAGGCATCAATATCGCTAATCAGCCTATGAATGTGCTCAACAATGAATCTATTCCTGCGTTGTCTGAGGCACTTGAAAAAGTCTATACTAATCCTGATGTTAAAGGAATTATTCTGACCTCAGAACGACCTGAGTTTATTGCAGGAGCTGATTTGAAAATGATTCTTCAAAATAATGGGCGAGCTCCCGAAGAACTTTTCAAGCTTTCGATGAGTCTGAATACCATTTTCCGAAAAATGGAAACCAACGGTAAGCCTATTGTGGCAGCCATGAATGGTACGGCATTAGGCGGAGGCTATGAGGTTTGTTTGGCTTGTCATCATCGAGTAGCCCTAAACAATCCTAAATCTATCATTGGTTTGCCAGAAGTAACCATTGGCTTGTTGCCAGGTGGAGGCGGCACACAGCGTCTCCCACGTATGATTGGAATGGAAGCCGCAGCACCGCTATTGCTTGAAGGAAAAAGAGTTTCTCCAAAAGATGCTTTGGCTTTTGGTATGGTCGACCAATTAGCGGATTCTCCTGAAGAAATGTTTCAGAAGGCTGTAGAATGGATAGAAGCACATCCAATTGCGGTACAGCCTTGGGATGAAGTGGATAAAAAAACGGGTAAAATTAAGGCCAGAGAAAACTTCAAAGTACCTGGAGGAAATGTCTTAACGCCTAAAGGTGTCCAATTGATGATGGGCGGCACTGCCATGACCCTTGCCAAAACCCAAGGGAATTATCCTGCCCCTATCGAAATTATGTCATGTGTATATGAAGGCTTGCTGGTCAATATTGACCGTGGCATTGTGATAGAAGCTCGTCATTTTGTAAAAGTAGCCAACTCTTCTGTCGCCAAAAATCTTATCAGAACGACCTTTTTCGGTCTGAATGAAGTAAATAAAGGCGCAGGAAGACCCAAAAATGTCCCAGTAACACAAATCAACAGTATTGGGATATTAGGTGCGGGTATGATGGGCGCGGGCATTGCGTACGTATCTGCACAGGCAGGTTTGAAAGTTGTATTGAAAGATACTTCACTAGAAAATGCGGAAAAGGGTAAGGATTATTCCCGTAAATTATTACAAAAAGGTATTGAGCGTGGTAAAATGACTGCTGAGAAAGCCGAACAAATTTTAGCACTTATTCAAACTACTGATATTTACGAATCACTTCAAGACGTAGATTTGATTATTGAGGCGGTGTTTGAAAACCCAAGCCTCAAGGCCAATGTTACACAAGAGGCAGAAAAGTTCTTACGAGAAGATGGCGTATTTGCTTCTAATACTTCAACGCTTCCTATTACCGAGTTGGCAAAAGCGACTCAAAAGCAAGAGAATTTTATCGGAATTCACTTCTTTTCACCTGTAGATAAAATGCAATTGGTAGAAATTATCGTTGGTAAACAAACCAGTGACTATGCGCTCGCCATGGCAATGGATTATGTCAAGAAAATCCGCAAGACACCAATTGTCGTAAATGACTCTAGAGGTTTTTATACTTCGAGGGTATTTAGCACTTATACTTCTGAAGGATTAGAGTTGTTAAAAGATGGCGTAAATCCTGTGGTAATTGAAAATGTGGCTAAGCAAATGGGCTTTCCTGTTGGACCATTGGCAGTTTCAGATGAGGTTGCGTTAGATTTGGCTTACAAAATTTCGCACGAGTCTGTTCAAGCTGGTGTATTGTCGCCAGACGATACGGCGTATCAAATCAGTAAGCAGTTTACAGAAATGGGACGCTTAGGTAAAAAAGCCAAAGCAGGTTTTTATGAATACCCAGACCCTACCACAGGAAAGAAAAAATATCTTTGGGAAGGATTATCTCAATTATTTCCCTTAAATTCAATACAACCTTCTGCCGAAGACATCAAACAGCGACTTTTTTATCGTCAAGTCCTCGAAACCGTAAAGTGTTTTGAAGAGGGAGTTCTTAGAACACCACTCGACGCTGATTTAGGGTCTATTTTTGCTTGGGGATTTCCAGCCTATTTGGGAGGAACACTTTCTTTTGTGGATACAGTGGGAATTGTGGATTTTGTGAAAGAATGTGATAGATTAGCCGATACTTACGGTGACCGTTTTAGACCAACCACCCAGCTTCGTGAAATGGCTGAAGCAAATAAAGGATTTTATTGATTTCTCACTAGAGATAATTGAACACGACATTCGTAAAGAACGGCATTTCAAGTCTCTATATTAGATAAACTTTTTTTACCTTGACTAAATTTAAAATGCTAGGCTTTGAGATTTTCTCGAAGCCTACTTTTTTTATATACGCCCTCCTTTTAAACCTTTCGTTAATAGATATGTTAATCTAATAAAGGGTAACACATTTCTTATGTGTAACTTTTATTCAACAACCATACAAATCTCGATTAGGCTTTTTTGATTAAAAATATTTATGACAATACATTCAATACAGCAAATACTCACCGAAAAATATACAAAAACAACCCAATTCATCTTAGTCCTGATGTATGTTGTAGGATTAATAGGGTTGCAGGTTCCGATGTTAATGCCTATTTTTCAAGAATTATCGGCTTTTAATTTATGGGTATCTGCTGGCTTATTATTGTTTTTTCATCAAGACTTTCACAAGAATTTTATCATTTTAGGTATCGTTTGTTATTTAGTTGGCTATTGGATTGAAGTAATTGGCGTACACACAGGCGTAATATTTGGCGTGTACCAATATGGTGCTGGTTTAGGAACAAAGCTGTTTAATGTACCACTGGTAATTGGTACCAATTGGTTTATTCTGGTGTATTGTAGCGGTATTTTTTGGGAAAAATTCAGAGAATATTTCAAACTTTCTTGGCATCCTATTATCCAAGGAATTTTGATAGGAACCTTGATGACGAGCTTAGATTATCTAATAGAACCCGTAGCAATAGCATTGGATTTTTGGCAATGGGAAAACAATATCATTCCTATTCGCAATTATGTCGCATGGTGGATTATTGCATCCATCTTAGGCTATTACTTTAGTGTAAGTAGGTTTGATAAGCATAACCCATTAGCTATTTTATTGCTTTTCTTACAATGCTTTTTCTTCGCAGGGCATACAATTTCATTTTTGTTGAATAATTGAATTAATTTTGTTGAAAAATAAAACCTTTTTATTGAACAAAGGCTTTACCTCATACTATTTGGATAAATATCTCAAACAAAAAGAAATTAAGGCTAGAATTCCTCTTTTTCTAGCTTAGGTGCAAGAGCAACAGGACTAACAATACCACAATCATGAGCAATTATTCTATCAAGGATCTCGAACAGTTATCGGGTATAAAAGCACATACTCTCAGAATTTGGGAGCAACGATATGATATTCTCAAACCTACACGTACAGATACTAATATTAGGACTTATGATGATGTAGATTTGAAGCTCGTATTGAATATTGCGTTGCTAAAAGAACACGGCTACAAAATTTCGGAAATCGCTCAAATGAGTGCTGAATCTATGGCGCGTGAGGTGATGGTTATTTCGGATAAGCAAATGAACTATCCCGATCAGATACATGCCTTAACGATTTCGATGTTAGACTTGGATGAGGAGCGTTTCGAAAAAATTATCAGTACTAATACTTTACAGTTTGGGTTTGAAAATATGATGATAAACATCATTCATCCCTTCTTAAGCCGTATTGGTACGCTATGGATGACAGGCTCGATTGGTCCTGCACAAGAGCATTTTATCTCAAATTTGATTCGTCAGAAAATTATCGTAGCGATAGATGGACAGTTGCCGTCGTTGAAAGTTGGTGCAAAAAAATATCTCTTGTTTTTACCAGAGGGAGAATTACATGAGACTAGTTTGCTGTTTGCCAATTATTTGGTGCGTGCGCGACAAAATAAGGTAGTCTATTTGGGACAAAGCCTTCCTTTTGAAGAGCTCGTATTTGCCTATAACGTTCACAAACCAGATTATTTGTTTACTGTTATAACGAGTGTACCTGCGCAAGATGAAATCCAAAAGTATGTCTATAAATTAGCTCATACTTTCCCTAATACAAAAATCTTAATTACGGGTTATCAAGTAATCGGTCAAGACTTAGATTGTCCCGACAATGTTGAGATTCTGACACAAGTAAAGCATCTTATTTCTTTTGCAGAAGAGTAGGTTTTGTTTAGTCGTTGGCAATTTAGTTTGCGGTTTTAAAATCATAAATCAACAAAGGCACAAAGTGATTAATCACTTTGTGCCTTTGTTGATTTTGGACAAGATAGAATTTAATTGTTGTGCCTAAGGCTTTCAGGTATCAGCTTTCGGCTTTCGGCAAAAACATATCTATCGTTACTAAAAAACATTTTAACACTCTTTGCCTAGTGCCTAAACACATAGCTTAAATGTTATGTTGCACGATTACTTACCTATCAATTACTTCTCTCGCCAATAGTTTTCTACTCTATTTTTTACATTTTCCCTGATATTTCCATAGAATAAATTGTAGTCAGCACGATGCCAAATTTTGGTATTTAATAAAAATCTACCTTTTACATAAGGTTTATTAATCCACAACATTCCTGCATGGTTTTGAGCATCTACCGCTTCAGGTATATAAGTAAATTTGAGTCCAACACCACCTTTACTCAAAGAACGAGGCGCAAATTCCTCATCGAGTTTCCACGTCAATGGATTGGTACTTACCGAAGTATTAAGCCCTTCGTTATACCATGACGGATAATAATCTCTAGCATAAGTATTCCATGATACAAAACAGCCTGTTTGATCACCATTTTCACACGCTTTAATTAACTCAAAAGTATTAGGCTGTGTGGCGATACCCACCAAATAAGCCACTACAAGCTGTTTCTGTAAAGGTTTTTTATCAAAAAACTCTTTTATCAATCTCTTGGCATGAACAGTACCTTGGCTATGAGAAGCTATCACGATAGGACGTCCTTCATTGTAATGTTGAAGATAATATTCAAAAGACGCTTTTACATCAGAATACGCCAAATCTAAGGATTTTACTTTATCGGTCAAATCCTTGGTAACAAACGCATGATAATGTGCCTGACGATAACGCGGCGCATATACACGACACGAGCCATTAAATACCGATGCCTGATTGAGAATGGTAGATGCGTCCACTTTTTGATTCATATCGGCATCATTCACATCGGCATTCCAATCAGATGGACCTTGAGGTTTTTGCGTATAAATAGTAGGATGAATAAAAAAAACATCCACCTTAGCTAATGCCTGATTATCAGTAAAATCTGACTTCAAGGGTACTTGGTCGGCAGGGTCATTTTGGTCTGGTAATGCGGCCCAATATTCCTTTAAGGCATAATTGGGCTTAACAAGATTGGTGTTTTCGTTATAATGGCTCTGTATTTGATAAGGAACTCTTTGGCAAGAAAGAATAAGCCATGCAAAAATCAAGGGATAAAAACGCATAAGTTATCTTATTGTATGATTTTTTGAAAAATTTGTAAAAAAACCATTTTTATATTAACTAAATTCTCTAAACATTAGTTAGATTTACGAATCAAACAACTGTTTAGTTGAGAAGAGTTTAAAATCGTTTTGAAACACAAACGGTATAGTTTTCAAACAATTGTAAATCTACTATTCTTTTTGAAGTAAACAGTTTTCGTAATCTTAATTCACTAAAAAACGTATGAACAAACTATCTACTACAATAAGACTACTTACCAGTGTCTTATTTCTATTCTGTGCATTCACAAGCTTTTCGCAGACTGTTATTACAGGTAAGGTTTTTGACTCTGCTACCAAAGAAAAGCTCATCGGGGTTAGTATTGCGGTAAAAGGAAAAGTGATTGGTACAATTACAGATGCCAAAGGAAATTTCTCTTTAAAAACAAACACGCCTGTTCCTTTCTCGATTACGGTATCAAGCGTAGGTTATGCTACTCAGGAACTTAAGGTGACCGATAAAACTTCAGATTTTTCTATTGCCTTAGAAGAACAAACTGTAATGGGACAAGAAATTGTAGTTGCGGCTTCCAGAGTAGAAGAAAGTGTAATGAAATCACCTGTTTCGGTTGAAAAAATGGACTTGAAAGCTATCCAGCAAACAGCTTCAAACAACTTTTATGATGGTTTAGCCAACTTGAAAGGTGTTGATATGGCTACACAAGGTTTGTTGTTTAAGTCTATCAATATGCGTGGATTTGGTTCGACTGGTAACCCACGTATCGTTCAGATGATTGATGGTATGGATAACTCTGCACCAGGTTTGAACTTTGCAGTAGATAACATTATCGGTATGCCAGAATTAGACGTTGAGAATGTGGAGGTATTGCCTGGTGCTGCATCAGCGCTTTACGGTCCAAACGCTATCAACGGCTTAGTTTTGATGAATAGCAAAAGCCCATTTTTATACCAAGGATTAAGTGCAAACGTAAAATCGGGTATTATGCATGCTAGCAACCGTAGCACAGCTACTACGCCATTTACAGATATGTCGGTGCGTTTTGCTAAAGCATTCAATAACAAAATTGCCTTCAAATTAAACTTCTCGTATATCCGTGCGAAAGATTGGGAAGCTACTAATTATACCAACCTCAACTTAGGTGGTAACGCAGACCCTAGTCGTGGAGCTGGTACAAAAACCGATTATGATGGTATGAACGTATATGGCGATGAGATTCAAACGAACTTAAATTCGTTGAATGCCGCATTGCCAAATGCAAACGTGAGCCGTACAGGTTATATGGAAAAAGACTTGGTAGATAACAATACGAAATCTTTGAAATTTAATGGTGCTGTACATTATCGTTTAACAGAAAAAGTAGAAGCAATTGCTCAATTAAACTACGGTGAAGGTACTACGCTTTATACTGGTACTGGTCGTTATTCATTGCGTGATTTTAATATTACACAAGCGAAATTAGAATTGCGTGGCGACAACTTCAACTTGCGTGCCTATACTACTCAAGAGCGTTCAGGTGGCTCGTATACTGCTGGTTTGACAGCTGTTGGTATGCTCAACGAAATCAAATCGAATACTGCTTGGTATACCGAATATGCAGGTGCATTTTTACAAGCTCGTCAGGCAGGTGCGGCAGAAGATGCAGCTCACTTAGCAGCTCGCCAATTTGCAGATCGCAATATGCCAGCACCAGGCTCAGCAGCGTTTAATACGTTGTTAGAAAAATATCGCAACCTTCCTATTACACAAGGTGGTGGTGCTTTTGCTGATAGAAGTAATATGTACCATGTGGAAGGTTTTTACAACTTCAAAAATGAAATTAAGTTTTTGGATTTGACTGTAGGCGCTAACTTCCGTAATTATGAATTGCGCTCGGCAGGTACTTTGTTTTCGGATATGAAAGATGGAAGAAATGGCTCGATTTCTATTAATGAATACGGCGGTTTCATCCAAGCATCAAAAAATCTATTAAACGATCACTTAAAACTAACAGGGTCGTTGAGATATGATAAAAACCAGAATTTTGAGGGTCAATACACACCTCGTTTCTCTGCGGTATTATCACCTAACCAAGACCACAATATCCGTTTGTCATATCAAACAGGTTTCCGTATTCCTACAACTCAAAACCAATATATCGACCTAGCTACTCCAGCAGGAACATTGATTGGTGGATTACCAGAATTTGATGCTCGTTACAAATTAGCAACAGGTGTAACTCGTGAGACCTTGACAGCTTTTGCTTCTGACCTTGCTAAGAATGGTGCTAATTCAAAATACCTTACAGACGCAGTGAAAGCTGCCGCTGTACAATATGCAACAGCAGCAGTAACAGCGCAATTAGCAAATATTCAACAAGCAGTAATTGCCGCAGTACAAGCACAAGTAACAGCTCAAGTAACAGCAGCAGTACAGGCACAGGTAGCAGCAGGGCAACTTCCAGCTGCCAATGCACAAGCGGCAATCCAAGCGGGTGTAACGCAACAAATGGCGTCTGCTCCAGTACAAACTTTGATTCAGACAAACGTTCAAAATACGGTTAAACAAAAAGTAACAGAAGTAGCTACTCAAGTAACTCCAGCATACGCATTGGCTGCATTGCCTAAATACAAAGCAAAACCTTTGACTACTGAAAAAATTCAGTCTTACGAAATTGGTTACAAAGGCTTAATTGCAAAACGTTTGTTTGTTGATGCTTCTTATTACTACAGTGTTTACAAAAACTTTATCGGTGGTGCAACTATCGTAGTTCCTACAGCAGCGGCTGGTCCTGGCTTACCAATCGAATCAGGTTTGGGTAGTGGTAGCACTCGTGCTGGTTACTCAAGAGTAGCTAACTCTGACGAGGACATTACTATTTCAGGATGGTCAGCGGGTTTGAACTACTCATTAGATAAAGGTTACTCTGTAGGTGCGAATATCTCACACAACCAAATGAATAATTTCGTTGCCTCTACAGAAGTTCCTTATGCTGGTTTTAACACACCATCATACAGCATGAAATTTAATTTTGGTAAACGTATCACAAGTGGTAGCAAATGGGGATATAATGTTTCATTCCGTCACCAAGATGCATTTACTTGGGAATCGAGCTTCCCATTGCCTACAACAACTGATGTACCTATTTTCACAAATACAGTGGTTCCTGCTATCAATAACTTAGATGCTCAATTCAGCTATAAAGTAGCGCCAATTAAGTCGATTATCAAAGTGGGTGCAACTAACCTATTTGGTAATCCTTATTTCCAAGCGTATGGTAGTGCTTCGGTAGGTTCAACTTACTATATTGGTATTACTTTCGATGAATTATTGAACAAATAATATTTTGGTGAATATGAGATGACTCATATTTAGTGATTGAGTAATTGAGCGAATGAGTGATTATTCTAAAATGTAAATTTTATTTGTAGAGATGCAATGTTTTGCATCTAAAGAGTTATCATTCTGAAATATAGTATCCAAAAAGGCGGTCGAAAAACTAATTTCGACCGCCTTTTTGATATTACAATACTATAGTTTACTCAGCTTAGGACGTAATGTTTTACATCCCTACAGCTAGAAAATTTCAGAATAATCACTCATTCACTCAATTGTAAATCACTAAATTAGGAATGCCTCATGTTTTTATACTTAAATCTCAAGACTTTCGTTATTTAACAACTACTAATTGAGCAATATCTATTTACTTTGCTTTTAACTTTGTCCGTTATCACTCAGTCATTTTCCTATATAACAACGCTAAACACTTATGAAAAAGGTAATTTTATTGGGTTTTGCTATATGTTTCTTACAACTAGAATCGGAAGCTAATACAGTAGAATATAAGTCTGTCGAAACACATATCTCAGCATCAACTACCAAAAGCACATATAAAAGAAGACGTAAAAAAGGATTTTTATGGGGTTTGTTCCGTAAAAAAGACTGTGGCTGTCCCAAACATTAGGCTTAGGGCAATCAGCTATGGGCATTTGGCAAAAGTTTCTATGATTTTCTTGAGAAACATGCTTAAAGCATAGGGGAGATTGCCTAAAGCTTACATTAATAGTATATCTGCGATTCACTTTGGGTGTAACCTTTTAATTGTGAGTGCCTTCAAATAACTGATATACAAGTAACTAATAACAACATTACCTCTAGTAAATAGTTATACCTATTACGCTTAGCCATTCAAAATAGGATTTAACTCAGATGCGACTAAGCTACCAACTGGTAAACCCTTTATCCATCGTTGGCGATCTGCTTCTTGATGAGAGTTTTTAGGCTCAGCAACTTTTGCCCCATCGGCTACAAAAATAATCGTCATTACTTCTCTCATCTTTGAAGAGTTATTCCCTGGAGCATGATGTAAGGTCCAGCCAGCATGAAAAGTTGCATCGCCTGCTTTCATGGAGGAGGCTCTTACAATAGGATACCCTTTTTCTTCAACAATATTCTTTAGCACATCGTCCGACTTATCAGAAATGGCTAGGTTTCCTAAAAAACCTAATTCATGTGAGCCTGAAGCAAAAGTAAGCATGCCCATTTCTTCAGAAATATCAATCAGAGGCATCCACATCGTGATTGTATTACTGGTGTCGATAGGCCAATAATATTGGTCTTGATGCCATGGCGTATGACCACCGCCAGCTTCTTTGAAGAGTGCTTGGTCATGATACAAACGTACTTTTTCGACCCCCATCAAATCGGCAGCGATTTGTGCAAATCGTTTTGCAAAGGTAAATTTCTTGATGTCGTCGTCTACCTCCCAAAGATTCATTACTTGCAGAAAAGCTTTTCCATAAGTGTCGCGCTCTGACATGTCACGAAACTCAGTATTGAATCGCTCTACACCATGATGAATCAAGTGTCTGTAAATTTCTATCTCTTCGGTGTTGACGATGTTATGCAACAAAATATGTCCATTTTGCTGATAATCTGACTGTTGTTGAGCATTAATCTGATACATAGAAGATAAGTCGGGAAAGGTTAAACCAGCCATACATTTCATACTAAAATAATAACAAGCTTTAGTTATATTATTGTAATCTTAATTTTTGATGAAGGCAAAATAACATGAATTTTTTCAGGCAGATTTTGTCGTTTTTTACCAATATTTGTGCATTTTTACCTATTTCCTATCAATATCCTTATATTGAGTATAATTTTTATCAAAATGAAAGCCTCCTTAGAGCAATTAGATAATGGTTTGAATCAATCCTTGGGGTTCAGACATTTTAGTTTGCCATATTTTGACGCTCCTTACCATTTTCACCCTGAATATGAGCTGACTCTCATTGTTAAGAGTGAAGGCAAAAGATATATCGGTAATCATGTGGCAGATTTTAGTGCTGGAGATTTGGTTTTGATGGGTCCCAACTTGCCTCATTGCTGGAAAAATGAAACGATTGGCTTAGAGGATTCGTCGCAGGCTGTAGTGGTACAATTTAAAGCAGATTTTTTGGGAGAAAAGTTTTTCACTATACCCGAAATGCAAGCAGTTAGTCATTTATTGGAAAAGTCGGCTTCGGGTTTGGTTATCACAGGAAAGACGAGAAACAGAATTGCTAAAGAATTAATTTTCCTACTCAATGTTCCTCCTGTTCAGAAAGTTTTAGGCTTGTTGGATTTGTTAAATACCATAGCACAAGCGCCACAAGACCATCAGATTTTAGAAAGTCAAAATCAAGCATATCAATTAGCAAAAGTCGATTTAGAGCGAATTAACAAGGTTTATGCCTATGTGATTGAAAACTATACGCAGGAAGTTCACTTGGAAACAGCAGCGTATTTAGCCAATATGACCGAAACAGCTTTTTGTAGATATTTCAAAAAAGTTACGAAGAAAACCTTTCTCGATGTAGTTACTGAATATCGTATCAAACATGCTTGTAATTTGTTGATTGGCACCGACAAACAAGTAGCTGAAGTATGTTTTGAAAGTGGCTTTGGCAATGTATCGCATTTTAACAAACAGTTCAAAACCTTTACAGGACAAAGTCCCCTTGGTTATCGAAAGCTTTTTCAGACAATGTAATTATTCGTCACCATAAGCCATCAAAAAAGTATGGTCATTTAAAACTTGTGTCAAAAAGGCATTATCGTCAAGATTTGACTCTATTTGCATAATCTCCTTTAGCTTTTGAGCTGTTTGACTCAGTAAGCGCTCATCTTGGGTTTCTTCTACTCGTTGAATTACTTGACGAATAATTTCAATATCGGCATCAGACAATAAACTTACTTCTGGAATCATGACTTCGTAGGCTTCATCAAGTACTGGCTGGCGAAGCGCATCGAGCGATACCTTAGGTTCTATGCGCACAACAGTTGTACCTGCTACCATATCACCCAAACGCTGTCCTTTACCACCTGCCGCAATCGCTACCACACCAACCCATTGACCAAAAATACTAAAATCAATAATTCTAAAAATCCAACGTAAGATATAGGCACCAATGGTAGGAGCACTACCATCTAGTTTAATCACTTTGATATTACGAGCTCTTTTCCCAATGCTTTGACCATTGAGCCAGATTTCACAGATTAAATCATAAAAAAAGAGGGGTAAAATACCAAACCCAAAGAAAAGAATCGTTCTGATTCTGTTGTTGAATAGACTGTCATCCAGCCATGTAGCAATTAAAGAAAAAACAAGAATCCATGCGAAATAAACTACCAAATCAATCAAATATGCAATAATTCTATCTCCGATACTAGCTGGTGTAAAAGCTACTTCGACATTTTGAGCTGTCCGTATTTTTATTTTACTCATTATCTATCACAGTGGTAAAGTTATTTTGATATATTGCTTAAAATTAAACTACCTTAAGCAAAAATGCACCATGAGAGAGGCATTATTTAAGAAACAAAATCTTGATAAATGGCAATCTTTTGAAGAAGATGTACAAAGTATTCATTCAGATACACTAGCCGAAAGATTTATAGAATTAACCGACGATTTGGCCTACGCACAGACGTTTTACCCTAGTTCAACGACTACTCGTTATTTGAATGAACTGACGGCTCAATTTTACCGAAAAATTTACGCCAATAAGAAAGAATCCTCCAATCGTTTTGTTGAGTTTTGGAAGTTTGAAGTGCCTTATCTCCTGTTTCGTTTTCGAAAAGAGCTTTGGGTAGCCTTCTGTATTACGTTTATTTCGGCAATCATTGGGGCTATCTCTGTGGCACACGACGATACTTTTGCCCGACTGATTTTAGGCGACGACTATATTGACATGACGCTAGAAAACATACGAAAAGGAGATCCTTTGGCTGTGTACGGAGGTACCGATCCGCTAATGATGTTTTTGCAGATTACCTCTAATAATATCAAAGTTTCTTTTGTGTGTTTTGTAATGGGCTGTTTGTTCTCAGCAGGCACGGCGTATATGCTTATCACGAATGGAATTATGCTAGGGGTATTTCAATATTTTTGTTATCAGCAAGGTTTTCTGAAAGTATCTCTTTTGACAATTTGGCTACATGGCGTTTTAGAAATCTCATCGATTATTGTGGCAGGATGTGCGGGATTAGTGATGGGAAATAGCCTTTTATTTCCTCGAACCTATTCACGTATGGAATCTTTCAAGATTGGCGCAAAAAATGGCATTAAAATCGTTATTGCTTTAGTACCTTTGTTTATTATGGCTGGCTTCATCGAAAGTTTCATTACACGACAGCATCTAAATACCTTTTATAGTTTGCTCATAATTGTACCGTCTTTCCTATTTATTGTGTGGTATTTTATCGTATATCCTCAAAAAGTATTTCAAAAAAGTCAATTATGTTAAAGTATGATGCCAAGAAGAATGAATTTTGAGTGTAAAAACTGAAAATTCTCCACTGACCATTTTACATAATACTTACGAAAAGACCATTGAGCAAAAGCTTATTCTATTTCAGAAAACCTTATTTTTAGCTTATATCCCTGATTACTATCAATACAACTATTATGGAAAAACAGTACCTGCCTCTTGAAAGAGAGCGTGATTTTAGTCAAAAAATTAACGATACTTTCTCTTTTGTTCGTCTCAATTTCAAAGACTTATTTCTTGCTTTATTATTTATTGTTGGTCCCATCTTGCTGATTGCAGGCATTGCAGGAGGATTCCATCAAATCAATGTATTGAGTAGCAATTACTCTGACACGCCCATCGATGCTAACGCTGGTGTCGAAGAAATATTAAGACGATTTAGTAGAAGTGGTATCGATATCATCGGACCAGCTTATTTTATATTACTGTTTGCCACAGTGATTTCTATGGTTCTCTTGGTGGTAACGGTTTATAGTTATATGCAATGTTATTTGGAGGATTCAGTATCACGAATTACGGTAGAAAGAGTAACTGAAAAAGTGAAAATACATTTCCTTCCTGTTTTTAGAGGTTTTTTCTTGGTGTTGCTTGTCTTTTTTGGCATCATCATTTTAGCATCACTTGCTACTGGAGCCTTGGGTATAGCAGTGGGTGGTGTAGCAGGACCCATGATTATTGGAATTTTTGGTTTAGTGATTTTTGCAGTCATGATCTATTTTATGATTATGTTTTTGCTAAGTCCAGCCATAATCGTTTTTGAAGATGCTAGCCCTGGTTTTTCGCTTCGTAGAGCCAAATACCTTATCGAAGGCAAATGGTGGTCGACTTTCGGACTCGTCATGGTGGTATCAATCATTGTTTACTTTATTGGACTTGTATTCAGTCTTCCTGCTGCTATCTTATCAGTTTTAAAAGTACTAGGTATCCAATCAGGCATTACCAGCGACTGGGTGGTAGTGATATCAACAGTGATTTCGATGGTGGGATCGTCTATTTTATCAGCCATTACCTATATTGCTTTAGGATTCCAGTATTTTAATCTTGTCGAGAAAAAAGACGGTAATAGTCTATTTAAACAAATCAATAACTTGGGAAACCATTAGTACAGATAAGTAATCGTGCAGAATAAGGTTTTTAGGTACTAGGCAACAGGCACAAGGCAAAGAGTGTTAAAATGTTTTTCCCAAAGCCTATCGCCGAAAGCCGATAACTGAAACGTTGAATTTTATTTTGCCTACGAACTTAAGCATATGCATAGCTGAACCGCCAATGTGAAGCTCCGTGCTCCCAAATTCACAATGATTTGAAACTTGTCCATTATTTTTCTAACTCAAAAATGAGTGTTAAAAAGAGGCATATTCCTATTACTTTAAAATACGTCATACTTTGTTTTTGGGTGACTCTAATGCCTGTTTGCCGTCTTCAAGGGCAAATAAGTCGTGTTGACTCGCTCACACAACTGAGTCCGCTCAAGCAACCAGACAAAACGTTAACGAGTCTTCGAAAAGAAAAAAAGTATCAGTATCAAGCCGTTCCTATCGAACAGATGTCATTGAGCAGTAGGCTTTGGCTGATGTTTTTGCGTTGGTTTTCTCAGTTTTTTGAGAAAAGTACTACAGGTAAATCTTTGAAGATAGGTATGTATATTTTTCTGGTAATTGTGATAATCTTTGTCATTATGAAGCTAATTGGTATTGAATTTGCAAATATCTTCGGACGCAAAGACCAATCGATTTCTATTGATTATCAAGTACTAGAACAAGATATTCATGCGTTAGATTTTGAAAAAGCAATCGAGGGCGCTTTGTCTACGCAACAGTTTAGGTTGGCGACTCGCTTGTACTATTTACAAGTATTAAAATCTTTGAGTAATCAAGACCTAATCGAATGGCGATTAAATAAAACCAATCGGAGTTATATTTACGAGTTACAACCAACCGAATTACGTCAAGAATTCGAATCTCTTACAACCCTATTTGAATATATCTGGTACGGAGATTTTTTGATTAGTGCAATCGAATTTGAATCTATACAAAATCAATTTTCCAACTTTAATCGCAGTATAACACGAAGTAGGCGCTAGCCTTAAAACGCGTGATAATAACATGAAAAAGATAAGCTTAATTATTTTGTTGGGAGTTTCAACAGCCCTAACATTCAGCTCTTTTAAAACCACTATTGTAGAAACAAGCCAACATAGACGCATCGAGGAAGTTGAATATGATACCATCAATTTTGAATCAACCATCGTTTCTGGTGTAAAATTAGGAGGACCTTATGGCGCTTTATTAGAAAAATTAGGCTCACCAGATTCTGTTAGAAAAGAAGAAACTCCTGATGCTCAAAATAGTGACCATTTTGAAATCTATCTTTATGGAAAAGATTCATTTTATGTCATGGACGAAATAGTAAGCGGTTTTGAGTTGAAATCAACAAAATTCCAACTCGACAATCTTGGAGGATTGAAAGTAGGAGATCCTATTGCAAAGGTGAAAAAGATGTTTCCTAAATCTTATAAATTCCGTGATATCGACGAATTTAATCCTTCTTGGATTACGATTAGCGTACAGTTTGGTAGCTCGGATTCTTTCCTAGAAATTTACTGCGAAAACTCAAAGATCAAAAGTATCACAACGGTGACTGATGACGAGGAGGAAGAAGAATAAAATAAAAAAGCATTTGAGTTAGCTCAAATGCTTTTTTATTTGACATAGATTCATAGATTTGTGGAAAAAGTGTGGAAGGAATATCAGACTATCTTTTATTAACACAAAACCACATCGCACCGCTGAATGACGCAGAAAACTAAATATCTTATTGTATTGGGTATTACACTATTGGGGTTTATATTAATTGAAATATATAAGCCCAAGCCAGTCATTTGGACACCTACCTATTCCAATCAAGACGATATTCCATTTGGAGGCGAAGTTTTATATAAAATTCTTCCTGAGCTTTTTCCCTCTCAGCAAATTCATGACGAAAAATTCCCTGTTTTAGCGCGACATACAGAGCAAAGTGTTGACTTACAGCGCACTTCCTATATTAATATCTGCAATACTTTTACCTTAGATTCTATTTCGTTGACAAAGCTATTACGGTTTGTGTCAATGGGAAATACGGCCTTTATTTCGGCCGAGGACTTTGGCTCACTTGGCGATACATTACATCTTTCTACCGATTATATTAGTTTTTTGAAGAAGGGTACAGCCACGTCGCTTAATTTTACCCATCCAGAACTCCGCCAGAAAAAGCCCTTTGTTTTTAGAATGGAAGATGCAGAAGCTTTTTTTGTTGATACGACCAAATCAACAATACCATGGACAGTTCTGGCTTATAATCATCTCAAAAAGCCTATTTTTATTAAGGTAAAATGGGGGAATGGTACCTTATTGCTCAATTCCACGCCTAGTGCTTTTAGTAACTATTATCTCATCAAACCTCAGAATTGCTATTTTGCCATAAACGCTTTGCGCTATCTTCCGCAGCAAACCATTTATTGGGACGAATATTATCAGGCACCTTCTATTGGTACTCGTTTCAGGGTAATGAACAAGTCTATCCGTAAAGCTAGCGAGGCTTCCTACGATGAATCACCTTTTAGGTTTATTGTCAGTCAACCAGCCTTACGATGGGCTTATTATTTGACGCTTTTGGCTCTTGTGATTTTTATGGTTTTTGAGGCAAAACGCCGTCAACGCATTATTCCTATTATTGATATTCCTCAAAATACCTCAGTCATATTTGTAAAGACCATAGGGCAGTTATATTTTAACAAAAAGGAACATTTGACTATCGCTAAGAAGAAAGTTACCCATTTTTTACACTTTATCAGGGATAATTTTTATCTCAATACCTATCAAATCGATGAAGATTTTTTGACGGAATTGAGTAATAAATCTGGGTTAGAATTAGGCAAACTGCAAGCTCTTTTTCATACGATTCAGCATTTGAATACGGTGAATAGCATTTCTGAAAAAGACCTTATTGAACTCAATAAAGCCATTGAAGAGTTTTATCAAATGGTCAAAGCATAAAAGATAGGCTTTCGGCGGTCAGCTTTGAGCAATCGGCTTTTGGCTGTATTTCTGTGGTTTACAAAAAACGGATAATTCAGCCTATAACATATCGTTTAAAGCTGATGATTAATATGTCTGTTTATTAGGATTTTTTCAGCGATAAGTCTTTTCAAAATCTCCTACAGAGCTTTTGAAACTGATTAATACATTACTCAGGTGATAGTGAAACCACTTTGTGCCTTTGTGCCTCTGCCACTTATGCCTATTAATACATTACTTAGGTGATGGTGAAACTTTACTTGTAACTTATACTTATTGATACCATTTCACGCTCTTTTACCAAAATTATGAATTTTGAATCACGCATAGATTTAAGCGAATTGCATCAGGCGGTTACAGAAATACGCGAGCAAATAGGCAAAATTGTTGTTGGTCAGCCACAAACGGTTGATTTATTGCTGACAGCACTTTTAGCCGATGGACATATCCTATTGGAAGGCGTACCTGGCGTTGCCAAAACCTTGATGGCCAAACTTTTGTCACGCACGATTTCGGTAGACTTTAGCCGAATTCAATTTACGCCCGATATGATGCCTTCGGATGTAATAGGCACAGCCGTTTTTAATCCTAAAGTCAGTGATTTTGAGTTTAGAAAAGGGCCTATTTTCTCCAATATTGTACTAATAGATGAAATCAATCGCTCGCCTGCTAAAACGCAATCGGCCTTGTTTGAGGTGATGGAAGAGCGTCAGATTACCAATGCAGGCACCACCTATCCGATGTCATTTCCATTTTTAGTAATTGCTACCCAAAATCCTATCGAACAAGAAGGGACATATCGCCTTCCAGAAGCACAACTTGACCGTTTTATGTTCAAGATTTTGGTAGGATACCCCAATCTCAGTGAAGAAATTGACATTTTGAAAGGTCATCAAAGTCGTGCTAAAGAGGACGCAGGTAAGGTAGAAGACCGTATTTCACCTGTTGTGTCTTCTGAACAATTGTATAGCTTGAGAGCTAAAGTAAAACAAGTCATTGTGGAAGAAAATATTTTGGAATACATTGCCAAGTTGATTCACGAAACTCGTCGCTCAAAGTTTCTGTATTTAGGCGCTTCGCCACGCGCTTCGGTTGCCATGTTGCAAGCATCTAAAGCCTTTGCGGCCATTCGTGGACGAGATTTTGTTACGCCCGAAGATATTCAAGAATTATTACCTGTCATTCTTCGTCATCGTGTGGCACTTACACCTGAAAAAGAAATGGAAGGAGCTAATGTAGAAGATGTTCTTAAAGGAATTGTACAAAAAATAGAAGTACCACGATAATTCAAACTTTTCTAGCTTCCGAATCGATTGTATCACTTTTCATCATACCTTTGCAGTCACAATCACAAAAAAGGGGTGCCTCATAACAACGGGCTGAGATTATACCCATTGAACCTGATACAGGTAATGCTGTCGAAGGGATTTTGATGATAGATCGTGGTACAATCTTTCTATCATTCAATCAATCAATTTTTTACGGGTTATTATTATTGTTAAATCGGACAGGATTTGGCTCCTTTACCTGTCGTTATGTTTTCAAAAATGATGAAAAATTTAACGACTGAGCGCTTTTTCGCAAAAACTCTTCTAAGCGAGTTAGCGCAAAAAGCTTTTATGGTTATGTTATTGTGCAGTCTGACCATATCGGCTTATGCACAATTGAGTATTTCGGGTAAAGTAACTGACAGCGAAACCAAAAAAGGATTGGCTGGCGCAACCCTTACCATCGACAATACGATGCGAGGAACAATTACTGATGCACAAGGCAATTTTGTTATTAAAAATCTTAAAAAAGGTACTTATACGATCAAGGTAAGCTTTGTAGGTTTTGAAAAACAAAGTAATTCTATTGAGCTTCAGCAAAATACCAACATTTCTTTTTCGCTTCAAAAAAGCTCTTTTATGGCCGACGAAGTAGTGGTGAACGCTACTCGTGCTAATGAAAAATCTGCTGTAGCTTATACCAATGTGAGTAAAGAAGACCTTCAAAAGCAAAATCTGGGTCAAGATATTCCACAATTACTCAACTTTACACCTTCGTTGGTAACTACCTCGGATGCTGGCGCTGGGATTGGTTATACGGGTATTCGTATTCGTGGTACAGACGCTACTCGTATTAATGTTACCATCAACGGTATTCCGCTCAACGATGCCGAATCACAAGGAGTTTATTGGGTAAACATGCCTGATTTTGCTAGCTCGACTAACTCTATTCAGATTCAGCGTGGCGTGGGTACGTCTACCAACGGCGCTGGAGCGTTTGGGGCAAGTGTCAATATGTCTACAAACGAATTTAGAAAAGATGCTTACGCAGAATCAAACAACTCATTTGGATCATTTAATACGTTCAAAAATACCGTTTTAGTTGGTTCTGGTCTATTGAATAATCGTTTTACATTAGACGCTCGTTTGTCGAGACTTAAATCTGATGGTTATATCGACCGTGCTTCTTCAGACCTTCGTTCGTTTTATTTATCAGGTGCCTATTTTACCAAAAAATCTTTTTATCGTTTGAATGTATTTTCTGGTAAAGAAAAAACTTACCAAGCATGGGAAGGTGTTCCTGAGTACTTGTTGAGCACCAACCGTACTTACAATCCTTATACGTATCCAAACCAAACCGATAATTATCAGCAAGACCATTACCAATTATTATCGTCGCATAGCCTTTCATCGAATTGGTCTTTCAACTTCAACTTGCATTATACTTACGGACGTGGCTATTATGAGCAATTCAAAGAGCAAGATAAATTCTCGAAATATGGTTTGCCCAATGTAGTTATTGGCAATACGACTATCACAAAAACCGATTTAGTCCGTCAGAAATGGTTGGATAATGATTTCTATGGAAGTACTTTTTCATTTGACTACAAAGGTAATAATCGCTTGAGTGCCAATATTGGTGGTGCTTGGAACCAATATGATGGTCGTCACTACGGACAAATTATTTGGGCACAATATGCTTCAACCGCTAAGCTAGGCGATAAATACTACAGTGGCACCGCTCTAAAAACAGACTTTAACCTTTACGGAAAAGTTTATTATCAATTAAACGAGCAGCTAAATGCCTTTGCTGATTTGCAATATCGTACTGTTGGATACAGCATTAAAGGTATTGACGATAACTTGGTAGATATTTCTCAAAGTAAAAACTATAATTTCTTCAACCCTAAAATGGGTTTAACCTATCAGGTTTCGGCAGGAACATCTGCATTTTTGTCATATAGCATTGGCAACAAAGAACCTAATCGCTCAGACTTTGTAGATAACCCAGGAAAAGCGCCACAAGCAGAAACCTTGCGTGATTTGGAAGCTGGTTTTAAAACACAAAAAGGAAAAGTAGCTTTTGAAGCAAATGCTTATTGGATGGACTATAAAAATCAATTGGTTTTGACAGGAAAATTGAATGATGTGGGCACTCCAATTCGTGTCAATGTACCAAGTAGCTACAGAATGGGACTTGAGCTACAAGCAGGTGTCCAATTGACTAAAGCATTGAAATGGAATGTAAATGCGACCCTTTCAAGTAACAAAATCAATAATTTTACAGAGGTGGTACCAAGTTATGACGAACCTTATATTGATGTGGAAAACAAGTTCGCTAAAACAGACATAGCCTTTTCACCCAATGTAATCGGTGGATCGCAATTGCTTTATACACCAACCAAAGGACTTGAACTAGGATTGTTGTCAAAATACGTAGGAAAGCAATATATGGATAATACAAGCAATGAAAACCGCAAGTTGAATGCTTATTTTACCAACGATTTACGAATTCTTTATACATTCAAACCATCATTCTGTAAAGAATTGGGATTGAGTTTGTTGGGCAATAATATTTTCAATACGCTCTACGAATCAAATGGCTATACTTACAGCTATATCTACGAAGGCAAGACGGTTACTGAAAACTTCTACTATCCACAAGCAGGATTTAACTTTTTGTTAGGAGTAAATATTAAGTTTTAAGAACTTGTAATTCGCAAAACAAAAGCCCCGAAATATTGATATTTCGGGGCTTTTGCATAAAGTGCGACCGTTTAATAAGATTCGCTACCACTACCTAATGAATATTTGCTATTTTTCGGAAGTATACAAAACGTCTGCACATTTGTCTTTTCCTTAATGCAAATTAATACTTCTATAATCTATAAAGTTATTCCTAGTAAGTGGTTCACAGGCTCGTAAGGTTACTTACGAGCTTTTTTATTTGTATGTACCAAGAGGAAAACTTAGTCCTACATTAACACTAAACACACGATTGGATACATCTAAAGTTGGACTTTTGGCAATATCTGTAAGCCCTAGTGCATAACGAGCATCCAAATTCAACCACATTTTTTGGCTAAGTGCATAATTTACACCCGCACCTAAAACAGCACTTACGTCAGTTGAACTATAGCTACCAGCATAGTCGTATCCACTTTTATTGGCTACACTTGTTAAAAACCCTATTTGAGGACCAGCAAAAACCTTTGGTCTCCATGACCCTGTCGTTTTTTGAGAACCAAAGTAATACGTTGCAAGCAAAGGCACTTGTACATAATCTAATTTGAGATAATCATCGCTTCTCTCATAATTAGCGCCTTGTTGGCTATACAATACCTGCATTCCAAAGCCCCAGTGAGAAGTAGAGCTATAATTCAAGAAAAGCCCTGTTGAGAGTCCAGTTCTTGATTTTGTGTCAGAAAGCCCTGAGAGACTTGAAGAGTTTACTCCAATTGTAGGACCAAAAGATAAATTTTGTGCTTTTAAAAGTGGCGAACATACACACAATAAAGCAAGGATGGCGAATTTTTTAATGTTACGCATAAGATTAAGGATTTTAATGAAAAATAAAACAATCACGACAGACCCAGTTGAGTCGCTGTTTGACTATAAAACCCAAAATTATCTCAAATTATTGAGCACCTTTTGCTTGATTGAGTAAGCGGTTTATTACTTGAATGCCGAAATACCCGTTATTTCAGCACCTAAAATCAGGAGATGAATATCGTGTGTACCCTCATAAGTAACTACCGATTCGAGGTTCATGAGGTGTCGCATGATTGGGTATTCGCCCGTAATTCCCATACCTCCATGTAGTTGGCGTGCCTCACGAGCTATTTTCAAAGCCATGTCAACATTGTTGCGCTTGGCCAATGAAATCTGTGCTGTGGTGGCTTTTCCAGCATTTTTGAGCATCCCCAAACGCCAACAAACTAATTGAGCTTTGGTAATCTCAGTAAGCATTTCCGCCAATTTTTTTTGTACTAATTGAAATGAAGCAATGGGTTTGTCAAACTGAATTCTTTCTAAAGCATACTTTTTTGCCGAATCATAGCAATCCATCGCAGCCCCCAAAGCACCCCATGCTATACCATAGCGTGCCGAATCCAAACAACCCAAAGGACCACGCAAGCCATCGGCATTAGGTAATAGATTTTCTTTAGGAACTTTGACATTATCAAATACCAGTTCGCCTGTACAACTCGCTCGCAAAGACCATTTTTGATGTATTTCTGGGGTCGAAAAGCCTTCCATTCCACGTTCTACGATAAGCCCTTTGATACGTCCTTGTTCATTTTTTGCCCAAACAATAGCAATATCTGCCATAGGAGCATTGGATATCCACATTTTTGAACCATTGAGTAGATAATACTCTCCTTTATCTTCAATTCGGGTTTTCATGCCCGCAGGATTTGAACCAAAATCTGGTTCTGTCAATCCAAAACATCCCAAATATTCCCCTGAGGCTAATTTGGGTAAATACTTTTGCTTTTGCACCTCTGAGCCATATTCATAGATAGGATACATCACCAAAGAGCCTTGTACAGATGCCATCGAGCGCAAACCAGAATCGCCTCTTTCAACTTCTTGCATCATCAGACCATAAGCGATATAATCTAATCCACCTGCTCCATATTTTTCAGGGATTGTTGGACCCAAAAGCCCCATTTCTCCAAATTTTTTAACTAAATGTGCAGGAAAAACTGCTTTTTGGGCAGCATCTTCAATAATTGGGGATACTTCCTTTTTAATGAAATCCCTCACTGATTGACGTATTAGGAGGTGTTCTTCAGTCAATAAATCATCTATTTGATAAAAATCGGGAGATTCGAAGTTATCCACTTTGTTTGATTGATAAAATTCCATGGTTTTGTTTGTTTTGAAATAAGCTCTCAAGGCTAAATAAATATCTTTTGACTCAAGTCTATTGCTTTTTGCCAAGCTTGATGATTTATAGGATATGAGTCTTTGAATTTTTCTATAAGATTTATGGTATTAATATTTCCCACAAGCTCGTCATTCGCCATCGGACAACCTCCAAATCCCCCAAGAGCACCATCAAAACGACGACAACCTGCATGATAGGCAGTATGAATTTTGTCTTCCCAATTAAAAGGACTCGCATGGAAATGTGCTCCAAACTCGATTTGAGGATAAAGTGGAATTAAATGACTAAATAATTGCCCAATTAATGGAGGTTCTGCAACGCCAACGGTATCCGACAAAGCAATAATTTCTACTCCTAATGAAGCCATTTTTTCGGCCCACTCTCCCACAATATTAGGACTATACGGGTCGCCGTAGGGATTGCCAAAACCCATTGAGAAATAGACTACCAGCTTTTTGTCATGTTTAAGACATAATCCCTGTATTGCCTTAACCGTTTCGAAAGCTTGAGTAATTGAACTATTGGTATTGCGTTGTTGGAAGGTTTCGGAAATGGAAAATGGAAATCCTAAATAAGTTATATGCTCAAACAAAACAGCTTGCTCGGCTCCTTTTAGGTTGGCAACGATTGCCAGTAATTTAGTAGAAACACCTTCCAATTCTAGCTGATGATATACCTCGGCAGTATCTGCCATTTGAGGAATTGCTTTGGGAGAGACAAAACTGCCAAAATCCAATGTGTCAAACCCTACTTGCAGTAGTGTGTTGAGGTATTCTACTTTTAATGCGGTAGAAACAGGTGATTTCCAGCCTTGAATGGCATCTCTTGGGCATTCGATAATTTTCATAGTTTTTTGTTTATTGATGATTGTTTCAGGACTCAATATGAATGATTCTTATGAAAAAACAAAAAATCCCAATCAGAAGATTTCTGACTGGGATTCATGCAATTACAATGGTTAGGTAATTAGAAAATATCTTTTTTTTGAGAGTGAAAGTATTTGATATTAAAACGCCTAACCCAAAGCTCTTAGTATAATATCGGATTGAGGATTTTTGATTTTAATCATGATAACCTTTTACAGTAAGCAAAATACGTACTGAATCCTTTGCTTACTGCATAGCCTAAACCTATTTTATTGCCCACTCAATAACCCCAGCAGCATTATCAACAGGTAGTTGCACTTCCATTTTGATTGCTTTGGTTGTTACAGGCTCAAATTGTATCGTATTGAGCTGGTCTTTGGCAATAGGGCTTTGATTGATGACTTTTACAGGAATCCATTCACCATCTTTTTGGTAGTAAATCTTGTAAGAAGCAGGAATACGACAGCCTCCCCAAGGGCTATCATCTAACCAATAAATGCTTGACGAGGATACTGTATAAGTTTGGTCAAAGTCATATTGAAGATATTCAGTAGTATTCTTTTTAGGCCACCAGTGCAAGAAATTGGCACTTTTGTCATTAGAGTTTTCTACCTCATATTGGTCATTTAGTGCTTTTAGCATCAATGGATTACTCACAGAACCTGATACCTTACTTTTGCTGGCAATAGTTGGCGCAGGCGTTGGACGAGCTGCCGTTTCTTCATACGGAATCCAAACTGTCATTTCTGTAGCTCCACGATTGGCCCATGAATAGTAGGGAATCGCCTTGATATCTGTCGTTTTCTTTACCAATTCTTCAGACCCTACTTGTCTTTGTGTAGTAAATCCTTTCATGTTTAAAGTCATTACTCCGTTCAACAAATCTTGTTGATAAGAGGCTATAACTGGAGCGGTTTTATCCACAACCAAACTCATGACTGATGCAGAGGTATTATCATTTCCTTCCAAACAATATACCATTGGACCTCTCTGCAAGGCAAATTTTGATTTGTCAGCTTTTACATTGCTGTTAGCCAAAATTTTTCTAACATCCATCGGAAGTGTGAAACTTACTTTATCGCCTTTTTTCCAAACTCTATCTATTACTGCATAGCCTTTTTCCATTTTATAAGAAAAGGCTTTGCCATTTACCAAAAGCTGAATTGGACTTTCTGGCGTTTCATCTTTGTATAAATCCCCCGAAGATGGTTTGCTTAAAGCCCAACCTGGAATACGAATATGGAGTGCAAATGGAGCCGTTTGGGCTGGTGCAATAGTAATATCATTTTTCCCTTCCCAAGGATATGCCGTTTGTTGGGTAATTGTTACAGCCGTATTGGGCAATTGAATCGTAGCAGTACCACCTACAAAAAGGTTTACATAAAGATTTTTTTGGTTTTGAGCATAGGTATATCCCGGCACCGAGGGCAGGAATCGAGTCATATTTGAAACACAACAAGCACAATCCCACCAAGCACGGCGCTGATGTTGCCCCATAGAAGCTAGTGGATTGGGATAGAAAAACTTATCACCACTCAGTGAAATTCCTGAAAGCAAACCATTGTAAAGTGTTCGTTCAAGGACATCGACATACTGAGCATCGCCATGTAATAAAAACATACGTTGGTTCCAGTACACATTGGCAATAGCAGCGCATGTTTCGGCATAAGCACTCATGTTTGGCAAATCATAATCGTCGCCAAAAGCCTCGCCATTGCCTGTCGCACCTATTCCTCCTGTGATGTAAAGTTTTTTATCTACTACATCATGCCAAATATCATCAATTGCAGACAAATAAGCTTTGTCGCCAGTAAGTGCGGCTACGTCGGCCATACCTGTATACATATAGGTGGCACGTACCGCATGACCTACAGCAGTGTGTTGATCTATGACTTTTTTGTGCGATTGGCTATATTCTTGATTGAGGTGTCCTTCTTTTCCTCTTAAATCTAAAAAGAACTTAGCTAAATCAAGATAGGCTTTTTTGCCAGTGACTCTGTACAATTTTGTCAAACCTGTTTCTACGATTTGATGCCCAGGGAAACGTTCTTCTTTGCCCCATCCAAAAGTTTGTACCAATAAATCAGCGTTTCTGATGGCAATATTCAAGAGGTTCTTTTTACCTGTAGCCTGATAATGTGCAACCGCCGATTCGAACAAGTGACCAGAATTGTATAGTTCATGACTCAAATCTTCTTCTTTTTCCCAACGTTTAGCGCCAAGCCATTCATGAGGTTTTTGGATTGGCATGGTTCTAAAAGTATATAAATAGCCATCTGCCTCCTGTGCCGAGCCAATAATCGTAATCAAGGAATCAAGATAGGTTTCTAGCTGAGGGTTTTTCTGTGTTTGTAGACTGTAAGAAGCCCCTTCAATGACTTTGTAAAGATCTGTGTCATCAAAGGTAAATGAAGTGCTCTTATCGGCTGGGATTTGTTTTGCAGCTTTACGGAAATTGTCAATACGTCCTGTGATTTTACACTGATTAAGCGTGTAAGGAATAGTCACATTGGCGTTTACCTGCATTTTTGGAGTCCAAAAATTATCCTTAAAATGAACTTGAGTAAATGCCACAGGCTGAATAGGATAATCGCCTTTTTGGGCAAAAGCTCCTAAACAAAAAAAGCAGAAAAGTATTGTTTTTTGTATCATAGCTATTTATTGAATTAGTGAGTTGGTGAATTGTGAATTAGTGAATGAAATGAGTCAAACAACTAAATTCTTTTAAATTTCAATGAGGAAGTTTGTAGTTATTTTCTTTACCCTGCTATTTGAGTAGCAGGCGAGTAGTGGCGAGTGGAAATTTTGTTTTTTCGATACATGCCAAATATTTTTTTAACATACTCTCATTCACTCATTCATAATTCACACCTCACTAATTTTTTTTAAGTAAATAAAAAACAGGAATCCCTAATAATACTAAACCTAAGCCTGGCCAAGTATAATTGGGTTTGTAAATCAGTAATAAAATGCAAATACAAGTGGCTGTAAAAATATACAGTAATGGTACAAAAGGGTATCCAAATGCTTTGTAAGGTCTTTCTAGCTCTGGTTTTTTGATGCGTAAACGAATAATTCCTAGAATGGTAAGTGCATAAAAAATGAGTACCGCAAAAATTACATAATCGAGAAGTTCGCCATATTTGCCACTCAAACATAAAACCGAAGCCCAAACACATTGAATCCATAGCGCTTTTTCGGGTACACCATTTTTATTAAGCTCACCTACTTTCTTGAAAAATAAACCATCGTTTGCCATCGTGTAATACACTCGTGCTCCAGCCAAGATAAGTCCGTTATCACAACCAAAAGTTGAAATCATCAAGAAAATGGCTACAATCATAGTGCCCTCTTCACCAAAAATATGTTGCGATGCCACTACTCCCACCCTATCGTTTTCGGCAAAAGCAATTGCGGGTAGGTCTAATACCGAAACATACATGATGTTGGCGAGCAAGTAAATGCTTGTTACAATGAGTGTTCCAAGGAAAAGACTCAGCCCAATATTGCGTTGAGGATTTTGGATTTCGCCTGCGATAAATGTCACATTATTCCACGAGTCACTACTAAATAAGCTACCTACCATACTGGCGGCTATTGCTCCGAAAGCAGCCCAACCTGTGTATGGCAAAAATCCTGAAGAGGTAAGTTGTTGAATAGAAAAGCCCGTTTCCCAGTTATGATGCCAAGTTTCGGTATTGGCGGTAAGAATAAATCCAAAAACGACTAAACCAAATAAGGCAAGCAATTTGGTAACTGTAAAAATTGATTGGACGTATTTGCCATACTGAACACCACGCGTGTTGATAAACGAAAGAAAAATGATGAGAGCAATAGAGGTAAGCTGTGCTGCTGAGATATTGAGTCCTAAGACTGAGAATAGAATATTTTTTTCGCTTAAGACAGGAAAAAGGTAAGCCGAAAATTTACTAAAGGCAACTCCAACGGCCGCGATAGAACCTGTTTGGATTACGGTAAAAAAGCTCCAACCATATAAGAAACCAATTAAAGGATTGAAGGCCTCTTTGAGGTAAATATATTGTCCTCCTGCTTTGGGAAACATACCACTAAGTTCGCCATAACTAACGGCCGCCGCTACAGTGAGTAATCCAGTAAGAACCCAAACCAAAAGTAACCCTCCTGTAGAGCCCACATTTCGGACAATATCAGAACTTACAATAAAAATCCCCGACCCAATCATGGATCCCGCCACAATCATAGTGGCATCGAAGAGGCGAAAGGAGCGTTTGAATGATGGTTGTTCTTGAGACATAGTTGAGTGATTTAGTGATTGATGAATGAGTGATTGAATAAGTGTAAATCTTCATACTCACTCAACCGCTCCACCACTCAATCACTCAATAGAGGTAAGTATTAATGCAAAATAAAATCATATTAATGTGCTTTAGGCTGTAAGCCTTAGGCATTAGGTAAAATATTCTCAAAGAAGCTCAGATATATCTTGCATACTTATGAGGGTAATCCTACAAATTAAAATTTTGAGTGATTGTGGATGCAAGGTGCTGATAATTAAAATCTTACATTTTAAATTCGCAACTCACAACTCATAATTCAGCATTAATGCTAAAGTACTTGAAACCCATAAGCATAAGGATCATCTTCAGGGTCGATGCTAATAGTGTTATATCCATAGATTCTTGCCCAACCTTCTATGCTTGGTTTCATGGCGGGCTTTCCTCCCACGGTAGTTTCTTCTTCTATTCTTCCAATGAATTTTGAACCGATGATACTTTCATGAATAAACTCATCACCTTTCTTTAATTTGCCTTTGGCGTACCACTGTGCCATACGTGCCGAAGTACCCGTACCACACGGTGAACGGTCAATGGCTTTATCTCCATAGAATACTGCATTACGAGCTGTAGACGTTGGGTCTAATACGTCGCCAGTCCATAAGATATGCGAGCATCCTTTGATGGTATCATTTTCGGGATGAACAAAAGAATATTGCTCATTGATACGATTACGTAAGGTTCTACTCCAACTAATCAGTTGGTCAGCACTGTAATGTTGTAAACCTTTGAAGTTTTCTTGAACATCAACAATGGCATAAAAGTTACCACCATACGAAACATCTACTTTGATAGGACCTAAATCAGGACATTCTACACTCAAATCCGTAGCTGCTAAGAAAGAAGATACGTTGGTGAGTTTTACGCTTTTAACCTTTTTACCTTCTTGTTTATAGTCAATTAAAACCAAACCTGCAGGAGCCTCCATACGGATTTTTCCTTCTATTTTTGGTGTGATTAGTCCTTCTTCTACGGCAATAGTGATTGTTCCGATGGTACCATGTCCACACATAGGCAAACAGCCACTGGTTTCGATAAACAATACCGCTACGTCATTTTCAGGATCATGAGGAGGATACAAAATACTTCCGCTCATCATATCATGACCACGAGGCTCGAACATTAGTCCTTTTCGAATCCAATCGTAATTTTGAAGGAAATACTGGCGTTTTTCGCTCATATTACTTCCTTCAAGAACAGGCCCACCTCCTGCCACTAGTCTTACGGGATTACCACAAGTATGGGCGTCTACACAAAAAAATGTTTTTTTCATAGTTTTATCAGGGGTAAGTATGAGTGATGAATTTTGAGTGATGAGTTTGGAGTGTAATTTTTGATTACCGATATTTTGCTGAATGCCCGAAGCTGAAAGCTAAAGGTAATTTTACACTATCTACAAATATTAAAAATTACAGCAAAGGCACCGAAAGGGCTACATTGAACTGTGAGTAGTTGACTGTAATAGGTTTTCCACATACATACACCTAATAGTCAAAAGCTCATAGTCGTTAATTTCGTGTGCCTAAGCAGTAATAATTCATCACGTAATCATTCATTAACTTACTAACTAAATTGTTTCGTTGGTAAATGTATCATTGACCAAACGCCAAATTTTTAATGGATTACCATCTTTTAATTCTTCTGGTAGCATCCAATCTTTGAATCCTTGTAAACAAATTGGTCTAACCCAACGCTTAATGGCGCTTGTGCCTACCGAGGTATAGCGAGCGTCGAAAGTGGAAGGATACGCACCTCCATGAACCATACTAGCAGCTACCTCCACACCTGTTGGGGCGGCGTTCAGAATCACACGACCAGCCAATGAGCACTGGAGCGATAGAATTTCAGGATAGTTTTCAACGTCCTGTTCTGTCGCCATCAGTGTTGTGGTAAGTTGTCCGCCAAGTGCTTTGAGTGCTTGTGAAAGTTCTTGTACATCTTGACAAATCACGAGTAAGGCAAAAGGCCCAAATGCCTCCTCATGTAAAAGTGGATTTTCAATAAAATCTTTCGCTGAAACCTTCGCAAGACTAGGAGTAGGTTTTTCCAAATCCTCAACCACAGCTAGAGAAGCTTCAGAAGCTACTCCTGCTTGCGATGTAATAGTGTAGCGTGCTTTATCAAAGGCTTTTGCGATACCTGTATGCAACATAGGATGCAAGGCAACCTGTGTTAGTTCATGTTCTAAAGTCTCTGAAAAAGTACTTAATGCAGGACTATCTATTGCCAAAAGCAAGCCCGGTTTGGTACAAAACTGTCCCATCCCAAGCGAAATAGACCCTGCAAGGGTTTTTGCTAACGTTGTATTTGTTTGGTTTAAGGATTCAGGAAATAAAACCACAGGATTGATACTACTCATTTCGGCAAAAACAGGGATAGGAACCTCTCTTTGGTCGGCGTAAGCTTTTAGGGCTTTTCCGCCTGCTTGTGAGCCTGTAAAACCAACCGCCGTAGTAAGTGGGTGCATCACCAATGCTTTACCTGTTTCGTTACTAGCATCGTTGAGATGTTGTATCGTAAAAGGATGCATTTGGCAACGTGCAATGGCTTTTTCCATCGCCGAGAACATCAATGCTGAAGTTTCAGGATGGGCAGGGTGCGCTTTGATTACAACTGAAACACCAGCAGCCAATGCACTTGCGGTATCACCGCCTGCGGTAGAAAAAGCAAAAGGAAAATTGCTAGCACCAAAAATAGCCACAGGGCCAATCGGAACAAGCATTTTACGAGTATCTGGCTTTGGAGGTACTCGGTCAGGATTGGCTGTATCAATACAGGCTTCAACCCAAGAACCTTCAGCAATCAGACGGGCGAACATGCGCAATTGACCTGTTGTACGTCCAATTTCTCCTAGAAGCCTCGGCAATGGAAGATTGGTTTCTTGATGAGCAATGGCCACCAAGGAATCTTTCAAACCCTCGATTTCTTCTGCAATAGTTTCTAGAAATATAGCACGGTTTTTACCCGATACTTGGCGATAATGCTCAAATGCCTCTTGTGCTTGTTGCATTACCGTTGAAATGATTTGAGACATTTTTGAGAAATTTGAAAATGAGTGAATTTGAAGATTTGAAAATGAATGATTTACACATTTTCAAATCTCCAAATTTTCAAATTATAATACAATCGCCTTATAATCTGGCAACGTTGGTCTGATTGCAATAGCGCCATCGATAAGTGCCAAAATGCGTTCTCTTTCAGCACCGCTAAGTACCAAACGTGGTGGGCGTACTGCTTCACTACCCAAATCAACTCTTGATTCAGCTAACTTGATGTATTGTACTAATTTTGGATGAATATCTAGTTCCAACAATGGCATAAACCAACGATAAATACTGCGAGCTTCTTCGTAGCGACCAGCTTTTACTAATTTATAAATAGCCACTGTTTCTTCAGGGAAGGCACATACCAAACCAGCCACCCAGCCGTCAGCACCCATTACCAATTGCTCCATAGCAATGGTATCTACACCGCACATGATTTTGAAACGGTCGCCAAAACGGTTACGCATTCTGGTTACGTTGGTCAAATCACGTGTAGATTCTTTTACTGCCTGAATGTTTTCACACTCAGCCAAGGAAGCAAACATATCCAATGTTACCTCAATTTTATAATCTACAGGGTTGTTGTAAATCATAATCGGAAGTGTAGTAGAATTGGCTACCGCTTTGAAATATTCTACTGTTTCGTAGTCATCAGCTTTATAGCGCATAGGAGGAAGCATCATCAAGCCAGCAGCACCCCATTCTTCGGCTAGTTTAGCCAACTGGATTGCATCTCTGGTAGCTCCTTCTGCAATATTTAAAACTACTGGAACTCGCCCAGCTACCTTCTCAACGGTAAACTTTACCAACGCTCCTTTTTCTTCTAGACTTAGTACACTTGCTTCGCCCAAGGTTCCGCCAAGAATGATACCGTCTACACCTGCTTCGAGTTGGAATTGCAAGTTTTTGTCAAATAATTCAAAATCAAGTTGGTCATCTGCACCAAACTTTGTCGTCACAGCGGGAAATACGCCTTGCCAATTGATTGCCATAGTTCTGTTGTTGTTTTTTATCAAAATTACCCAAAACCTAAGCGGGTCAAAGGTTGATTTTTAATCAATTATAGTCAGATATTAACCTATTTGTAGGGAGAATAACTATAAAATTGTTTATATTTAGCTAATTAGTGGAAAAGAGTATTTTGGTAGCATAAAGACAAACTAATTTTAGCTTTTGGGAAATGAATTTTGGTAGTGGAGGTTAAACTTAATTTGTTGAAGACTACAGATAGAGTACCTACAGATTCATGTTGAATCCTTTTAACAAGTATGTATACAAGCAATGAAAGTCTTACAATTTACCATTCCCGTACCGCACGATCATACGATTATTGTTCAGCAGGATATTATGCCGTATTTCTATCCACATTTGCATAGACATGAGGAGATACAGATTACATGGGTGCAGCAAGGCGAAGGAACTTTGATTGCGGATAATAATATGCACACTTTCAAATCGAATGAGATTTTTTGGTTGGGTGCCAACCAGCCACACATGTTTAAGAGCGATCCAAGCTATTTTTTACCAAAAAGCGAATTAGAAATTCAAGCCTTGGTGCTATTTTTCAATCCTCATGGACCATTAGCGGCTTTGTTTAATTTACCCGAAATGCTCAATGTAAAACGCTTTTTACAACAAAATCCCAATGGATTTAAGATACCAGCAGAAAAAGCGGAGGAAATCTCGACCAAGATGATGCTCATTCATGAACATATCGGTATCGAGCAAATGATTCATTTTATGGATTTGCTGCGATTAATCTCTAGCATAGAATCGCTAGGGGCACTTTCGGAAGGATCACGACCAAAGCTTTACAGTGAAAATGAAGGTTTGAGAATGAGTAATATCTATAATTTTATCATTCAAGAATTTGAAAAGCCTATTACCCTCGAAGACGCAGCCAATAAAGCCCACATGACACCACATGCTTTTTGTAGATATTTCAAAAAGCACACAGGTCATACCTTTTTATCTTTCTTGAATGAAGTACGTATTAATGAAGCCTGTAAAAAACTCACCAACGAATCTCCCATTGGTATTGCGCAAGTAGCTTACAGTTGTGGTTTTAATAGTATTACCAACTTCAACCGTATCTTCAAACGTATCAAAGGCAAATCACCAAGTGAGTATTTGGAGGAGTTTTTTAAGTGAGGAAATTAACCGATACTCAAGGCTTGTTGTTCAAGTTTGACATTGAATTTTATTTCAGCCTTTAATGCTCGAAATACTTTTACAACGGTGTCGATGGTAGCACTATTGGCACTATTTTCTAATTTTGATATTTGAGCTTTTTGTACTCCAATTAACTTACCAAGTTCTTCTTGTGTGAGGTTTCGTTCTTGTCGGGCTATTTTAATCATCCTTCCCAATAGCTCCATACTAAGCTCATATTCGTATTCTTCTCGCTCTGAAGTGCCAATTTGTCCGATATATTTATCTTTCATTTCAGCTAAAGTGAATGTTTTCATTTCTTGGGTTTTCATAGACACTACTGAATATTTTTAAGGTTATAATACTTTTCTCTTAGTCTAATTGCTCTATTGATTTCGTTAGCAGGAATTTTATCTACTTTTTTGATAAAACCATGTGTGGCAATGACCAAGGTTTCTTGTTGATTTGTTTTATCCCAAAATGCGAGAAGTCTTATTTGCAAACCTAAATATTGAGTTCGAAACTCCCAGATATCATGTTGTAGCTTTTTGAACAACTTGGGATCATTGGTTTGTTCTGCTAAATCGATATTATAGATAATTTTTCTAATGATTTTAGCATCTAATGAGGCAATAAAATCATTCGCTTCTTCCATAAATATGGTTTCAAAATATTTCATTTTTGCAAACGGTGTAAAACTTAAAAGTTTCTAAATTTAGAAACTTTTTTAACAAATCCATATCTTTACTTAAAGAAAAAATGGTAAAAATTTAGAGATTACAAAGATCTAAATCAATCAAGCGCCGAAGGTGCGAAAGACTCCAATATAATTGGTGTTCTTTCGCACCTTCGGCGCTGTAAAATGGCATTTATCTATAGAATAGTTTTGACTATTCATCCAATAAAGCACAACTCCTCACTCATCATTCCAAACTCCGCACTCCAAAAACTCTTCCTGCTGTTTTGCCTGTATGGGCTTTGATGGTTACTCTAATTTTATCCTTATTAGCAGTGAAAGAAGTATTTAGTGGGTAAGATATATCATAAAACTTACCAGTTGCTCCACCTTTCAACTCTTGTGTTGCCAATACTTGACCGTCTACTAAAATATCGAAGAAACGACCTTTGTCGTCGCCAATATAGGTCATCAAAATGGATGCTTGGGTTGAATTAGCTTTGATTTTTAAGTCAAATGAGAACGAACCTCCTTTTCTGACTTCACGACCTGTACGTCCTAGGGCATCGCTCACGTAGGACTCGCCATCGATGGTAAGGTTGTGGTCGCGTTCAGGTTGCATTTCGCCAATTCTGAAATTATCTACTGTTTTATCTTCTATCTCTTTCTGACGTTTTTTCTCTGCTTCATAAGCGGCCTTTTTCTCTTCCCAACCTGCTTTGGTGAAATAATCCCAATACACACTATAGTGTTGTTGATAACTTTGGTAAAAAGGAATAAGAGTTACTTCAAAAGGAACGGCTACTTGTTGGGTTTTGAAAGTTAAGGGTGCGTTTTCCACACTTTTTACCCACTGATTTACATTTTTATTGTCGGTTAACAAAACAGGAATACCATACACTGGATCTGGATTTTCTTTGCCCAATTGTCCTGCCAAAACCAAAGGCCCGTAAAGTAAAGCAATACGGTCTTTGTTGTCAGGCATACTTTCGCTATAAACTTGCATAGGCATTTCAAGCGATATTTGGTCTTGATTTTTCCATGTTCTTTCTACCACAATATAGCCACTGGCATCTGGCTCCGAAGCAACAGACTGACCATTGACTTTTACTTGAACACCGTTGGTTGCCCACCAAGGTTTACGAATTTTAAGGGCAAATTTTTGAGCCTTGCGGAGTTCTAAGGTAAGCTGTGAATTGCCCTGAGTTGGGTATTTTGTTTGTTGTGTCAACACCAGACCTTTTTCTTTCCAATTCAGACGAGAAGGAATAAATAAGTTCACAAACAAGCTTCCATCCGCTCCTTGAAAATAAATACTTTCGTTGTACTTTACATGGTTTTCCATGCCACTTCCAACACAGCAAGTAAAGGTATTGAACTGGTCGCTGAAATCTTTTTTAGTCCCCATTCTCAAGGGTACAAAATAGCACATCATACCACTTTCGGGGTTTTGTGATGCCAAAATATGGTTGTAAAGTGCTCTTTCGTAATAGTTTGTCAACTCGCTGTTGGGTTGCCAAGTAAACAAGTGGCGAGTCAACTTTAGCATATTGTAGGTATTGCAGGTTTCGCAAGTATTATCGCTCAAATGTTCACTCAATTTGTCAGGCTCACCACAGTATTCGTAGTTACTATTTCCACCAATCACATAAGTATGATGATGTACCATAATATCCCAGAAAAAGCTTGCGATCGTTTTATCAGACTCCAGTCCCGTTAGTTCGTATTGTCGGGCACTACCTATGGCTTTGGGTACATTGGTGTTCGAATGTTTGCCAGCCATTGGATTAATACGTTTCGACAAAGGCACCATTACAAAATCGTCATAAAATTTATAAGACAAATCGAGGTATTCTTTTTTACCCGTAATGGCATATAAGTTCGCCAACACCTCTGCCATTCCACCGTATTCGCATTTAAGCATTTTTTGTAATAACTCTGGCGAAAGTGGATTGACAGTTTTTCCTGTCCAATCTGCCATACCTGTCACTACGGCCAAAGCTTGTTGGTTTCCACAATACAAATAAGCATCCAACAAACCCGCCATGACTTTATGAACTGTGTACCAAGGACTCCAACCGCCGTTGAGGTCAAAGCCTCCAGACTTGATTTCGCCACGAGATACTTTTGTGAAAATCGAATCTTCTTTTGGGATAGCGCCTACATAGCCCGTTTTGCGAGCTTTTTGGCATTCTGCCAAAGCCGTTACTATCTCGTTGACACGGTCTTTAAAAACTTTTTGCTGCGATGAAGCGTACATCATCGCACACGCCGAAAGATAGTGCCCAAGGGTATGTCCAGAAAGACCTTCGCTTTCCCAGCCGCCATACACTGCGCCTTTAGTGGGTAAGCCCGCATTGAGATAAAAACGATGCAACAAACGTTGTGGCTCGATACTCAACAAATACGCCGCATCTTTATCCATCGCATTTTTAAATGGCGAACCTTCCAATAAAGTCACTTCGTCCAAGTCGAATGGATAGGCCTGTAAGGTAACTTTGGATTGTACTTTAAAGCGTTTGTCAACTTTGAGAGGGGTATAATTTTGGGCATTTATTTTTCCTAAAAACAATACACAAAAAATAGAGAGAAGGGTAAATTTTTTCATAGTAAAGAAAACAAAGGCTTTTATCCAAGAACGATATCGTCAGATAAAAGCCCTTTCTTTTTAGTCAAATCGTTGTGGGTTGAATGCTTGAATATCAATACTGGTAGGTTTTTCGCTGATAATTTCTTCGACCAGTTTTCCTGTACCTGGGCCTAAACTAAGTCCCATCATCGAGTGCCCTGTAGCAATTACAACGTTGTCATAAGTACTAGTACGACCGATATAAGGCAAACCGTCGGCCGAACAAGGTCGGAAACCATGCCAGATGTCTTTTTCAGCAGGGAATGCAATATCAAAAGTTGGTAAAAAGTTTTTGACTGATTGTAAAATTCCTTTTACACGTTGGAAATTCGGAGGAGTATTAGTCGAAACAACTTCCATCGTGCCTCCCATACGTATTTTGTTACCATCCATTGGCGTTAATGCCACACGACCTTCGGCCAAAATAATAGGATGGTTGATTTTATGAGGACTATTTTCCAAAGTCAAGGAGTATCCTCTACCTGCCATCAGCGGAAGGGTAATATCTACCAATTCGGCTAATTCACGACTCCAAGAACCCGCTGCAACTACTACTGCATCGGTAGCATATTGCTGTTTGTGGGAACGGATATGAGTGATTTTACCATTCTTTTTCTCAAAACCTGTAATGCTTTCATTCGTTTTGATTTCGATACCTTTTTGCTGTAAATCTGAGATAAGATTCTTCATCAAAAGATTTGGATATACGTGGGTATCGCAATTAAATTGTAGTCCTCCAATGGCATTGAGAGGCGTTTGTGGTTCTAAAGCCTGTAGTTGTTCTTTATTGAGGTATTTTACATCTAACCCTAACTCATGTGCTTTTTCGACGGTATGATGTGCGTGGGTAGCAACGGCTTCTGTTTGGAAAATTTCAAGCATACCTTTACGCTCGTAACCAAAGTCAAAAGAAGCATTAGCTTCCCATTCTTCAAACAGTTTTTGACTCAATAAAGAAATATCTCTCAAGGGTACTGCCGAATCCTCCACATGTTGCTGATTGGCACTTTGCATAAATTTGACCCCCCAATTGATTAACGCTTTATTCAAAGCAGGTTTTACATAAAAAGGACTCAAAGGATTAAACATCCATTTGATTCCTTGCCAAATAATCCCTGGTGCTGCCAAAGGCACAAAATGGCTCGGACACACATAGCCTGCATTGCCATAAGAACAGTTATCCGATAAATCTCCTTTATCAAATACCGTCACTTTATAGCCCGCCTCATGCAAATAATAAGCAGAACTTAATCCTACAATCCCCCCGCCAATAATTGAAATGTGATTCATGGTATGTTGATTTGAAAATTTGAAGATTTGAAAATTTGAAGATGAGTAGGCACATTTTCAAATTTCCAAATCTCCAAATTCTTCTATTATTTAAGTGAATAAAATCTCCAGTTGGTTTGATAGTCTTTGGGTAAAAGTTTGCGAGAAAGGATAGCACGCATCATTTCGATAGGGAGCTTGTTCTCTTGCATAAATTGATCATGAAATTGTTGATAAGTCATTTTTTTCGTACCGACCAATTCATCTTTCAAGGCTCTGATTTGTAAGCCTCCAATCATATAAGCTATTTGGTACAATGGGTCATAACCTCCTACAAACGAACGACGTACTTCGCCCTCGGCATTGGCATATTCGTGCCCTACACGGTCTACCAAAAAGTCGATACACTCTTGTGGCGACCATTTACCAATATGATAATTGAGCGAGAAAATAATACGCGCACAGCGGTGCATACGCCAAAATAACATCCCAACGCGGTCTTCTGCCGAACGAGGAAATTTCAGATCATATAACAACATTTCCCAATACAGCGACCAGCCTTCTACCCAAAATGGCGTTTCGAAATGACGATAAGTTTTATATCTACGGGTCATAAACGACTGTAAGCCGTGGCCAGCAATGAGTTCATGATGTACAGTAGCTCTCGAAAAATGAGGATTGTTGCCACGCATACTCATCATTTTTTGGTCATGCGTCATCGTATTGGTAGGATACGAAACAATAAACTCTTCACCACCCAAAAAGAAAGGATTGACCAACTGACGCTCAGGACTCATCATCGACAAGCGCCAAGTTTCTTCCGCCAATGGCGGAATCGTAATCAAGTTATTATCTTTCAAAAAGGCGATAGATTCCTCATAGAGTTTGACCATCGCCGCAGGCTGTTGCCCTGGCGGAACGGCCGTTTGCTTTACTTTTTCTAAAGCTGCTTTCCAATTATCCCCAAAACCCATCTCACGACTAGCCTTCAGCATTTCGGCATCGCACCACGCAAATTCCTTGTTTGCTATCTCCACCAGCTCTTCTGGCGAGTACGGAATCATTTCTAATTTCAGTTTACGTGTGAGTTCTTCTTTGCCGATAGGATTGCCAACAATCCCCGAAGCATCGTTTTTGACCTGAGAACTTACGGTTGTAGCCTTCAAAAAAGCCGTAGAATAGCCCTTCAACACACTATCTAGCTCGGCATAAGGTTTTGCCATCCACCAAGTAAACATTGGGTCGTAGCCATTATAAAAACTGAAAACAGAGTTTAAGGCAGATTTTAACCCCAAGGCAATACGACTACCACGGTTAGATAAATCTTTGGTAAGGGTTTTTGTTTCTTTTAACTTGGCTTGTAGACCCGCAATTTGTTTCACACATTGATTAAGTTCCGACGCCAATTTGGGCGAATCGGGCATAAGTCCTCTGCGACGAGCCTTTTCGGCATCATAAATCACCTGTGCAAATGGAAACCAGTTTGCCAACTGCTGAAAGGCGGTAGCTTCTTCCTGACTTTGATAAAGGACATCTTCCCAATCCCTTTTAATCAACAAGTAATCCACACGCCCGCCAGCATCGAGGGCATTATAATCAATTGGCTGTAGTTGCGAAAGGTAAGACTGAGCTAGGGTTTTGAATCGCTCTCTACGCTCAGGAGAATGGTCAATCGTATAAAAACGCTGAAGGTTACCACGATCGGCATGATACATTTCGATGAGTTGTCTCAAAGCATCGTTGGCTGTTGTTTTTTGTGCCCAGCTTGGTACAATACCCAACAAAACCATCCCAAAAGTAATAAAGCATAAATTGACGAAGTGTTTCATACATAATGATAGTTAAGATGCCCATGACGGTTTCCCAAGATAAATGGGTATAACGTAAAATTACTTTATTCAAGAAGGAAGCGCTATGTACATTTTACCAAAATATAAGCAAATATTAACCAAGGATAGAAGGAATTGTTGGAAATAGTGGTAATAAATAGGTATTGGAAAATTCAGATAATGAGAATTGTGCCGAAAATATTATTCTGATTCACGATAGCAGAATAGCGTAAATCGAAAATAATCAGAGGGTTAATGTTGGGCGTTTTTATAAATTCACTAGTATTGTGAGTGATGTTATCTAATTAGGTAACATTTTTCGATTGGATAAAAATATTATTGAAAGGATATATCAAATAATAGATTTCGACGCCATGAATAAATTACCCCGTATTACTAAGATTGTATCAGTTGAGCCGTATAAAATCACCGTAATTTGGACTACGGCTGAGATACGAGTGATAGATTTCGAGCCATTTTTTCAACAATGGAATAAAAACGCTAACGCACATCTTCTTGCACTGAAAGATTGGGAGGTATTCAAGCATGTGGCCGTAAATGAGTCAAAAACATTAGAATGGTTGAATCATACCTCTGTAGTAAATTTTAGAAACAAGCGTATTGAAGTTCCCACTAGCCTCGACCCAGACGTTCTTTATGAACAAAGTCATTTCATCAAGAACATAGATACAATACCCGTAGGAGTTATGTTGAAAGAAGCCCGAGAAAAAGCAGGTCTTAGCCAAGCAGAAGTAGCTTTGAGCGCAGGTACAACCAGAAACTATATTTCGAGAATTGAAAACGGCAAAAGCGATATTCAATTAGAAACCCTTCACAAAATTGTAGCATTGGGCTTAGGGAAGGAATTGAAGGTGGAAGTGGTGGATACTAATCTTTAAAAATATGTTCGCGATGCCAACGAATATTCTCAATATTAGGGTATTGTTTTGATCCAAATGGCATCATGATCTTTTTTTGACGTAATTGTGCCAGACTGTAAGGATGTTCTGTGTTTTCACTAATTTGTGAAGAAACCAAAATCCTAAAATGGTCATCAATACTTACAAGACCTTTATCAAACGCTGTATGTAAGTTTGGGCAAAGGGCTAATCCATTCGTGACTTTATCATCTTTTGAAACACTAAACGGGATGATATGGGCAGCTTCAATCAAATCTCCGCCAAAATCAGTGATAAGTTTCATTCCTGACATACAGCAAGTGGAAGAGTAAACTTTTCTTATTAAGCGTGGAAATAATCCACTTCTGACAAAAACTTCCTCTTCATCGATTGAGCTGAAGCCAATATTATAAATTGGGGCTTCCTTTTCGTTCAACAAAAAGCCTTCTAAATCGTTGATATATCCTTTCCCAAATTGTTTGGCAATGACGAATTGCTCCTTCGTTTTTGTAAAATAGGTGTCAAGAATGGTATGTTGTGCTAAAAGTCTAAATTCTGAATTTTGTAATAAGAGATAAAAGTCCTCCTGAAATGAAGCGTATTTAACCACGTCTTTTAAAATGTTGATGCTCCTGATGTGATTTGTGAGGGTAAAACCAAAATTGAGATGAAGTTTCCAAAAAGGCTCTCCCGCTAACTTTTCGTTTTGAAGATAATAAAAAGGCTGAGTAAAGTCTGGACTATGTGCTGTATCAACCAAAAGAGTCCAGTTTTCTCTAAAATGGGCTACAAAGTCTGGGTCAATGTAAAATTCATTCTTTAGAAAGTGTCCGTTTTCAATTAGCTCGATAATAGTCAGGATCAGAATAAGCTTATGTGGGGCATTTCCATATTTGGAAGTACCCTGTCGAATGGATTTGAGTTTTTGAATAGAACTTCGGACATCAATCATCTGAAATGAGCTTAGATGTGAAATAGATAAGTTTTGTAGATAATATAGCCACAATTTTTGTGGAGAGAAAGAAATCTTTCATTTTTTCCCTAAAATCACAAAACCCCCTCAGAAATGAATCTGAGAGGGTTTTTGTGGTAAAGGGCGGACTCGAACCGCCGACACACGGATTTTCAGTCCGATGCTCTACCAACTGAGCTACTTCACCGTTCTGATTTCCCGTTACATTTTCGTGTTTTGTTCGTGTGTTTCGGGACTGCAAAATTAGTAGACAGAAATTAAAAACCAAAATGTTTTCGCAAAAAAAATGAAAAAAAATTGTGAAATTTCTAAAATTAGGGGCTTTTTGTTTGATTTTCAGAAAGTTACATCAATGAAAAATTTTACAAAAAAATAGAAAAAAATTAAAATAGTATGCTTGCATACTATTTTAATTTTGCCCATCTTTGCAATATGCAGTTTTTTCATGAAAAAATATTAAAAGAATATATTTGGTAGCTTTTTACGGCAAAATCAGGTAGTTTTTCAAAGATTTCGTCACTACCAAAAGTAATCAGCAATAATCTCAACTTACTATGCAAGTCGTACAACAAATCCTATTTCTGTTAGCATTAGCTGCGGCAGGGTATTTTATCGGACAACGAATCAAAACTATTCGCAACACGATTTTACTGGGTCGTGATGAAGACCGTAGCGACCGTCCCGAAGAACGTCGTGCTATGATGCTACGAATTGCTTTTGGACAACAAAAGATGTTTGACCGCCCCTTGATTGGTTTAATGCACTTTGTTATTTACGCAGGCTTTTTGCTAATCAATGTCGAGGTGCTCGAAATCGTCTTAGATGGGCTCTTGGGAACACACCGTCTTTTTGCGCCAATTTTGGGCGATACCTATCCCCTATTGATTAATTTCTTCGAAACAATGGCTTTTGGGGTATTGGTCGTATGTGTGATTTTCTTGGTTCGTAGAAATATTACCAAAGTAGAACGCCTTCAAGCTAATCGCCACCGTGAGTTGAGTGGTTTTCCAGAAATTGATGCTAATACGATTTTGTTTTCAGAAATTATCTTGATGTTCTTTCTTTTGAGCATGAATGCTGCTGACAGCGTTTTGCAATCGAGAGGAGTTGAGCATTATCATCCTGTGGGAACTTTTGCATTTAGTGGATTTCTCAAACCAATTTTTGAGGGATGGAATACAACGGCTTTGATTGCCTATGAGCGATTGGCGTGGTGGTTGCATATCCTTGGGATTTTGGCTTTTGCCGCATATGTGACTTATTCAAAGCATTTGCATATTTTCTTGGCGTTTCCCAATACCTATTTTTCTAACTTGGAAGCCAAAGGACAAATGGCTAATATGCCATCTGTAACGCAGGAAGTAAAAATCATGCTGGGGCTCGAACAACCTGCCTCGGACGCACCTGCTGAAATTGCTCGTTTTGGAGCAAAAGACATCAAAGATTTGACTTGGAAAAACTTGATGGATGCCTATTCTTGTACCGAATGTGGTCGTTGTACTTCGCAATGTCCTGCCAATCTTACAGGAAAGGCGCTGTCGCCACGAAAAATCATGATGGATACTCGCGACCGTTTGGAAGAGGTTGGACGCAATATGACGCAAAATAAAGGACAATTCGTGGATGATGGAAAGTCGTTGTACGGCGATTATATCTCAGCCGAAGAATTACGAGCTTGTACTACGTGTAATGCCTGCGTACAAGAATGTCCTATTAATATTTCTCCATTAGATATTATTCTCCAATTGCGTCGATACCAAATCATGGAAGAATCTGATGCCCCAGGCTCATGGAATGCGATGTTTTCGAACTTAGAAAACAATCAGGCTCCTTGGAAATTCTCGCCAGCAGATCGATTCAATTGGGCGCAGAAGGAGGGATAAGGTTCAAAGGCACAAAGTGAAAAAAATATTTCTTTCGATTGAAAACACATTTTGTGCCTTTGTCCCTCTGCCACTTTGTGCCTCAAAAAAACTTTTAACTCAAAAAAACAAAACACAATATGCGTCGCTTCATCAGCATACTTTTCGGGGTCATCGGGTTTGGTGGTATTCTCTACTTGTTGGGACCCAAACCTGATGCTCCAACTTTGAAAGATTACAGCTTTAGTCTTCCCGATTCTTTAAATGCGCTCGAAGCTCAGATAAATGCCGAAGAAAAAGCCGTAAAAGGTATTAGAGAAGACAATCAGGCAAGAATTATTTGGGCTGATTCTCTACAAAAAAAGCCAACAGATGTTGCGCTTTTGTATGTTCATGGTTTTTCGGCAAGTCAAGAAGAAGGTGACCCTGTTCATACCAATTTGGCAAAAAAGTACCATGCCAATTTGTACCTCGCACGTTTGGCTGGGCATGGAATTGATTTGGGCGATAGCACCATGAAAAACCTTACCACAGACCAAGTATTAGAGTCGGTAGAAAAGGCTTTGGCGATTACCAAAAAACTAGGTAAAGAAGTCATCGTAGTAGGAACTTCATTTGGCGGAGCGCTAACCTTATATCTTGCTTCGAGACATCCTGAAATCAAATCGATTGTGTTGTATTCGCCTTGTATTGAGATATTTGATAAAAATGCAGCAGCGCTTGATAATCCTTGGGGTAAAAAATTAGCTACCGCTATTATGGGCTCAGAAATACGAGATTTTAAACCCTACAATCCGCTTCATGCCAAATATTGGTCAACGCATTATCATGTAGATGGCTTAATTGCTTTGCAAAATTTCTTAACTCATGTGATGACACCAGAAACATTTGCAAAAGTAAAATGCCCAACCTATTTGGCGTATTATTATAAAAATGAGCAAGAACAGGATAAAGTAGTATCAGTACCTGCTATGCTCAAAATGTACGATGAATTGGGCGTTGATGCTTCGAAAAAGGAGAAACAGGTATTCCCGAATGCAGGCAACCACGTAATAGCCTCGTACGTACTTTCGAAAGATTATGAAGGAGTACAAAAAGGCACAGAAAAGTTTTTAGACGAAAAGGTTTTCCGACCATAAAATATTCAACAGATGTCACAAGCGCTAGAATTCAAAGTGCCAACCATGGCCGATATGGCTATGCAAGGCGAAACCCCAGAAATCTTATTTTGGGTAGGTTGTGCAGGGTCATTTGATGACCGATATAAAAAAGTTACGATTGCTTTTGCCAAAATTCTTAATCGTGTAGGAATTAAATTTGCGGTTTTAGGTACCGAAGAATCATGTACCGGTGACCCAGCACGTCGTGCAGGTAATGAGTTTTTGTTCCAAATGCAAGCGACCATGAACATCCAAGTATTAGATGGATATGGTATCAAGAAAATCGTTACGGCGTGTCCGCATTGCTTCAATACCCTCAAAAATGAATATCCTGCCCTTGGAGGCAACTATGAGGTATTGCACCATTCGGAGTATTTGCAACAGTTGATTAACGACGGTAAAGTCAAAATGGCCGAAGGTGGTAGTTTCAAGGGTAAAAAGATTACCTATCATGATTCTTGCTATTTGGGTCGTGCCAATGAGGTTTATGAGGCGCCAAGAGCAGTATTAGAAGCCCTCGATGCCGAATTGGTAGAGATGAAGCGTTGTCGCACCAAAGGTTTGTGTTGTGGTGCGGGTGGTGCACAAATGTTTAAAGAGCCTGAAAAAGGTAATAAGGATATTAACGTAGAACGCATCGAAGACGCCCTAGAAACTGGTGCACAAACCATTGCTGTAGCTTGTCCATTTTGTATGGTCATGATGTCGGATGGGGTGAAAAATAAAGAAAAAGAAGACTCCGTAAAAGTTTATGACCTAGCGGAACTCATTGACGCAAGTATGTAGTTGTTGGTGTAGGCTTTGGCAAAGAGATTCCCTATTTTTATCTTTGTCAAAGCTTACTAAAAGCCATTACAATTATGTACATAGCATTCGAAAATATATCTCCTTCGGCACGTGTTTGGGTTTATCAAACAGAACGCCTTCTTTCATCTGACGAAATAGCTTTTGTTGGTCAATATCTTCAACAACAAATTGAACAATGGGCAGCACATGGTGCACCGCTATTGGGAGCTTTTCAGATTATTCAAAATCGATTTATTATTGTAGCCGCCGACGAACAGCAAAACGCTGCTTCGGGATGCTCTATTGATGCCTCTGGGCGTTGGTTTAAGGAGTTAACACAACACCTCAATGTCAATTTCTTTGACCGCTCAATTGCCTATTTTAAAGGCGATACCATCGAAACTGTTGAGATGTTGAAAATCAGAGGATTGGTAACTTCTGGTGAGATTACGCCTGAAACTCCTATCGTCAATACGCTTGTCGCTACAGTGGCTGAGTTCCAACAGAAATGGACGCTTCCCGCAGGTGATTCATGGATGGCGAGATATTTTAAGCAATTAGTTTAGTTTATAGGGCTAAGGGTTTAGGCAAGGAGGCGATAAGTATATTGTTCTGAAAGCTGACAGCTCAAAGCCAAAAGCCAATCAGGCACATCAACAAACAATTAAAATCAAATATGGCTGAGAATTTATTTATTCCAGAAACAAAAGATAGAAAAGAAATATACGAGGCTGTTATCCCACAGATTGAAGCTTTGATTAGTACCGAAAGTGATTTAATCGCCAATTTGGCAAACATTTCGGCAGTACTAAAAGAAGCATTTGGCTTTTTTTGGGTAGGTTTTTATTTGACCAAAGGAAATCAACTTGTTTTAGGGCCATTTCAAGGGCCATTGGCGTGTACACGTATCAACTTTAACAAGGGAGTTTGTGGCCATTGCTATACTACAAAACAGACGGTAATTGTACCCGATGTAGAAGCATTCCCTGGGCATATTGCCTGCTCTTCGGCCTCAAAATCGGAGATTGTATTGCCAGTTTTTGACAAAGAAGGAAATGTGGCAATGGTATTAGACGTAGATTCTGACTTGCTCAATGACTTTTCGGAAGTAGATGCCGAAGGTTTAGGGAAAATCATGAAAGCCTTGGAAAAAACGCTCTAAATTTCTGTGATGCTGAATCGTCTCTAATTTAGTGAATGACTGATTATTTTGTGTCAGTAGAGACGCAATGATTGGGTCTTAATCCGAGCTATATTATCAAAAAAAGCGGTCGAAAAATTAATTTTTCGACCGCTTTTTTTGATAAAGTTGGAGAATAATTCTAATACAATTACTCATCCACTCAATCGCAAATCATTCAATAAAGAATGCCTGTTGATTTATTTAATCAAATCAGCTAAAGTAGTGTCTTCTAATACCGTAAGGTTCGCATCACGCCATTTTTCCATTACGCTACGAAGCGAACAAGCTTCTTCACTCACACAGTCGTCACATTTGCCATAAAAATGCAAAGAAACACAAAGTGTTGGAGAAATTGGACCATCTATAATGCGGATAATTTTAGCAAAAGTCACTTGATCGGGAGACATTCTAAGATAGTATCCGCCCCCTTTCCCTTTTTGACTTTGCAAAATGCCGTGATTTCTGAGTTCCAATAGAATTGCCTCTAAGAATTTCTTTGGAATGTGCTCTGATTCGGCAATATTGGCAATCAACAAAGGACCTTTCTCATATTCACGAGCTAGTACTTTTAAAGCTTTTAAAGCGTATTTGGCTTTCTTGGAAATCATATTCTGTTTAGTTTCTTGATGCTTGAATCTTTTACTAAAGGACTTTTGGGCTCGAATCAATGGAAGCCTTTCTCCTCCATAACAAATCCAGTATCCAGAGTAGTTCTATTTGCTTTATAGACAAAGCTACATAAAATTTATGGGATTTGATAATTTTTCTAAAATTTGAATATGCTCAAAAAATGACTATATTTCAGTGAAAATGCTAATTTTTTCATAAAATAATTATAGTTATAAGGTGAATAGAAAATGATTTTTATCATAAAACAGTTTCACCTGTCATCGACTAGCAAAGAATAGGACAACAATGAATATATGCTCATAGCCTGTTGTCTCCATATATCATTTCAATTGTGATAAAAACTCTCTTTTCATGAATAACTCCACAGATGTCATAATTGTTGGAGCTGGTTTTGCGGGACTCACCGCCGCAAAGGCTTTGCTTCAAGCTGGAAAAACCGTGCGTGTGCTCGAAGCTCGCCCCCGTGTAGGTGGACGGGTACATACTGAGCACTTCGAAGGCTTTTATCTCGATATGGGAGGTACATGGGTTGGTCCTTCACAAGATAGAGTTTATGCCATGTTGAAAGAATATCAACTAGCGACATTTCCCACCTACGATGAAGGAAAAAGTACCCTGATGATGAATGGAAAGCGTAAAAATTATAAGGGACTGATTCCTCCATTGCCTATTCCTGCTTTGCTGAGTCTAGATTTTGCTATCAAGACAATCAATAAGTTATCTAAAACTGTTGACCTTTCCAGTCCTTGGAATACGCCAAATGCATACCATTGGGATAGCATGACTTTACAATCATGGATGAATCAGCAAATGCGTTTTAAAACTGCTCGAAAACTCTTTGGAATAGCTTCTGAGGCTATTTGGGCAGCGCATCCCAATGAAATATCTATGCTTCATGCCTTATTTTACACCAAATCGGGAAGAGATTTTGATACCTTGATGAATGTAAAAAATGGAGCTCAAGAAGAACGGATTTTAGGTGGAGCACAAACTTTAGCCATCAAAATGGCAGATGCCTTACCCGAAAACACCATTCTACTAAATCATCGTGTAGACGCAATCGTGCAAGATGAACAAGGAGTTGAAGTCATTGGGAAGGATTTTCATTATCACGCTTCCAAGGTTGTTGTAGCAATTCCGCCTACCCTCACGCACAAGATACAGTTTTCACCAGCATTGCCAGCCAACCGACAGCAGTTGGTGCAGCGTATGCCGATGGGAAGTGTTTGGAAATGTTATGCGGTATATGAAAAACCATTTTGGCGAGAAAAAGGCTTGAATGGTTTAGCCGCAAGTGATGAAGGATATGTGAGTGTCACTTTCGATAATTCTCCAAAAGATGGCTCAAAGGGAATTATGATGGGATTTGTATTGGCAAATCAAGCAAAAGCTTTCTCTCTTTTGTCAGAACAACAACGTAGGGACGTTGTGCTAAAACAGTTTACTCAATTTTTTGGTGAGGAAGCTCAAACTCCCCTATTCTATGTGGATAAATCTTGGGCAGAAGAAGAATTTTCGGGTGGGTGCTACGCAGGACTGATGCCTACAGGAGTTTGGACAAGCTTGGGAAAACATCTTCGTGAACCTGTAGGAAATATCCATTGGGCAGGTACCGAAACCGCCGAAATTTGGAATGGATATATCGATGGTGCCATTCGTTCGGGAGAAAGAGTGGCTAGTGAAATAGTGGAAAAAATATGAAAATAGCCTCACGATTGATTTCTCGGCTATTTGTTAAACTTTTGTTAATACATACTTGAGCTATCCAAAGCCCGTTGTAAAGACATAAATTGATATTTCAAAAACAAATCTTTGTACTATTATGAAAAAAATAATGATGGCCTTGGCAATGTTTGGTGGCGTTTTATTCTCGACTCAAGCACAAAATAACGATAAAGCCCCTGTGAAAAAAATTGAAGTGACTGGTACTGCCGAAGAAGAAGTATTACCAGATAAAATCTTTGTTTCAGTTACTTTGAGAGAATATTTCAAAGATAAAGACAACAAGAACCGAGTAGATATTTTGGTATTAGAACAGCAATTACAAAAAGCTGTTTCCGATGCTGGTTTACCTAAAGAGGCTTTAACAGTTGGAGGTATCAACGGTTATCGTGAATGGTGGGGAAAGAAAAAACCAACCAATTTCTTAGAAAGTAAAACCTATACTTTGGCGTTAGCAAACCTTTCAAAAATTGATGCTATTCTGAACCGTGTTGATGAAAAAGGTATTTTCACAACGAATATCGAGCGCTTTGAATACTCAAAAATTGAGGACTTGAAAAAACAAGTAAAAATCAAGGCTCTCCAAAATGCTAAAGAAAAAGCAAACTACTTATTATTAGGAATCGGCGAGCAGTTGGGTGAAGCTTTGGAAATATACGAAATTGATAATGGCTATTATCCTCAACCCGTATATGCTGCAATGAAGCGTGAAATGGCAATGTCCGCAGACGCTGCTCCTATGCAAGAGAGTACAGTAGATGTACAAAAAATCAAGGTGAGATTTGATATGAAAGCTGTGTTTAAAATCAAATAAAGTGTTAAGTATTAGTGCAAATACGCTTTAGGCTATAGGCCGTAAGCATTAGGCAAGCATAACTTTTAGCTTACAGCATATAGCGTACAGCCTATTGCAAGTTAAATTACAATTATTCAGGTGATTATATCAAAAAAGGGTATCGAAATCGATACCCTTTTTTTTATTCATACAATGGCTGGTCAAACAACTCAACTTCAGGAACTTGACTAATATCTATTAAAGGCACTTTGTGTCTCAAATAAGCAGGAGTCTCAAGGTCTGTCTCGTTAGGAATTTTTTGACAAAAACTATCTATCATACGTCTAACACGAAGTGTATCATCTTCATGCTTGTAATAAAACGTTGGTTTATGTTCTGTTCTTTCCTCTTCTTCTTCATATACCTCCTCTTCCTCATAAGTCACCACAGGTGGTTGAGGTTGAGGCTGTGGTTGAGGCACAGGTGCAGCAGGTACAGGCACTCTATGAGGATTGTTGAAATTACCTACAGGTTTTGGTGATAATGGTCTATCCACAAGGTCTTTAATGGTAGTCGGCTTAGGTTTAGGAGCCACGATGTGCTCTTTTTCTTCGACATTTTTACCATTTACAGGTAGTGGAGCATCGTCGCCCAAGTCAAATCCTGCGGCGATAACCGTTACACGCATTTCTTCATCCAAATCATCATCTAGGATAAAACCAAGTTTGAAACCAGCAGGAGCTTCGCCAATTTCTCGCATGATATAGTCTGTGATAATTTGCTGTTCTTTCACGCCCATAACTTTAGCTTTACTAGTAGCCACAGTTACAAGGATACGTTTAGCACCTTTGATGTCTTTGTTGTTAAGCAATGGCGAATCAAGCGCGCTTTTGATTACTTCAGATGCACGATTTTGTCCTTTTGCTGAAGCTGTACTCATTACCGCTTGACCAGCGTTGCTAAGTACTTTTTTAACATCCTTAAAGTCGGCGTTGATTTTACCAGACTTGGTAATTACTTCAGCGACTGATTTGGCAGCATTGGCCAATACATCATCAGCGTGCTCAAATGCTTCAAGTATATTTAGATCTTCATAAATCTCAAGTAATTTATCGTTAAGTACTACCAAAACTGTATCACAAGTACGTTGTAGTTCTTCGATGCCACGCATAGCAGCATCGATTTTTTCTGTTCCTTCCCAAGAGTAAGGAGCAGTAACAATAGCAACCGTAAGAATATCAAGACTTTTGGCAACCTTAGCAATAACAGGTGCTGCCCCAGTACCTGTACCACCACCCATACCTGCGGTGATAAATACCATTTTGGTGCCACCTTCCAACAACGCTGTAATCTGAGCTGCACTTTCTTCGGCGGCTAATCTACCTTGTTCTGGTTCGGTACCCGCTCCAAGACCTTCGGTAAGAATGGCTCCTAACTGAAGTTTTGTTGGCACAGAATTATCATTCAAGGCTTGTAAATCGGTATTACAAACCACGAAATCAACATCCTGAATTTTCATTTCATACATGTGACGAACAGCATTGCTACCGCCACCACCAACGCCTATGACTTTGATAATATTAGAAGGCTTATCATCCTTTAGTTCGATATTATGATCAAAAAATGCCATACGCTTAAACGGGTTAAGGATTAATAATATTCAGTAAGGATAAGTTAGGGATTATGCTAGTCGCAAAGACAGGATAATCAAGTAATAGAGGGTCGCTACCTCGGTCAGTATACTTTGGTGTGCCAACAGCAAATTTAAGCTCCCAAAATTACAAATAATTTTAAATTACTCAGGTATTGTAAGTACCTATCAATATGACATATACTATAAAATTACATAAAAGTTGCCAGATTGATACATTATGCTTTTGATAATCAGCATATTTTAGTGAGTGGTCAATTTATCAACTTAAAAATCCTTTTTATTCGTATGATTTGAAACCATAAAAGTTGGAGTTCGGCTATGGAGGTTATTTTGACTTAACCCCAACTTTTATGAAATATTCTTATTCGCTAGCGCCCCATTTCCATTCACGACCAAGCTCCAACTCTTTGCGAAGGTTTTGCTTGATGAAAAAATCACGTGTTGAGTAATAATCCATCTTTTTAGCAGGAATCTCTTCTGCATTTGCCATCGCATATAGCATCATCGCTGTGTAACGAACGGTATTATTGATTTCATCTTTTTTGATTAAATCAAATTTATCACAATTGGCATGATAGCAACCAATAGCTTCTGGGGCAATACTACCGATTGGCGATGCTGTAGGAATACCTTCAAGCATAAATGTTTGGTGGTCGGAGTGCAATCCTGCTTGATTGATGACTGTATTTTTGAAAGAAGGTTCAACTTTCTGAATTACTTGTCCAAATCTTGTAAATAAAGGTACCATCTCGTCACGACCCGATGTGTTGAACCCATTGGCGTTGTTTGCCATGTCGAGGTTAAACATAAAAGCGACTTTGTTGATAGCATTGCTTTTATTAAGCTTTTCAATCATAGCTTTTGAGCCAAGCAACCCTTCTTCTTCACCCATAAACATCACAAACTCGATCGTTCTCTTAGGTTTCAGTTTCAACGCTTGGAAGGTACGAGCAATATCCAAAATCGAGAAAGAGCCAATGCCATTATCCAATGCACCATGTGCCAAATCCCATGAGTCGAGGTGACCACCAATGACAATTTTCTCATCTTGATGACGTTTGCTACTACCTTTGAGTGTAGCAATCACATTACGAGCTTTAATCATGCGACTAAAGTTTTTCATGTCAATCATCGCTACCAAATTGGGTTCTTGACTCAACCAAGCACGAAGCTCCATGCCACTTTCAAGTGACACACAAACAGCAGGAATTTCAATCAAACTTCCTGTTACAGAGGCAGTACCTGTCAATAGGACATTTCCTTTTACCGTATTCACAAAAATGACCCCAACAGCGCCATATTGCATAGCTAGGGCAGTTTTCTCGGAACGGTGCAAATTACGTGGTCCTTTGATAGGTGCTAACAAACCAATGTTGACAAGGGCAATTTTGCCAGAAAGCTTATCTTTTACGGCTTGAAAATCACCTTCCAATCCATTGCCTACGTCAACTATTTCAGACGTAACTTTTGCCTCCACGGGAGTCATGGCTAATGAAACGACTTCAACATCACGGAAATTATCACTTTTTCGTGGCGCAATGGCTAACGTAACGGTATCGCGTGACCATGCCTCTACTTGAAATGGCTGGTATTTGACATCGCTAAAACCGTAAGATTTTAGTAAGTTATGTGCATATTCTTCCGCTTTTTTTCCATTGCTACTGCCAGTAAGGCGATGACCAATGGTTTTGCAAGCTTGTCCTAGCGTTTCGTAAGCTTTCCCATTTGACAAAACTTCGGTATTGATTTGGCGAAAGATTTCTTCTAATTCGTCGGTTTCGTCTTTGATAGGGTTATAGGCAGCGGTACCAATGAGTAATACTACGGCAAGCAGACTCAAAAAACTTTTTTTCATCATGTTATGTTAAACAAAATTTGCTAAGAGTGGACACCCAATAGAATCAATTAAAACGAAATGGTAATAGTTCACATAAGAATAGTATGCAATCTAAAGTAAGAATTCAAAATTGGCTACGAAAGGGCGATGGTAGTTTTCAGAATGTTGACTACAATTTTATACAAATGACTATACTCTCCTAATTTATCGTACAAATAATTGATTCCCAAAGAAAAGCAATTTAAGGCTATGTGAAGCTACCCTTATTCCGTTTATTGGAATATGTATTTATCGAAATTTACAAAAAAACATTGTGTAGTAAATGCTTAGCAATCAAAATTTAGTATATGTATGGTTTGGTTCTTATTTACGCAATAATGTCAGGTAAAGGTAATTTTAATGTTAGTCGGCAAAATTAAATAAATTTTACCCGCAATAGGCATTAAGCTATATGCCATAAGCTAAAAGTATTTCTATCAAAATCATGAATACATTTTCTGTCTAAGACCTATGGCTTATAGCCTAGAGCATTTTAATGCAATTCTATTTTGTAGTAATACTTAAGTATTAGTGCTGAATTGTGAGTTGTGAATTGTGAATGTAAAATTTTAATTATCAATATCTTACATCTCCAATTGATTAAATCTTATTCTGCACGATCACTTAAGTAGTAGTGCAAAATTAGATTTAAATGATGTGTTTAGGGACAAGGCAACAGGCACAAGGCAAAGAGTGTTAAAATATTTTTTAATAACCGCAGCCATGCTTTTTTCCAAAGCCCACCGCCGAAAGCCGATACCTGAAAGCCCAAAGCACATCTTAAATTTTATTTTGCGCACTAACTTAAAGTTAGATTCTTATTTAAAAAGGCAAAAAACTTCAAAAATCTACTGAAGCTTTTTGCCCAATCAAATGATTATGCTGATTTATTTTGTGCTACCGTACTGCTTAGGGTAAACATCTTTTTGAAATTTATCCCATTCTCCTTTTTTGTAGTGGTCGTCACCAAAGTAAGTAATAATTTGGTGAAACTGTTTAGCATCCTGATAGCCTGGCACTGGCTGAATCATATTGAATTTTTCGTCCAGATACACCATCGTAGGAAACGACATTTTTCCTTGTAACAATTGCACGCCTGCTTGGTTATAACCGTTTTGCCAAATGTACTTTTGTGTTCCAATCGTAATATCGTCTTTTTGCTCGGCGTCGAGTTTTACGGCGTAATACTTTTGATTGATATACTCAATAACTTTGGGGTCGGTAAAGGTTTTTTGATCCATTACTTTACACCAACCACACCAACCTGTGTACACATCGATAACGATTTTGCGAGGCTCTTTCTGGATAGCCTGAAAAGCTTGCTCAAGGGTCATCCACTTGATTTTGGGCTTTGTAGCCGTATCTTGAGCATTGGTATATTGGACAAAGAGTAAGCAAAGTATTGCTAACAAGAACTTTTTCATATCCTAAGTAAAATGTAGTTTATATTTGATAAAACTGCTGGTATCCAGTTTGCTAACTACAAAGTTACAGGCTTAACTCAAGATTCCTCCCACTTTTTGGAGTAATTTTAATGTAGCCTTGATTCCTTCGTCTTCGCTCAGCTCTTCGCCTTCAAATTCGATTCCTACGATGCCTTTAAAACCAGCATCTTTGACGATTTTCATCAAACGAACGTAATCCATAACGCGTTCATTGCCATCTGCATCAAAAACATTTGTTTTTGCACTTACCCCTTTGGCAAATGGCATCAGTTCTTTTACGCCTTTATAACGGTCATACTCCTCTACACAAGTTCTCCAGTTGGTAGCGTCACGCTTGATACAGAAATTGCCAAAGTCTGGCAATGTACCGCAGTTTTTCATGTTTACGGCCTTCATAACACCTGTAAGCCATTCGCCATTTGACGAATATCCACCGTGGTTTTCTACAATAACATTAATATTCATCGTAGCTGCAAACTCACTAAGTTTAGCCAAGCCATCGGCTGCATTTTTTGCTACTTCTTCGGCAGAGCCTTTACCACCAGCATTAACACGAATGGTTTTACAGCCTAAAAATTTGGCAGCTTCTACCCATTTTTTGTGGTTATCTACCGTTTGTAATCTTTTCTTTTCGTCAGAATCTCCCATGTCGCCTTCGGCATCGCACATGATTAGGTGGTTTTTGACACCGTTATCGTTGCAACGCATCAGCAATTCTTTCAAGTAAGCGCTATCTTTCCCGTTTTCTTTAAAATCTTTGGTAGATGACTTAAAGCAAGTATTTACGTATTCTACAATACCGATACCAAAATCTTTACGAGCTTTTACAGGAAAATCGAGGTTGGTCATTTGTCCACCAAAAATCGCCTTGTGCAAAGACCATTCGGCCAAAGAAATTTCGAAGAAAAGCTTTTTGCTAGCTTCAGAAGCAGCTAACATTTCTGGTGCAAAAGCCATTACACCGCTAGTAGCAGCAAACGTTTTGAGAAAGTCACGACGTGAGTTCATTGGATAATATTTGTTAAATTGTTTATTGGTAAATATTTATGATGCTCTGAGGTAGGAACCTATTCGGAAGTTATTGAAATTCATTGAAGAAAAAAAAAGTATTATAGGGTTTGGAAGGTAACAAGAGTCTTCTCTAAAATTACGAAACGATTTGGACTTCAAAATATGTTAGCTATAAAAATCCCTTTCCAACATACACATATATGGCTTTATTACGCTATAAAAACGATAAATACCTCAAACAGGAAGAAAGTCGCCAAGAGCTAGGTTTTGGCAAGCAAGTAGGCGAAGCCCAACGATTGGTCAATCGAGACGGAAGTTTTAATGTCAAAAGGGTGGGCTCTTCTATTCTCGACCGTATCAATATCTATCATGAGCTGATTACTTGTACATGGCCTCAATTTTTTATGATAGTGGTTGTGTATTTTATGGTGGTCAATTTGCTATTTGCAGGACTGTATAATGTCATCGGAATGGAGCACCTTCAAGGAGCTGACATGAGCACGCCTACTATGCGATTTATGGATGCTTTTTTCTTTTCAGCCCAAACTCTTACCACGGTTGGTTATGGGCGTATAGCACCTACAGGATTGCTTATGAGTACGGTGGCATCGCTCGAATCTTTGTTAGGATTAATGGGGTTTGCTATTGCTACGGGCTTGCTTTATGGGCGCTTTTCTCGGCCTATTGCTCATATTTTATACTCTGACAAGGCTGTTGTTGCCCCTTATTTGGATATGACAGGTTTGATGTTTCGAATTGTAAATGCACGAGATAACCAAATAATCGACCTGTCGGTAGAAGTTAATTTATCCATGTTACAAAAAGATGAGCATGGTCGAAAAACACGCTCCTATAATCGCTTGCATTTGGAAAGAAGCCAAGTGAATTTCTTTCCTGGCAGTTGGACTATCGTTCATCCTATTACCGATGAAAGCCCATTGTTTGGTATGAGTCAAGAAGAACTTCTTGAAAAACATGCGGAATTTTTGATTTTGATAAAAGGGACAGAAGATACCTTTAATCAGACCGTTCATTCTCGTAGCTCATATCATGCTGAGGAGGTAATATTTGGACAAAAGTTTGTTTCAATGTTTGGCGAAATAGATAGTAGTGGTCACGTAGTCTTGGATTTGAGTAAATTATCAGAGACAAATCCAGTGCCATTGGCCAGCGAATTGTTTCCTGAGGAGTAGATATTGGTAGGTATTAATTGCATTAATACGCTCTAGGCAATAAGCAATAGGCTTTAGGCAAGCGCATTCTTTAGCTTACGGCTTAATGCCTATTGCTTGAAAACTTAAATTTTATTTTGCGTGCTAACTTAACTAATAACTTCTTTTCACTTATCTCTCTAGAATTATGTAAATTTACATCTTGTGTAAACGGTAAAATTTAGATTGAAGAATTAGATGCAAAAACCTCCATTTTTGAAAAAAGGCGATACCGTAGGAGTATTGGCATTGGCGTGGAAAGTCGCTTTTGAAGATTTAGAAGCCGCAATAGCTTACATGGAAACAGAATGGGAACTCAAGGTTGTTTTGGGCGAATCATTGAAAACAAGCTATAATCAATATGCGGCAACCGATGAGATACGTGCAAGAGATCTTCAACAAATGTTGGATAATCCATCTATCAAAGCGATTTTTTCGGCAAGAGGAGGTTATGGAAGTGCTCGAATTTTAGACCAAATCAATTTTGATGCTTTTTTAGAAAACCCAAAATGGTTGATTGGTTTTTCAGATATTACGGCGGTACTTTGCCATGCGTTTTGTTTAGGTGTCGAAAGTATCCATGGTGTAATGCCTAAACTATTTTTGCAAGAAGGCGGCGCACATAGCTTAGAATCGCTCAAAGACTTGCTATTTGGCAAACCTGTATCCTATCAAGTACCAAGTCATCCAATGAATCGTAAAGGAAAAGCGCAAGGGCAACTCGTGGGTGGTAATTTGGCATTGATGGTACATTTGATTGGTTCGAGGTCAGAGGTAAATTTGAGTGGTAAAATACTTTTTCTGGAAGACGTAGGCGAATATCATTATGCGCTCGACCGTATGATGATTCAGCTTAAGCGTACTGGGCAGTTGGCCGAGTTGGCAGGTTTGATAGTAGGACATTTTTCTAATCTATCTGACGACCCTTCTATCTATGGAAAAACAGCTTATGAAATCGTCGAAGAAGCCGTTGCTGAATACGAATATCCTCGCTCCTATGGTTTTCCAGTTGGGCACGAACCCGAAAACTGGGCCATGCCAGTAGGTCGAGCAATGGAACTAACTGTACTCGAAAACCACTGTACGCTGGTGGAAGAAATTATTGGGTGATTTGTGATTGAATGAATGAGTGATTTTCCTTAATTTTTATCTTTAAATAGTTTCATCCTTATTCGTGGTATTTTGGAAACAATCACTCACAACCCATTCAATAACCAAATGAACAAGTAAGTGGGCAAAATGTGCTTTAGGCACTAGACAAAGAGTTTTAACATGTTTTTAGTAACTATAGATATGTTTTGCCAAAAGCACATTGCTGAAAGTCGTAAGCCCCAAAGTTGCTTTTTGAGGGCAACCTATTTTAGGCAAGGACAAAGGACAACTCAAAACTCATATACATCTATCACTTTACCTAACATTTTAATCATGCTTGCTAAAACTTATGGAAGCGCCGTTCATGGCGTAGATGCTACTATTATTACCGTTGAGGTAAGTGAAGGTCAAGGACAAGGTTTTTTTATTGTAGGCTTACCTGATGGTGCCGTAAAGGAATCTGCTCACCGTGTCGAATCAGCAATCAAACAAACAGGCTATTTTTTTCCACGTACTAAGGTGGTCGTAAATTTAGCTCCTGCTGATATTCGAAAAGAAGGTTCAGCATACGATTTGCCTATTGCTTTGGGGGTGATACACGCCTCTGAACAAGCACATTTACCTGTTTTGGAAGACTACGTCATTATGGGTGAGTTGGCATTAGATGGTGCTTTACGACCTATCAAGGGTGTTTTGCCCATTGCTATCGAAGCTCGTAAACGTGGCTACAAAGGCTTTATTTTACCTGTTGAAAATGCATCAGAAGCTTCTATTGTCAACAACTTAGATATTATAGGGGTCAAAAATATCGGTGAAGCCATCGGTTTTTTGAAAGGAAGTCTTGAAATAAAACCGACGGTAACAGATACGAGAGATATATTTTTTCATTCTCAAAATGATTACGATGTCGATTTCTCGCACGTACAAGGGCAAGAAAATATCAAACGTGCGCTCGAAATAGCGGCAGCAGGCGGTCATAATGCTATTATGATTGGCCCTCCTGGAGCTGGGAAAACCATGCTTGCTAAACGTTTGCCAACGATTTTGCCTCCATTGACTTTACAAGAAGCCCTTGAAACTACCAAGATTCATTCGGTGGCGGGCAAGCTAGGTACGAAAGCTACCCTGATTTCTACCCGACCGTATCGTTCGCCTCATCATACCATTTCGGATGCCGCTTTGGTAGGTGGAGGTTCAAATCCACAGCCTGGCGAAATATCACTAGCGCATAATGGTGTATTGTTTTTGGACGAATTACCCGAATTCAAAAAGTCTGCATTAGAAGTAATGCGTCAACCTTTGGAGGAAAGAAAAGTAAGCATTTCGAGAGCCCGTTGGGCGGTGGAGTTTCCATCCAATTTCATGCTCATTGCAAGTATGAACCCTTGTCCTTGCGGTTATTACAATCATCCCGAAAAAGAATGCAGTTGCCCTCCAGGAACAGTTCAGAAATATTTGAATAAAATCTCAGGACCACTGCTCGACCGTATCGATTTACACGTGGAAGTAACGCCTGTCAATTTCGACCAGCTATCTTCTACCCGTAAAACAGAAACGAGTGAGGAGATTAGAGAACGAGTAATCAAGGCGAGATTGATACAGACAGAACGTTTTAAAGATTATCCTGCTATACATTCCAACGCAATGATGCCTTCGCAAATGGTCAAAGAGGTATGCGTACTTGAACCCGTGGGAGTTTTGTTGCTCAAGCGAGCCATGGAAAAGCTTCAACTTTCAGCGCGCGCCTACGATCGTATTTTGCGTGTAGCACGCACGATTGCCGATTTGGCTGGTACCGAAAATATCCAAACCGAACACATAGCCGAAGCTATCCAATACCGAAGCCTAGATAGAGAGAATTGGGCGGGATAACTTTTAATGGTGAATTTTGAGTGAGTGAATTGTGAATTAGTGCTGTACGAAGGATTATAAAAACTGTTTATTTCGGATATCGGATGTTGGATTCCGGAAGTATAATCTTCTATATTTTCCAAAAAACAAAGGTATTTTACGTTATTTCCGAAATCAGAAATCCCAAATCTGTAATAGTTTGAAATCATTCGTACAGCCCTAATTCACTCATTCTCAATTCGTCATTCCTCCTACACCTTATACAACTGCTGATATTCATTCGGGCGCATTTTCATGATGCTTTTGAAAGTGCGATTGAAGTGTGATAGATTATTGAAGCCACTTTCGTAGGCGATTTGAGATATACTTAGTTTTTCTTCTGCCAATAGCTTACAAGCATGCCCAATGCGCAGTTCTAGCAAAAACTGGAAATAAGTTTTGCGAGTATGCGTTTTGAAATATCTACAAAAAGAATTGACACTAATATTGGCCACGTCAGCTACTTCCTGCAAAGTAATATCTCTCGTAAAATTATTGAGAGAAAAGGAAAAAATCTGGTCAATACGTTTGGTATTTTGTTCGTCCAAACTGGCAGTACCTTCAGTTTGCGATACATAAGTGTACTCCGTCGTTGCTGCAAAAATTTTAAGGACTTTTAGCAGTAAAATCACACGATCGATACCCGACGACTGACGCATTTGGTCAATGAGTATTCCAGCTTGGTCACGAGCTTCTCCTCGAATCATCATACCTTTTCGGATTCTCGAAAATAAATCACTCAAACTTGCTGCCTCAGGTAGCTTCATGAAGGTTTCACCCCAAAAATTTGGGTCAAAGTGAATCACATTCGATTTGGAAAGTAAATCCATACTTTGTTCAAAATATTGAGGGTCGCTTCTAAAAAAATGTGGAGCATTGGCACCAATAATAATCAAATCGTCTTCGCGGTAATTGCTCACACCATCGCCCACCAAAAGCATTCCTGTACCATTTAGGATATGTACAATTTCGATTTCGGGGTGATAATGCCAATGACTATAGAAATAAGGCACTGCATCCTGACGTATGCTAAAAGATTGCTCTGGACCTACCTGAACTTTGCGAAAAAGGGGCTTCATTGTGAGTAAATTACTGACATATTTTACAAATCTACTGTATTTATGCCAATATAGTATCAGAAACTACTAATTAACGAAAAGTTTTATTCATTTTTTTTTAGTCATTTTGTAGAGAAATCTTACCAAAATATCTTCGTTTTATTCTATTTAAAACTATTCAGCAAAAAATCAGAATTATAATACTGGTTTTGACTATATACGACAAAATAGTATAATCGAAAGTTTTTACATGTGATATATTACTAAACTAGAACTTGTTGTGTCCCTTGTGTAAAATTATTGTCCTATGAAAAAATTAACTGCTCACGAAAACCTTACCTTATGGCAACAGTTTAAGTCTGGTGATGCCCATGCGTTTCAGTTGGTATACTTGAAGTATTACAAGGTTTTGATTCGCTACGGCAACAAAATCTCGATGGATACCGAGCAGGTAATGGATGCAGTACATGATTTATTCCTTAACCTTTGGAATCGTAGGACGTTCCTTTCGGACACTGACAATATAGAACCTTACCTTAAAACCTCTCTTAGGCATGAGCTAGTACGTCGTGTGGCAGAATCACGCAATAGTTTTTCTTTTGATGATTCGCCAGAGTTGACGTATGAGTTCGAAAAGGATGCCTTTTACTATCAGCACGATAGCGATGAGCGTGAAGCTACTTTCCAGCGTTTGGAAAAAGCTGTACAAGACTTGTCACCTCGTGTTTGGGAAACACTCAAAATGCGTTACTTCGACAAAATGGGTAATCAGGAAATTGCTGAAAAGATGGGAATTAACTATCAATCGGTAAATAATAATATTCACCGTGGTGTCGAAACCCTTCGTCTCAAACTAGACCAAGTAGCGTAATAGCGAGCATGAAATTTGAGAATAGCCTCCTTCGGGAGGCTTTTTTGTTGTTATAGGCTTTGGAGCACCTGCGATTTTCTAAAAACCACTACCTTTGTAAAAAATTGAAGCGTCAAATCAGACGTATTTTCATCATATCGTAATGAACTATATAGAACTGAAACTCACTGTAAATCCAGAATTTGCAGATATTTTTATGGCCGAGCTTGGCGAAATCGGTTTCGAAACTTTTACCGAAGAAAGCTATGGCTTGAATGCCTATATCACAGAAGATTTGTTTTCGGAAGAAACCGTTGACGAAATTATGGAAAGATACTTGGCCATGACACCGATTAGTTATAGCTACAGCATGCTTGAGAAGAAAAACTGGAATGAGGAGTGGGAAAAAAGTTATGAGCCAATCAGTGTAAATGGCTTGGTACGCGTACGTGCGAGTTTCCACGAACCAGATGACCAGCACCGTTTTGATATTGTGATTAATCCTAAAATGTCATTTGGTACGGGTCACCACGAAACTACTTCGATGGTTTTGGGTATACAAGGCTCACAATTGGCAGCAGAGCATCAGGGCAAAAAAGTACTTGATGTCGGTTGTGGAACGGGTATTTTGGCGATTATGGCAGCCAAATTAGGCGCTAGCTATGTGTCGGCTTTTGATATTGAAGAATGGGCTGCCGAAAACTCTCGCGAGAATGTGGAATTGAACCATTGCGAAGGCGTAGTGGTAAGACAAGGAACTATCGACGACGAACCAGCAGATTTGTATGACATCGTATTGGCAAATATCAATCGCAATATTTTAATGCGTGACATTCCGAAATATGTGACGTTTATGTTACCAAAAGCTTATTTGGTGGTAAGTGGTTTTTACGAGCATGACATCGCAGATATTGAACAAGTAGCCAACGAAGTGGGTTTGAAAAAGACCTTTTTTGATACCAAAAATAACTGGGCTTCAGTTGTTTTTGAAAGAGAGTAATTGGCTATTTCGGATTGCGGATGTTTGATTGCGGCAGTGTGGTACAAAATGTAAGTTTTTCTATATCTCCCAAGCTCAGCATCTTTAGTACATGGCTATCTGAGAACCGATACCTAGTCAAGATATACCAAAAAAGGGATAAAGTTTATCAGTTAAACTTTATCCCTTTTTTGGTATATCCATTGCCCTCTTTACAAATATTTCAACACTTAAGTAATCGTGCAAAATAAGATTTAAGTTGTGTGCTTTAGGCACTAGGCAAAGAGTTTTAACATGTTTTGTAGTAATTAAAGATATGTTTTACCGAAAGCCCATTGCTGAAAGTCGAAAGCCAAATAGTTGAGTTTTATTTTGCCCACTAACTTACTTCTTAATAATCCCTTCTAAAACCTTTGGGTCGCCGTCGATTGGAGGAGTGCTGATGCCTAAAAGTTGTGCAATAAATGGATATACATGGATATTTTGGAAAGTCGGAATTTTTACTCCTTTCTTGATATTAGGACCGTTAGCATAGAAAATCGCCCCCATTTCTGGGCAAGCAGTTGGGTCGAATCCGTGTACGCCCCAAACTTTACGTTTTTCAGGTTTTTTAGCAAGAGATTCTTTGTTATAAAAACCATAGCCTGGTTCTACCACCAATAGCATATCACCAATACGAGCGTTGGTATTGAAATGTAATTTTTCGGGAATATCTGCTTTTTTATAAATCTTAAAATGCTTTTCCTTTGCAGCAATCGCATTGAATATTTCGTCGGCTTTGTCTTTATTTTTCAAGAAAATATTACCGTGGGTGCTATTATTTACAAAAAGGAAATCTTGTTTGTTCAACCCTTCCAAGAAATCATCGGCAATGATAAACGTCTCTGGACGGTTTTGCATTTCGTACATACCGTGGTCAGCGGTAAGGATAACATTTACAGGCAATTTAATTTTCTTTAATCCATTCATCAACATACCTACCAAACTGTCTGCTTCCATCACCGCAGCTTCGGTTTCAGGTGCATTAGGGCCATATTCATGTCCTTGTGTATCGACCATCGAGAAATAAATCGTCATCAGGTGCGGACGATCGGCTTCTGGTAAATTCAACCAATCAAATACCGCTTGAACACGCTTTGGATGAGGTACTTTGTCGTCGAAACGATGATAATAGCTGGGATATTGACCACCAATTGGGGCTTCGGAGCCTACCCAGAAATAGGAAGCAGCTTTCATTCCATTTTGTTGAACCAATTGCCAAATAGGCAAACCACCATAATAATAAGGGTCTTCTACCTTATCGCGCTGGCGAATTGAATAAAAGGTATCACGACCCGCATCATAAAAAGTATTATCAATCAAACCATGATGGTCGGGGTACAGGCCTGTTACCAAAGTATAATGATTAGGAAAGGTTTTGCTTGGATACGAAGGCAGCATTACCTCGGCTGCAGCCCCTTTTTTGATAAAGTTTTTAAGATGTTTTACAGGGTATTTCTGAACATAGTCATGACGGAACCCATCGAACGAAACCATTACAACATAAGGTTTATCGCTATTTTGACCAAGGCTTACAAATGCCCAGCTGAGAAAGCACAAAAGGCTTACTAATTTTTTCATGAAGTGTAATATTAAAATGAATGATAAATAATGTTTTGGTTTCGGGTTTTCGGTACAACCGAAAGGATTTATTTTTTGTCTTTCTTTAAAAAGCATTGTCTTGCGTGAAAATGCCCAAGTTCTGACAATATAAGATTGAGCTAAAAACTTTATCAAAATTAACTTTTTAGGAAGACAAGGTAAGCAAAATTCGACGAAAAGTCCCTTTTTCATTACAAGACAAAGTCCTTTAGCGAAAAGCTGTGTAATCCACGGACTTGGCAATACCTTTGCGAAAAAGTCGTTATTTTTACCAGAACATCCTATGGTTTCGGAGAAAATTCTCCAAATCACTCTAACACTAAAAAATACTATCCATGAAACTCAAAATTTACTTTTTGTTAGTTCTGGGCTTACTTTTTACCGTAAAAACTTATGGTCAAGGTCTAAAACTATCAGATAAGCCAGAGGAATTTTTGGCTGATGCCCAAAATGTGCTGAGTGTATCGGGTAATCCGCAAGCCGAAAGTATAGCCAAGGGCTTTGAAAAACTATGGAATTCCGACAAACTAGCTAGTCCACAAAAGACCAAGATAGCGAGCCTTTCAAATTTTATGGTCAAAAAAGGGTACAAACCACCCCACTTTTCAAACCTATTTGATGTTGTGGTGACAGGTTCAGCTACTAGTCAACTTTCGGGAGCTACATTGGATGCTTTTCTCGAAACACTACGCAAATCAGTTGAAAGTAACGATACTAAGACAACCCTTCGTTTGATAGAAATTTCGAAATTGCTATTTGGCAATAAGGCGGTGTATTATACCAATTACAACAAATTGTATGTGTTGGATGGGAATATTAGCTTTCAATATAATGACCAAAAAGTAGAGCTTTCAAATACAACTGCTGTTGCGCCAACCAACAGCAATGCAGCCACTACTACTCCTTCAAATAGCGACGGCTGGGACGATGCTCCCCCTACCCCAAGCAACAATGGAGCAGCCCCAGCACCTGTAGAAGAAACCGCTCCTTTGTTTATCAATCCTGGTCCAGCGATTGTTTTTAAGAATATCAACCTTTCTATTGTTACCGCCAGTGATTCGGCAACTTTGATAGGTACTAATGCTACATTGGGTATCAAAGATGGAGTATTACTCGGTACTGGTGGAAAGTTTTCTTGGGAAACAGTAGGACTGCCACAGGCATATGCCGTTTTGGATAACTATAGCATGGATATTCGTAATCCACGATTAAAGGCCGAGTCGTCGACGCTGACCTATGCCGATAAGCTTGCGAATCCTATCAAAGGAATGTTTGAGTTTCAGAGTAAAAAACGCCCAAAAAATGTAGTGTCAACCTTTCCTCGTTTTATGTCTTTCAAGAATGAAGCAGTGCTAAAGAAATCTGCTGATTTTGAATATAAAGGAGGTATTGCCTTGTCTGGCAATACAGTGTTGAGTTCATCTCTGCAGGAAAAGTATACCACCATCGTAGTAAAAAAAGAAGGAAAGGTAGCTTTCAAGATTTCGGGTAGAAAATTCATAATAGGAGATTCCTTAATTACCTCACCAGCCGCCTCCTTTACAGGATATTTTGCCGAAAATGATTCTATTTATCATCCATTAGGAAAACTAACGTACGACCGATTGCAGCAAAATTTGCGACTAAGTAAAGTCGATGAAAGTGGTTTTAAGGAAGCGGGTTATATTGATAGCTATCATAAACTAGAAATTACAGCCGATGCTATGCGCTGGAGTTTGCGTGACCATAAGGTTGACTTTTATATACTCGTCGCTAAAAATGTAGTGCCTGCCTTATTCGAATCATTTGACTATTTTAATCCAGAGCGATTCAATAAAATTTCGGAAACCTTCGGTTTCAATCCATTGACTGTGGTTAATAATTATGTCAAAAAAAATAATTTGACTACCGTAAAACTTTCAGAATTAGCCAAAGCCTATAACAAAGACCTAGCTACGCTCAAACCTGTATTTTTGGCAATGATGCAAAAGGGTTACTTCGAGTATGACCCTGAAGTCGAAACTATCAAATTGTCTAGAAAGGGAACTCATTACTTATCGGTTCAAAATACCAAACGAGATTATGACAACTTATTAATCCCATCGCTTTATGCAACTAGTAGTAAAGATACCACAGCTAATGCAACATTGAGTTTAAAGGACAATCAGTTGATTATTAGAGGGGTTAAGCAGTTTTATTTGTCAGATTCACTAAATGTGTACATGGCTCCCTATGACAATCTTATCAAAGTAAATAAGGACCGTAACTTCGGTATTAGTGGAGAGTTAAAAACAGGTAATTTTAGATTTAGAGGAAAAGATTTATCCTTTAATTATGGTGAATTTAGTGTTAAACTAAACAAAATTGACTCTATTACTTTTGTGCCACAAAAAGAGCTTGCCAAACGTGGCAGAACCGAAGTTGGAGGTGATTTGAAGTATGAGTCGGGTACAATTTATATCAACAAACCCGACAACAAATCTGGTCGTCAAAGACTGGTTGAATATCCTCGATTGGTGGTTCCTACGGGCGTTACCGCCTATTTCGACCATGCCTATCGTGGACAAATGGCGTATAACAAAAAGGTGTATTTTAAAGTACCAAGCATTGATTTTGATAGTTTAAATATCAAGGATATCGACTTTGTGGGAACATTCTATTCGGATGGTATTTTCCCACCTTTTAAAGAAACCCTGATTTCGATGCCAGACAATACCCTTGGGTTTAGTCACAAAGTGGCGGAGGGTAAGTATGTGCTTTATAATACCAAAAGCTTTATCAAGTTTGAGGAACCATTGATTATGGATAAGCGAGGTTTGCATACTGCTGGAGAAATCAACCACCTAACAGCGCAAATTCAGGCTAAAGAGGCCGTATTTACGCAAGACTCAGTCAATGCTACTGGTACCATCGGTAAAATTAATGAAGGTCCTGTCGGTCAAGCTTATTTTACCAAAGTAGACATTAAAAACTACTCGCTTAAGTGGCAACCCAAAGTGGATAGTATGTTGATTGAAACCAAAGGAAACTCATTTGAATTTTATGCTGCTTCTTCGAAACTAGAAGGTAAGTTATTAGTTCGTCAGACAGGTATGTTTGGTTTTGGTAAAGTACACCGCCAAGATTCAGAGACGGAGTCTGATAATTTCAAATTTGGAAAAGATGGGTTCTCCGCCGAACCAGCCAACTTGATGGTAGGTAGTAATCTAAAAGCGGCTAAGCCTGCCTTGTTTGGTAAGCATATGAATGTGTATTTCAACTTGACTACAGGTAAAGTAAATATCAAAACTCCTGCCGTACTCAAGCTCGAAGATTCTACAAGTATGTATTTCCCTTATACAGCCTATCGTACTTCTATCAATAGTGCGGAATGGGATATTAATAAGAAAAATATTACGATGAAAGGCGATGTTAAAACATCAACCTTTACTTCAATCGAGCCATCTCAAGAGGGCTTAACATTCAATGGGTCAGGAGCACTTTACGAAATCGAAAAACAATCATTGAATATTAGTGGTGTGCCATTTATTAAGTCTGCTGATGCTAAAATTATTCCAGACCAAGGCCAAGTATCAATTCGTCGCGATGCCGAAATGAAGACTTTCTACAATGCCAAACTCGAAATTGATACGCTCACGAGCTATCATAAACTCGTTGGAGGTAATATTCGAATTTTATCGAGAAATGCTTTTGAAGGCGACGCCATTTATCGCTTCCCAAACTTGGTCGGTGATACGCTGAATCTGAAGATTGGTAACTTTACTTTTAAAGAAACTGGTGCTGACGACCGTAAAAATAAAAAGGTAAAAGCTATTACGACTACAGCCAAAGCGACAGTAGATGAGAAAGATAAATTCCATCTTTCGTCAAAAATTCTTTACAAAGGCGATGTAATTTTAACAGCCTCGGAGAAGAATCTTAAAATGGAAGGTTTTATTAAACCAGAAACTAAAGGACGCTCAGATGTAATTAGTTGGATTCCCTACAAAGGCAATAGCACCAACAATCTAACGCTAGATGTACAGCCAGAATTAAAAAGCGATATCAATACGCAATTGTTAGCTGGTTTACATTTCCGAACAGCTTCTACGGGACTTTACACGACTTTCTTATCTGAAAAAACAGATGCCAAAGACGAAAATATCTTTGTCGTAAATGGTAAATTCAGAGATGTTGCCAAATCATCAAAGTTTGAAATAGGCACAGAAGAAACCGATAAATCCTACGAAGCCAATCGCTATATCTATGATGATGCCAAGAAAACTTTGAATTTGGAAGGTGCCTTCAATTTCTTTACCCCAAATAACTATATTCAAGGAGCAGGTTTTGCGGATATTCGAATAGATAGTAGTAAATATAAATTTGATCAAATGCTATTAGTCAATTTCCCGATGCCTTCGGAAGTACTAAAAGCATTATCAGACAAAATTGTTAAAATCAACTTGGACTCTAGAGATAATGGTAGTGCCGACGAACCTGAAGATAAAGAACGCTTGATGTCAAAACTGGCAAATTTGGTCGGTCACAAAGCCGTAGAGTCAATCGAACGTCGTTTGAAAAACGAACACGTCCCTGTGCATACCATCAATTCTAAGTTGAATACCTCATTAGTATTTTCTAAGGTTAATCTACGCTATTCGGATCAACAATCGGCGTTTTATTCAACAGGAAAACTGAGCTTGGCAAGTATAGGCGGAACAGATATTAACTCGGAAGTAGATGGGTATCTAGAAATTCGTAAAACCAATGAGGGAGATGAGTTCTATTTGTATTTAGCGCCAAACGAAGATACATGGTACTTTTTGGGCTATATCAAAGGCGAAATGGGCGTAATTTCATCAGATGCAGAATTCAACAATGCTGTAGCTGCCAAGGCAAAAGGTGTGAAAAAAGGTAGTGGTAAGAACTCCTATATTTTCTTAGGCGTTGGAGCCGAGGAAAAGCTAGCCTTTGTAGAACGCTTTATGGAAGCTTATCGAGTGAAAGAAACTAAGCAGAAAAAGGTCGCTCAAGGTGATGATAAAACTAAAAAAGTAGAAAAGAAAAAAGAGGAAGCCAAAGACGGCTTCTAAAATTATTAAGCCACTTCGAAAGAAGTGGCTTTTTTGTTGCTATATCATCACATATCACCTCTATGGAAAGATGAGTTTTTAATGGAGAATTTTTACATTTACAGTGAAGGCAATTTTACCTGAGGCGAATACCTCTTACATTCATCAAACTAAAAGCTCTAATTGATTTGATTCGCCTTGTATTGATTAGAGTTATATAAGTAATCATGCAAAATAAGATTTAAGTTATGTGTTTAGGCACTAGGCAACAGGCACTAGGCAAAGAGTGTTAAAATATTTTTTAATAACCACAGCCATGCTTTTTTCCAAAGCCCACCGCCGAAAGCCGATACCTGAAAGCCCAAAGCACATCTTAAATTTTATTTTGCGCACTAACTTAATTCAAATATGTTAAAAAAAGTTTTACTCTCTGGATTCATACTTGCGGCGGGATTACAGTCAATGGCACAAGAAAAATGGATTTTACTAAAACCTCAACAGGTTTTTGATGGTGAAAATCTTCAAGCAAATTGGCAAGTATTAGTGCATAATCAACGAATAGAAGCAGTTGGAGCCACTTTAAAAGTGCCAGCTAATACCGAAATCATTGATTTGCCCAATTGTACATTGCTTCCTGGACTCATAGAGGGGCATTCTCACTTACTGTTACATCCCTACAATGAAGTTACTTGGGATGACCAAGTACTACGAGAATCACGCGCTGAGCGTATTTTGCGGGCTGGCAACCACGCTCGCAAAACTTTATTAGCAGGTTTTACTACGGTGAGAGATTTAGGTTCAGAAGGCGCTGATTATGATGATGTAGGATTGAAACAATCTATTGAAAAGGGTGTCATTCAGGGGCCTCGTATGCTTGTTGCAGGTCGAGCGCTCGTAGCTACAGGAAGCTACGGACCCAAAGGATTTCAGTCAGATGTATCAGTAATACAAGGAGCTGAAGAGGCTGATGGTGTTGATAATTTGGCAAAAGCTGTGCGTACTCAAATTGGGAAAGGAGCCGATGTCGTGAAGGTATATGCCGATTACCGATGGGGTTTATTTAAAGATGCTCAGCCTACTTTTTTAGAATCAGAGCTCAAAATGGTGGTTGATATAGCCCGCAGTTCAGGACGGGACGTAGTGGCCCATGCTTCTACAGCAGAAGGTATTCGCAGAGCCGTAATGGCAGGTGTCAAGACCATTGAACATGGCGATAATGCTACGCCAGAGGTTTTTGCCTTGATGAAACAACACGATGTATGTTTTTGTCCAACTTTGGCTGCTGGTGACGCTATTTCGCAATATAGAGGGTGGAAAAAAGGACAGGATCCCGAACCAGAGCGTATAGTGACTAAGCGTAAAGCTTTCAAGCAGGCTTTAGAATCAGGCGTGAAAATTTGTATGGGAGGCGACGTCGGCGTGTTTAATCATGGCGATAACGCACGGGAATTAGAATTGATGGTAGAATATGGGATGAAGCCATTGGATGTATTGCGTTCGAGTACATCTATCAATGCAGATGTCTTTAAATTAAAAGAACTTGGTAGAATCAAGGCTGGGAATTTAGCGGATATTGTTGTGGTAGAGGGAAATCCAATACAAGATATTAAAGCCATTAGAAAGGTGAAAATGGTACTCAAAGGTGGAATTAAAGTCGATTAATAAATTATTGAGGAAAAAAAAGTAAAAGTAGATAAAGGCTTCCCAAACAAATGAGTATATTTAAAATCTATTGGCCTTCTAAGCATGATATTAAAGCGGGTTTGGCTTCAATTTCTAAATCCAAAGCTGCCTAAAAAACTTGCTAGATAAACCAACGTAGATACTCTACATCTTTAACCTAGTCATGACTATGAAAAGAATATGAACCTCTACTTTTACAAGTGTAAAAAGCATTTGGACAGAAGAAAATTAGATTTATGGTAATAGCTACCGCTCACTAACTTTTATACAAATATGCTATCCAAAAAAAGTATATTTGTTGATGGGAAAAAGAGTTTTTACCATAGAAATATTGGGTTGAAAGACCAACAAGTTATACGTTTTGGAGCTTTGCACCAACCACAACTCAGCAATTCAGTACCAATTAAATAAGTAATATAGATTTTATCCCATTAAAAAATACTCTTACTCCAAAGCGACTATGTTTTCAGAAAAAGACCTTTTACAAATTCAATCCAAAAACATTGCGATAGAGACGGTAGAGCAGCAAATTGAAGACTTCAGAACGGGATTCCCATTCATGAGTCTAGAAAAAGCAGCAACTGTCAACGACGGTGTAATTCGCTTATCGGATGAAGAAGTGAAGCAATATGCCGATAGCTATGCTCAAAACTCAGCGGGTCTCAACTTATTAAAGTTTGTGCCTGCATCTGGAGCCGCTACTCGTATGTTTAAGTCCCTTTTTACTTTCCTGACAGAGAACAAAGCAGATAAATCGGTAGATCAGTTTTTTGAAAAACTTCCTTTATTTGCTTTTTACAAAGACTTATTGGAGTTAATTCCAGAAGATGCAGATAAGCAGACTATTGCAGAGTATTTCTTGACAGAAAAAGGATTAAACTACGGCTATTTACCAAAAGGTTTGTTGAAATTTCATACCTACCCAGAGGGTTGTCGTACGCCATTAGAGGAACATATTATCGAGGCTGCTAACTATGGTGCTTCGGAAGGTGTTGCCAACTTGCACTTTACGGTATCGCCAGAATACAACGCTGGTTTCCAAGGCTTAACCAAAAGTATCTTGCCGTACTATCAAAGAGCTTTAAATACGAAATTTAACGTTTCATTCTCTGAACAAAAAGGCTCAACAGATACCATCGCGGTAAACATGGATAATTCTCCATTCCGTGAAAAAGATGATACCTTATTGTTCCGTCCTGCGGGTCATGGTGCTTTGATTGAAAACTTGAATGATATCGATGCAGACATCGTATTTATCAAGAATATCGACAACGTTGTTCCAGATCGCTTGAAAGGTACAACTTATGATTATAAGAAAGCACTTGCAGGTATTTTGTTGAATTATCAATCAAAAATCTTTGCCTTTGAGGCTGCCTTAGAAGCTGGTGTAACGCCAGAATTATTAGCTGAGTTAGCTGAATTCTACGAAAAAGAGATTTGCGTACTACCTCCAGCGGGCTTCGATACTTACTCAGACGAGCAAAAAGTAACATATTTCAAAACAAAATTGAATCGTCCTATTCGTGTATGTGGTGTTGTGAAAAACACTGGCGAACCTGGCGGCGGTCCTTTCTGGTGCAAAAACTCAGATGGAACAGCTTCATTGCAAATTGTAGAGTCTGCTCAAATAGATGTAGACAGTGATGAGCAAAAAGCCATTTTCAATAACTCAACTCACTTTAACCCAGTTGATTTGATCTGTGGTTTGAAGAATGGTAAAGGCGAAAAATTCAATTTATTGCAATTTAGAGACCCTAAAACTGGCTTCGTAACGGTGAAATCTCGTGACGGAAAAGAAGTAAAGGCACAAGAACTTCCAGGTTTATGGAATGGCGCTATGTCTGATTGGAATACTGTTTTTGTAGAAGTTCCATTGATTACGTTCAATCCAGTAAAAACGGTAAACGACCTTTTAAGAGACGAACACCAATAATAGTGTATATTATAAGTTTAAAACCCTCAAATGTGTATGACTCATTTGAGGGTTTTTTATTATCTATGAATAAAGTCTAGGTATTAGTACTGAATTATGAGTTGTGAATTTGGTTTGTACGAAGGATTGCTTTGTCTTTCTAATAAAGTAAATGTAGCGGTAACTCTTGCAGTTACTGTATTCAAAATGACAACCGCAAGGGTTGTAACTACACAAAAAACACTAACGATAAGAGCTATTTTGAACAAAATAAAATCCTTCGTACTTAGTATAAATCACCATAACCCACTTGCAAGCATGGAATTTGAAGTTCTAGCCTCCATAAATCCACAGCCTCTTGTTGTGTTTCCAAAGCTAATTTTACTTGATACCTAAGAGCTATTTCTTCTTCATAAAACTCTTTCTTATGCCTAATGCCTTTAATACCTGAAGGATACATCAATAATTCATCAAACTCGATGCGATTATAATAGAGCCAATTTTGTGTTTGTCGACGGTAGGTTTCTGGGCGCTGGGTTAGCAAAATGATTTGGTAATTGGCTGCTCGGTAAATATCTAGTAACTCTTTGATGGGTTGATGCACCAAGTCATTTTCGCACAAAAAAACGTCTTGTAGATTTCGCTGATGAGCTATTGCCAATACATTATCCAGTTCACAAATGAGAGCTTGAGGTAATAACCCATCAGCTTCTGTATAGGTATATAGTTCTTCTTTTGATACAATATGTTGACGATAGAGCTTTGAAATAACTGTTGCTCCAACGCTTGTCGTTCGCTGGCTGTCTCGCTCAATACAAGTACCTAAATCCACTTCAAATGGTTTTATTTCTATTTCTATCTTGGTACGATGTATTTTTTGAAATTGCTCTACGACCTTTTTTACTCGCTCGATAGGTCTTTCCCAAAGGTTGGTATCATCGATAACTACATTCTTTCCATACTTAAGTGCCTCAAACAACATCATATCGCGGAGCTGTTCAACAAAGCTTTCATTCTCTTTTGAATGCACACTATCATCAAGCATAGCGCGCATATCATCCTTATTGAGTCGTTTCCACAAACCTCGACTATCAGCTACCAACGCTTTAGCAAATGTAGATTTTCCACTAGCAGGAATTCCTTGTAGAATAAGTACTTTTTGAGACATCTTTTTTGAACATAAAAAAGGCACAGAGTCAGAAGCTCTGTGCCTAAGTTGGATACTGTTAAATCCTATAAACTTTTAGCAGTGGGCTGCTCGAAGGTTATTTATCGATTACTTATGCTAATACATTTTCTTTTTTCTCTTCTGGAAAAATAAAATCAATTGGCTTACTAACTTTTTCAGGTAATAAAGCAATTTTCAATACCTCATCCACATGGTCTACATAGTAGAAAGTAAGGTCTGAAATATAAGCTGGCGTGATTTCTTCAATGTCTTTTTTGTTTTTATTACAAAGAATAATCTCTTTAATCCCAGCACGCTTAGCAGCCAAAATCTTTTCTTTGATACCACCTACTGGCAACACTTTGCCACGTAACGTTACTTCACCTGTCATCGCCAAATGTGGTTTTACTTTGCGTTGGGTCAAAGCTGAAGCAATAGACGTAGTCATGGTAATACCTGCAGAAGGACCATCCTTAGGCACCGCTCCTGCTGGCACGTGAATATGCAAATGATAATTATCAAAAATACGATAATCAATCCTATAATCATCTGAATGAGCACGCAAGTAAGAAAGTGCTGTTAGTGCCGACTCTTTCATGACATCACCCAATTGTCCTGACAAAGTCAAACCTCCTTTCCCTCGGCTTAATAGTGATTCGATAAATAGAATGTCGCCACCTACAGGAGTCCAAGCTAAGCCTGTAACTACGCCTGCCAAGTCGTTCGTCTCGTATAAGTCTTTATCAAAAATCTCAGTTCCCAACAACTTCACCACATCATCCGGCTTGATTACTTTAGGGTAATCGTCGCCCATGGCGATGGCTTTAGTGATTTTACGAACTAGCTTACCGATTTCTTGTTCCAACTTACGTACACCCGACTCACGAGTATATCCTTCAACTATTTTTTGAAGTGCACCATCAGTTACGTTAATCGTTTTATTTTCAAGTCCGTGTTCTTCTTTTTGTTTTGGAAGTAAGTGTTTTTTACCGATTTGCACCTTTTCTTCCATAGTATAACCGCTAATGTCTATAATCTCCATACGGTCACGCAAAGCAGGGTGAATCGTGTCAAGAGAGTTGGCAGTAGCAATAAACAAAACTTTTGACAAGTCGAACTCTACTTCTAAGTAATTGTCCAAGAAAGCGCTATTTTGTTCTGGGTCAAGTACCTCCAATAAAGCAGAAGAAGGATCGCCACGGTGGTCAGAACCAACTTTATCGATTTCATCAAGAATAAATACTGGGTTTGATGAACCAGCTTTCTTGATGTTTTGCATCAATTTGCCAGGCATGGCACCAATATAAGTTTTGCGGTGACCACGAATTTCTGATTCATCGTGTAAGCCACCCAAGGCCATACGTACATATTTACGTCCCAAGGCTTTGGCGATAGAACGACCTAATGAGGTTTTACCAACCCCTGGAGGGCCATAAAGACAAAGGATTGGTGCCTTCATATTGCCTTTCATTTTCAGAACGGCCAAATATTCGATGATACGCTCTTTTACTTTTTCTAAACCAAAATGGTCAGCATCAAGTACTTTTTGCGCCTTTTTTAGGTCAAAATTATCCTTTGAGTACTCGTTCCAAGGCAAATCAGCTAATAACTCTACGTAGTTCATGAGCATAGGATACTCAGCCGACATGGAGTTGGTACGCTGTAACTTTCCTAATTCTTTTTGGAAATGGTCAGAAATCTCTTTTGACCATTTTTTATTAGCACCTTTAGCACGTAATTTATCAATTTCTGCCTCAGGGCTATCAACGCCTAGTTCTTCTTGAAGAACCTTAATTTGTTGACGTAAATAATAATCTCTTTGTTGTTGGTCTATGTCGCTACTGGCTTTACTTTGAATCTCTCGCTTGAGTTCAAGTAAATCAATATCCTTCATCATGTACTCCAACAAATTTTGAGCTTGTTCGATTCCGCTAAAAGTTTCGAGCAATTGTTGTTTTTCGGCTAATTCTGCATTGATATTAGCAGAAAGGAAATGCACCAAAAAGTTAGGAGACTCAATATTATCTAGGGCAATTTGTGCCTCACGTGGAATTTCAGGATTTAATAATAAAATTTTTCCAGCCGCATCTCGCAAAGACTGAACCAAAGCTTTGTTCTCACGATTTAACTTCGTTGGGAAAGTGTCTTCAATATAGCTCACCTTAGCCAACAAGTGTGGTTCTGTTTTGACATACTCGGTTACTTCAAAACGCTTACGTCCTTGAACGATAATCGTGATATTTCCTCCTGGCAACACAATCATTTTTAGGATATGTGCTACCGTTCCCACTTTGTACAAATCATCACCTACAGGTTCTTCTTTGCTAGGGTTGGCCTGTGCAATAACACCAATGGTACGATCACCTTTGTAGGCTTTCTTGACAAGGCGCACAGATTTTTGTCTTCCTACCGTAATAGGAATCACCATTCCTGGGAATAATATGATGTTGCGAATAGGAAGTATTGGTAATTCATCGGAGAGTTTTCCTAACTTCTCGTCATCAACTTGTTCTGTACCTAAAGGTATCAACTCAATCCCATCGAAATCCGAAATTTCGGCAAGTCTGAGTGTATCAAAAAATTTTTTATTGTAGCTCATAATCTCCCTCTAAAAAAATTTGGATAAGCGGTAAGGTATTATAATTAAGTAACATTCAGCATGATGCTTTTGGCTATGAGCTTATAAGCAAATTAGAAGCAATAGTTTATCAATATTTCCGTAAGCAAGCTGCTGTTGATGAATTTTACTCATAATTTGAAGAAGTTGTAGAAAAAATTAATGATGTTAAAAATAGATTTTGTTCTGCGCTTAATTCCAAATTAGTAAGTAGCTCAACTGACAAAGTGTCAGAATGATAATAAAGTTATAGTAAAATCTGAATACTTTTTAAGTGAATTATTAAATGGTCAAAAGCTGTGCCAATGAACAAGTTGTCAGTATTCTTGTAAGTAACTGACCCAAAATAACTTTCGTAATCGGTAGGTTTAAATTTATATAACGGTTTCAAGTAAAAAAAAGTGTCATATTGGTATTGAAACTAATTTAATAAGAAATTGTATTAAAGTCATGAGAATCTACATCTTATTTGGGATTGTCTAAATTGGACTGTATTTTTAGAAAAATCCCTTATTCATGACAACTAAAATTACCTCGAATCGCACAGAAATTCTTGCTGGCGTAAGCTCCTTTTTGGCCACCATGTATATCATCGTCGTCAACCCTTCTATCTTGGGTCAGGCGGGTATGCCTTTCAATGCGGTATTGACGGCAACGGTTATTTTAAGCTTTTTTTGTAGCTTAATGATGGGACTTTATGCCAAAAACCCGATTGTGGTAGCACCCGGCATGGGCATGAATGCTTTCTTTACTTTCACAGCCGTGAAAGGCATGGGTATTAGCTATCAGGTAGCGTTAGGCGCTGTATTTTGGGCAGGGGTTTTGTTTGTTATTCTCTCTGCGTTTAATGTTAGAACCTATATCGTAAAAGCGATTCCTACACAGCTTAGGTTTGCAATATCGGCTGGAATCGGGCTTTTTATTAGCTTAATAGGTTTTGAAAATGCGAAATTCATCATAGGTAATCCAGCAACATTGGTCGGTATCGCTTCGTTTAAAGACCCAATCGTTATCACTTTTCTAATAGGTTTATTCGTAACAGCAGTTTTAATTGTTCGTCAAACTACAGGCGGAATTATTATAGGAATCATATTGACAACCCTCTTGGCTATCCCGATTGGACGCTGGTGGGGCGATGCCTCGGCTGTCAATTTTGGCAATGCCCAACTAGTTACTTGGCAGGGTGTTTTTGCTTCTCCTGACTTTAGTTTATTATTTCAATTAGACTTGGTAAACTCACTGAAAGTTTCGCTATTCCCAGTGATTTTTGCTTTTGTTTTTACAGATATGTTCGACAGTATTTCAACCTTCGTAGGAATAGCCGAAGCAGCAGATTTGTATGACGAAAATGGGGAGCCACAAAACGTCAAAAAATCACTTATGACCGATGCCGTGGCCACGCTTTTAGCAGGCATTTTGGGCACAAGTCCGGGTACAGCCTACATCGAATCGGCTGTTGGCATTGAACAAGGAGGTCGAAGAGGACTTACTGCCATTACGGCAGGACTTTTATTCTTACCATTTATGTTTTTGTCTCCATTGTTGAGTATTGTTCCTGCCATTGCAACGGCTCCAGCGTTGATTATTGTAGGCGTTTTTATGATGAAACCTATTGCTAAAATCAATTGGGCAGGGCTTGACGATGCCGTTCCTGCTTTTTTAGCCCTTGTCCTTATTCCTTTTTCTTATTCGATTACACAAGGTATTATTTGGGGATTTTTGAGCTGGACTATTATCAAAGTCGCTGTCGGGAAATCAAAAGAAGTATCACTTGCTTTGTGGATTATCGATGCTTTTGCACTCATTGCACTTTTTTGGGGACACTAGAAAAATGTATTTATCGACTTTCATATTGATTTCAAATAAGACTATTCATTAATTCAAATGCTAAGTAATGTTTTAAGCTCTGGTTATCAGCTTTGTATTGCTGAATGCTAATAACCAAGAGTAAAAAGCATTACCTCCTATCACAACAAACATGTTCAATTTTAGCCCAAAGTCATCTTTTTGTGCATCAATTCGCACAGTATTCATCAGTACGCTCATTTTGGTTTGCTTCTTTAGTCCCAAAGTTTTTTCTCAAAAAACTAAAACTATTACTGCAATTGTAGGAGCATTTAATGCAGAAATCCAGTTATTGGAGGATTCTCTCAAAAACAAAGAAGAACATCGAGTAAAAGGAGTTCGTTTTTTGACAGGAGAACTTTCTGGTAAATCGGTAGTAATCGCATTGACTGGCGTAGGCAAAGTCAATGCCGCTATGACAACAACTTTATTACTGATGAACTGGCAACCTGAAAGGCTTATCTTTACAGGCATTGCAGGTGGAATTGCCAACGGTATTGCTCCAGGCGATATTGTAATAGCCAAATCTTGCGTACATCACGATTTTGGCAGACTTCAAAACGAAGGGATTACACTGCGTCCAACAAGAAATCCTGCAACCTTACAGTTGAATCCGATTTATATTCCTTCAGATAGTATTTTGATAGGTTTAGCTCAAAAGATAGCTCCCAAATGTCCTTATCAAGCTGTTGGAAAAAATAATAGAATGCCTCAAATTTTGACAGGAATCATTGCTACAGGGGATGTTTTTGTTAATTCTCAGGCAAAGGTAGAGGAACTTAGAAAAAACCTTAAAGCCGATGCAATCGAAATGGAAGGAGCGGCTGTAGCACAGGTATGTTATCAAATGCAATTACCATGTTTAGTTTTGAGAAGCATAAGTGACAATGCCAATGGCGAAGCTCATCAGGATATGCCCAATTTTGAAAAAATTGCTGCTTACAATTCTGCTAGTTTGGTCTTAGGCTTATTGAAAGCACTATAAAACAAAAAAAGCTCATAGTAATAACTATTGAGCTTTTCTAAATACCTAACCACTAATAATCTTTAAACATGCCTTGGGGGCTTGTTAATATGTCGAATGTGTACTAGACACTAAACTTCTTTTGTGCAATTGACTGTAATGTCGTTGTTGAAGCAAACTTTACTACTTCTCCAAGCACAATAACGGCAGGATTAGATAGCTTATTGTGCTCAACGACGAATTTAATATTTTTAGCAGTGCCAATTCCAACTTTTTGATGAACGGTTGTTCCTTGCTGTACAACGGCAATTGGCAAATCTGCTTTACCGTGTTGAATACATAGTTCTGCAATTTGTTCTATTTTGCTCATTCCCATCAAAACAACAATAGTTGCCGATGATTGTAAAGCTAGTGCCAAATCTTTGGATAAAGAGCCGTCTGATTTGGTTCCTGTAATTACCCAAAAACTTTCGCTAACTCCTCTCGTAGTCAAAGGAATACCTGCATAACCAGCAGCAGCTACCGACGAAGATATGCCCGGAATATAAGCCGTTTCTAACCCAAATTGCTGAGCATATTCGATTTCTTCCATACCACGACCAAAAATAAATGGATCGCCACCCTTCAATCTCACCACATGACCATACATATAGGCTTTTTCGACTATCAAAAAATTAATAGCATCTTGAGAATGGCTTTCTCCTGGGCGTTTGCCAACGTAAATTTTTTCAGCTTCTGGTTTACAATAATCCAACAATTCAGGAGCAATTAGCGCATCATAAAGCACCACATCTGCCGAAGCTAATGCTTTAGTGGCTTTTACGGTAATTAAGTCTGGGTCACCAGGTCCAGCGCCGACTACCGTCAGGCGTGGCTTAGGTTCCATTGTATGAAAAGCTTCTAAATTATTCATAATCGAAAAGTATTTGATCACAGAGTAATGGCAAGCGAATTAAACCAAATTACGATAGGTCAATTTTTATAAGAATACTAAAAAGTACTCCATCTTTTACTCACAAATCACTCAATAAAATGAAAAGAGGTGTATCCAATTGGACAAGCCTTTTGAATTACACCCCTTCAAATGTTGTATATGACTACACTAAATAATCAATCAAAACTTCTTACGCCTCTACTGTTTGCTCACGATATGCTTTGGCAAGTGCTAAGAAAGCTTTTGCTTCAGCGATATAGGTAGTTGCAAATTCAATACTAGGCTCATTTTGGTTGATTTGAAGTACTAATTCTTTGAAAGAGCTCTGAGCAATGGTGATTTCGCCTTTTGCAACAAAATGCTCATCAAATTTCTCGATAACAGCACTTTGTGTTGAAACGTTAACACTTTTATCCAAAAGCAAGGCTTTAGCCGCACTTACAAACACACTATAAGCATGATAGATAGAATCTGCTACACGGTTTTCGTTAAAGGCATTCAAAGTCCACTCTAATTTCTCTTCTGACTCGAACAACAAAGTTGCAACTAAGTCAATCATTACACCAGCACATTCACCTACGCCAATTTCTGTAGCAAATTGCTCCGAAGCACCCCAGTCAATGAAATCATCATCTTTCAAAGTGGTAAGGTCAGCCACTGGCTTTAATAAGCTATAGAAATATTTTTCGCCCTGACGGTCATAATAATCATTGAAGTATTCACCTTCTGTAGCATTTTCTTCATAATTATTCAACAATACTCTCAATACTTCAGGACCACGTTTTGAAGGCACTTTAATTACCTTATCAGCTACACGACCCACACCATTACCAACTGTTCCACCGCCCAATAGTACTTGAAGCGCAGGCAAGACACGTTTATCTGCCGACTTTAAAGACGAACCGTGGAAACCGATGTTTGCCATACCATGCTGACCACAAGAGTTCATACAACCTGAAATTTTGATTTTAATATCGTTATTATAAATCAAATCAGGGAAGTCTTCAGAAATAACAGCTTCTAATTTGGAAGTAATATTCGTACTATCCGAAATCGCCAAGTTACAAGTATCTGTACCCGGACAAGCCGTGATATTAGCAATTGAGTTAGCTCCAGGAGATGCCAAATCATGCGCTTTTAACACCTCGTAGATATATGGAATATTGGCTTCTGGTACAAAACGCAACATCAAACCTTGGTTGATACTCACACGTACATCATTTGCTATATATCCATCCAACTGTTCGATCAAAGAACGAGACGTGTTAGAAGAAATGTTACCATTTAAGATACGAACATATACACCAAAATATCCTTCTTGTTTTTGAGCAAAAACGTTAGACTGTAACCAAGTTTTATATTCTTCAGTCTCAGGAGCTACTATCGATGCTGTTTGAGTTGGCAAATATCCTTCGATTTCCGTTTCGCTAAAACCAGTAGTTGGAATCTCAAATGTTTTGTTTTTGATCGCAATAGTTTCTGCATTTACCAACTCTACAAACTTATCGAAACCAATTTTTTGAATCAAAAACTTCAAACGAGCTTTGTGACGAGAATTACGCTCACCATGACGGTCGAATACTCGTAAAGCTGCCTCAAAATATGGAATTACTTGATTTTCTTCTAAAAACTCAAATGCTGTATAAGCCAACATAGGTTGAGCACCTAAGCCACCACCAACAACTACTTTAAAACCACGTTTACCATCCAACACTTTTGGAATCAAACCAAAGTCGTGCATATAAGTCAATGCAGTATCGGCTTCGGAGTTAGAAATGGCAATTTTAATTTTACGTCCCATTTCTTGACAAATAGGGTTTCTCAAGAAATAACGGAAAATAGCATCAGCATAAGGAGTTACATCAAAAGGCTCTTGAGTATCGATACCCGAAGTGATAGACGCTGTAACGTTACGAACCGTATTACCACAAGCCTCACGAAGTGTAATATCATCTTGTTCCAATTGTGCCCACAATTCAGGAGTGCGGTCCAAAGAAACAAAGTGAATTTGAACATCTTGACGTGTAGTCAAGTGTAAATTTCCTATCGAATACTCATCCGAAATATCAGCGATACGTTTCCATTGCTTAAAGGTCATTTTACCATAAGGCAACTTGATACGCACCATTTGTACCCCTTGCTGGCGTTGTCCATACACACCACGTGCTAAACGTAAACTACGGAATTTTTCTTCGTGGATTTTACCTTCTCTGAATAATTCAATTTTACGAGCTAAATCTAATATGTCTTTTTCAACAAGTGGATTTTCGAGTTCAGTTCTGAAACTTTGCATTGCTTTTCTGTTTAAAAATCAAACAAAACACCCTAAGCTGGTCAAAGTAGCACAAGGTTCTTGTGTAATGAGTAATCCACCTACATTATTTACTCTATAAAATAAGTAGATTTTTATGCAAAACTAAGGAAGAAATTCTATCTATCAAGGCTTTTTCTAAAAAAAGTTTGATATATATTTTAAACATTCAAAAAATCCAAGTAAGTTTGCCCAGATGGTCTAGTGGCTGAGTAATAATCAATTATATTCATTCGTCATACAAGTAGTTATTAAAAGTCGAACATTACAACAATTGTTTAGTCAATCAAATCGACCAATTAATCCCATTATACCCATGAAGAGAAATCTATCTTTATTTGTTGCTTTATTAGCATTTTTATTGTCAAGTTGTACAGATAGCAAGAAAGTTGCTGAGTATCAAGATCAAGTAAGAAGACTTGAAAGTCAAATTTTGAAGGAGCGTCAAGAAAACGCTGAACTAAGTAGCTTCCGTTTTAGTCTTGAAAGTCAGTTCAAGAAAAAGAATGAAGACTACATGAAATGCCAAGAAGATAGTAAGGATACTTTCGAAACACTTACTATTAAATATAATCGTTTGTTGGACGACTATAACAAGATTCAAGCTTCTTACAAGTCATTGAATGAAACTTACGAATCAAACAAAGAAAATTCATCTAAAGTAATCGCAGAATTAGAAGAGCGTGTTCGTAATAGCAAATCAGGCAAAGCGAAAAGACGTCGTAGATAATTTTCCTTTTGGTACATTTAAGAGAACTGCTTCACAAAAGGCAGTTCTTTTTTTATTACTCTTCACTGAGTCTTATCCAGCCCCAAGATCATTTATTTACACCTAAAGTTGGTTTTTAATAGCAACAGTATCTATCCATGTAAGTAATCGTGCAGAATAAGATTTAAGTTTTTTGTTGAAGTCACGAGGCAACAGGCACAAGGCAAAGAGTGTTAAAATGTTATTTAGTAACGATAGATATATTTTGCCGAATGCCCAGAGCCGAAAGCCGATAGCCAAATAGTTGATTTTTATTTAGCCTACTAACTCCCAATAGCATTTTTCAAGTTTGGCCTATTTATTGTATTATATCCCATATTTTCTCTCACTTTGAGACCATTTAATCAATTCTGTGTACATATTCCTTGCATTTGCCTGAGTTTTGAGTATTTTTGAAACCAAAGACAGTAAACATCCAAATCATATTGTTATCCGTATATAAAGTAGATTAACAATAAATTTGGAGATTTCAGGAAAATACTAGGTATTTATTAGGTATAAACAGTCATTTTGAGTAGGTACATTCTCTTATAACGAAGAAAAGGCTGTTAATATTTGTTAACGAAAGTTAAAATTGCTTGTAATTTTTTTGGAATTAATATAACAACTACTATCTTTGAATCAACCAATCAAGCATACTTCATTTTTTACTAGAGTAGTCACTAAAAAAACAATATAGGAGAAACAATATGATATAAAGCTTTACGTTAACCAAATAGATTTATCAAGATGGAAAGAATCCATGTTAACGACAGTGAGCTAGTATCACGCTATATTCAAAATGGTGACGAACATGCCTTCGAAACACTTGTTCGCCGATACAAATCAAAAGTTTATACAACGATTTATTTAATCGTAAAAGACACTTACGTTGCAGAAGACTTATTACAAGATACTTTTGTAAAAGCAGTGGATGTACTCCGTTCTGGAAAGTACAACGATGAAGGTAAATTTTTGCCGTGGGTGCTTAGAATTGCCCATAACATGGCTATAGACAATTTCCGTCGAGAAAAACGCTATCCCAATATCGTATTCGAAGATGGTAGTAGTGTATTCAATACACTTGATTTTGCAGAAGACTCTATCGAGGAAATGCAAATCAAAAATGAAACACACAATCATCTTAGAGATTTGATTAAACGTCTTCCTGATTCGCAGCGCGAAGTACTCGTTATGCGTCATTATGAAGACATGAGTTTTCAAGAAATTGCCGACGCCACTGGCGTTAGTATCAATACGGCATTGGGGAGAATGCGTTATGCGTTGATAAATCTACGCAAAATGATGAGTAAAAATTCTCCGAGCTATGATACAAACCTTTACGCAGAATGACGTAATTCGTTACGTTTACGAGGAAACTTCAGAAGAAGAAAACCTATTAATCCAAGATGCATTGGTACACGATACCGAAATGCTCGAATTCTATTTGGATTTGGTAGATCTTAAAATTGGTTTAGATGCTAGTTATCGTGAACCATCCTCTAGAACGGTCGATAACATATTAGCGTATTCTCGTAATTTTGACTCAAAACATCAAACCTCCGCCTAGTTTTAGGCTCAGGTTTGATGTTTTTTTGTTTTACTCAAGTCTTCAATCGACTTGAGTAAGTTTCTACTTGCTTTATTTTTTAGAAGTTATCTACAAACTTCTGATTATATCTTATTGTGTCTCTGCAACTAAAAAATCTGGCTATTTATCCTTATTTTTGATTTTTGGAACTTGTCACACAGGTCTCCTGTATAATCTCGTTAATCCAGATTTTGTTATGCTCAAAAAAGAACGTTATCGTTTACTGATAGATTACTTCCTTCACAATTTTCCTGTAGCTGAAACCGAATTACATTATACGACTCCTTTTGAATTATTAGTGGCTGTAGTATTATCCGCCCAATGTACCGATAAGAGAGTCAATATGGTGACGCCTGCCCTATTCGAGCGTTTTCCTACGCCTGAGTCCTTAGCCAGCGCCACTTTCGAAGAGGTATTTTATTACATCCGCTCGATTTCCTATCCTAACAATAAAGCAAAGCATTTGATTGGTTTGGGACAAAAGCTTGTTGATAACTTCAGCTCAGAAGTACCTAGTACCATCGAAGAACTTCAAACCCTTCCTGGCGTGGGTCGTAAGACAGCCAATGTGATTGTTTCGGTGATTTTTAATCAACCAGCCATGGCGGTAGATACTCACGTATTCAGAGTATCACATCGCTTGGGCTTGGTAGCCAAAACTGCTACAACGCCTTTGGCAGTAGAAAAAGAGCTCATCAAACATATTCCTGAGGATTTAGTCCCCAAAGCGCACCATTGGTTGATTTTGCATGGGCGTTATGTCTGCATTGCACGCTCGCCCAAATGTGAAGAGTGTAAGCTAACGCATTTGTGCAAGTACTTTAGCAAACCTCCACATTTACGTAAGGATAGCCCAAAGCTGTAAAGAATGAATTGTGAATTGATTTTCAACAATTTCAGATTTGGAATTGCTGATTTCGAAAAAAAAGTAAAATACCTTTTACAAAAAATCGAAGATTATACTTCCGAAATCCAACATCCGATATCCGAAATAAACAGTTTTATAAACCCTAATCCCAAATCCTCAATCGATACCTTATGTTTGATTTTCTTATAGATTATATCCAAACCAATTGGATAGAAGTTTTTGGTATTGTGACCTCCTTAATATATGTCTGGTTGAATATCCGACAAAATATCTGGAGTTGGTTTTGGGCGATTGTAAGCTCATCTGTGTATGGAGTAGTCTATTTCCAGAGCAAGCTCTATTCTGATATGGAGTTACAAATCGTGTTTATCATTCTGGGCGTTTATGGGTGGTATCAATGGCTTTATGGTGGGGCTAATAAAACGGAGCTCCCAGTAAGTAAAATCCCTAAAAAATACATTCCTATTTGTCTGGCAGCAGGTATTGCATTTACGGGTGTGTCTGGGTATTTGCATGCCCAAACCGATGCTAGTTTACCCTATTTAGATTCGAGTTTGACAGCCATTAGTTTGATTGCTTCATGGATGATTGCGAAAAAATATCTAGAAAATTGGATTTTGTGGATTGTAGCCAACTTGGTGTATATAGGCATGTACTACGTCAAGGATTTACACGGAACGAGTATTTTGTATGCGCTATTACTCGTCATGGCTATTAAAGGGTATTTTGATTGGAGGAGGGGGATGGAAGGCTAAAGAGATTTATAATTGAGAAAATGGATAAAGAATTTTCAAAGAATATTTAAAAAGCCTTGAATCGAAAGCATTAAGCTTTTGTGTTCCTCTTTTCAACGCAAAATGCAGGCATAATGCGTTGATTGGTTTTGTGACAATCCGAAAACTCCAAAGTATACCTATCAATTACCCCTGACTTAATATCAGTGTAATTTGTCTTAAGCCAAATAATTAAAACAGTCAAGGGAATTGTTTTCCAATGATTTTTTATCAAGACTTTAAAATCATTTAAGAAGTGATACATATCTGTAATTTTAATTAGAAATTAAAGTTCATGAGGTTTGCTAAATTCAAAAACATCGGTTGTCAAGGCTTCTCCAATCATCTATAATGAATAAAATAACAGCTTTGTTTTAACTCGTTATTCTCAATTCTTTGAATCGTCCTGTGTATTAATCACTGTTTTTCAGAAAGTTATTTTAAGAACAATTCAAAAGTGTTCTAAACTCTTTTAATCCTTGAGCAAATATGATATGGCGAATAAATAATTGAGTATCATTTGGGCGAAGCATTATCTCTCATTGAGCAATAATATAAACAGGAGATTAAAACAGAAGCTGGATGTTGACATTTATTAAAGATGTAGTTTCTTCAAAACAACAAAAAAGCCTTAAATCTTTCGACTTAAGGCTTTTGGCTCCCTCTCCTGGGCTCGAACCAGGGACCCCATGATTAACAGTCATGTGCTCTAACCGACTGAGCTAAGAAGGAATCTCTTTACAATTTTGTGTTTCTTTGTTCCTGAATTGTTATGCAAAATTATGCGCTTTTTTGTTACTATGCAAGTGTTTTAAGCAAAAAAATTACAAAAAAACGCACACTTTTGTATTATTCCCTGATTTTCAAAAACTTATCTTGTAAACTTTTTTTTAAATTTTTATACCATCGGAACGTGAATGACCTTTTTGGTCTCAAAAAACTCTTCTGTGAAGTATTCGTGTAGTTCGAAGGTTCTTGTCTTTTTTCCTAATTCTTTTAATTCTTCACCCAAATCTCCGCCTTTCAAATACAAAATCCCGTTTTTGAGCTTATTGTAGCAGTTGATGTTCACTTTGCCTTTTACCCATCCGTAAAATGGAGTAATACGTGTTACGGCACGACTCACGATAAAATCGTATTCACCGTCCACTTGTTCGGCACGGATTTGTTCGGCACGTACATTTTCCAAACCTAGGGCGTTTGCTACTTCTGTTACGACTTTAATCTTCTTGCCTATGCTGTCAATCAAATGAAATTGGCAATGCGGAAACATAATCGCCAAAGGAATGCCAGGGAATCCTCCACCTGTACCTACGTCCAAAATTTCAGAGAAATCTTTGAAGTTGACAACCTTGGCAATACCCAATGAATGAAGAATATGTTTTTCGTAGATATTCTCAATATCTTGGCGAGATACAACATTAATTTTTTCATTCCACTCACGATATAATTCGCCCAATTGAGCAAACTGTGCTTTTTGCTTTTCGGTGAGCTGTGGAAAGTATTTTTCTATTAGTTTTGAATCGTTCATAATCGAAAATATGGATAAATAAATTGGTAGGATAGACTAACGCCAACGCATTTTTTTGCGCTTAGGCAGGGTATTGACCACGCCCATCACTACATAGTAAACTGTCATTAAAAAATCCCAATAGGGAATACTGTATGAAGATATAGTTCGGTCGAGACGTGTATTAATTTTACCCAAAACTACCCATTGAACAATCAATCGAAGCAGCCAAAATCCTAATATACAATATACTAGCTGACTAAACATTACCAAAGGTATTAATATGATAAAACTTAACCAAAATAATATCTGAGAGCTCGCTATTATCCCGAGCGTAAGTTTATGATTGGTTTTGTAATGCTTACTTACCGAAATATGTCGAGTCTTTTGGCGGTACCAATCTTGCCAGCTATGTTTTGGAATAGAATACATAAATGAGGCTTCGTCCAAACAAATAGTGGTATTCTGCTCGTTGGCTACATCATTCATGAAGAGATCATCGTCACCACCCAAGATATTGGTATGTTTTGCAAACCCTCTGTTTTTGAAAAATAGAGATTTACGATACATCAAATTGCGTCCTACGCCCATATAAGGCATTCCGTACAGCGCCAACCCAAAATACTGAACCGCCGTCAAAAGGGTTTCGTAGCGAATAAACTTATTCAGCGTAGTTTTTTCTGGAAAATAGGGTGAAAAACCTAAAACAATTTCTTTGCCTTTGGTCAAGCATGAAGCCATTGATTGAATCCAAGTGCTCGACTGAGGGCGACAATCGGCATCGGTCAATAGAATCACATCGTATTTAGCTGATTTAATCCCCAAAGTCAATGCATATTTTTTGGGAGATAAATGCTCTGGTGTTTCTTCTATTCGGATAAAACGGAGATGCTTGAAATTATGCGCTTCGGTCAGTAAAAAATCGTAAGTGCCATCATACGAGCGGTCGTCTACGACGATAATTTCAAACTTGGGATACTCTTGTGTATCGAGCATAGGTAATAGCTCTTCGAGATTACGGATTTCGTTCCAACTACATACAATCACCGATACAGGAGGCAATGCCACCAAATCGCTGGTAGGTGCTTCATATTGATTGATTTTATTGAAAACATTCAATATAAAATACAGTTGAATCCCAAGGGATAATAGGAACAAAATGAGTAAAAAAGGAACCAAAGCGAACTGACTATTAAGTTTTAAAACGCAAAGATAGTGAATCCTTATCACTGCAATGCTGATAAGTGCGTAGATTTTGGTAACTTTGCAGGCTTTTCGAAAAAGTAGAGTTGCTTAATTATGACCTACTTGTAAGATAGAGTTCATTTTATTTTAGTACGAAAATATGACTTTTGACATACATAGCACCGACCCCAACAGCAAGGCTAGAGCAGGGGTGATTCATACCGACCACGGAGATATTCAAACACCTATCTTTATGCCTGTGGGTACAGCAGGCTCAGTAAAGGCTGTTCATCAACGTGAATTAAAAGAAGATATTAAAGCCCAGATTATTCTGGGAAATACCTACCATTTGTACCTACGCCCGGGTTTAGATGTACTAGAACGCGCAGGAGGTTTGCATAAATTTAATGGTTGGGACAGACCAATTTTGACGGACTCAGGTGGGTATCAGGTATATTCATTGGCGGGTACTGGTCGCAAAATCAAGGAAGAAGGGGTTACTTTCAAATCACATATTGATGGCTCAATTCATCATTTTACGCCTGAGCGTGTGATGGATATTCAGCGAAGTATCGGTGCCGATATCATCATGGCATTTGACGAATGTACACCATACCCATGCGATTACACGTATGCACGTGAGTCGATGGAAATGACGCATCGTTGGCTCAAGCGCTGTTGTGATCATTTTGATGCTACCGAACCAAAGTACGGATACAGCCAAACGCTTTTCCCTATTGTTCAAGGTAGTGTATACAAAGATTTACGTGTAAAATCTGCCGAGGTAATCGCTAGTTTTGAGCGTGAAGGTAATGCCATCGGAGGCTTGTCGGTAGGAGAACCTGCCGAAATGATGTACGAAACGACCGACATCGTAACAGATATTTTACCAAAAGATAAACCTCGTTATTTGATGGGTGTAGGTACGCCTGCCAATATCTTGGAAGGGATTGGTTTGGGTATCGATATGTTCGACTGTGTGATGCCTACTCGTAATGCTCGTAACGGTATGTTGTTTACGACCGAAGGTATTATCAATATCAAGAACGAGAAATGGAAGGATGATTACTCTCCTATCGATGCTGGTTTGGATAGCTATGTGAGTAACTCTTATACAAAAGCGTATTTGCGTCATTTGGTAAAAGCAGAAGAAATTTTGGGCGCCATGATTGCCAGTGTTCATAACCTGACGTTCTATTTATGGTTAGTTGGTCAAGCACGCGAACATATCTTAGCAGGAACTTTCCGTGCATGGAAAGACCAAATGGTCGTAAAATTGATGCAAAGACTTTAGGAGTGTAGAGTTTTGAGTTGGGAGTGCTGAGTTTTTTTAATTTCTATTGAGTGAATGGTGATTGAGTGGTTTAGTGATTATTTTAATTGAAATTTTATTAGTAGAGACGCAATGCTTTGCGTCTAAAGAGGTCTCATCATACATATAGCTTTCAAAAAGGTGGTCGAAAATAATCTCGACCACCTTTTTGATGTTAAAGCGAGTAAATCGTCTTCCTATATGGGTATTACCACTATCTTCAAATTTTTAAATCAATCAATTTTCAAATTACCCCATTTCCAAATTTTCAAATCATCACATTTTCAAATTACCAAATTATCCTATAAAAATCAGTCGTAAACTTTATGAATTTCAAGGGATATTTTTACATTTGTAAGGATAGAACTATCTATTAACCTCATATCCGTTATTTTGTAGTAAATGCGAACCTTACAAGTTTTTCTACCAATAGCTACGGCTTTTTGGCGAGGTTATTTTTCCATCAGTCGCCGAAGTTTGTTGCTTTGTACACCTATAATCTTGATCTGCTTTTCAATTTCTATCAATGGTTTTTCTCAAAAAAAATCTGTAGAAACGGTCTCAGACGAACAAATTCAGCTCTTTATCCAAAAAGCGCAAACTAGTGGTTTGTCTATTAGTCAAATCGAGAAAGTAGCGCAACAACAGGGATATAGTCCTGCCGAAATAGCAAGGATTAAAGAAAGAGTTGAAAAAGTTAGAACCGAACAAAATAAGGTTTTGACAAACGTCACTCCTCCCGAAAACACTTCCAGAACGCAATTAGGGCAACTTTCCGAACCTCAGCCATCCAATATTGCTTCAGCTGTTTTTGGTAAAGCTCTTTTTACCAAAGAAGGGTTAAGTTTTGAGCCTAACCTACGTATTGCCACGCCTCAAAATTATCAATTAGGTCCCGACGACGAGCTGATTGTGGATATTTACGGGGCAGCTTTAGATAACTTTCATGTAAAAGTAAGTCCAGAAGGAACTGTCAAAATACTGAATCTAAGCCCGATTTATGTCAACGGAATCAGTGTAGAAAGTGCCTCGCAACGCATCGTTTCGCGTTTGCGACAGTTATACCAAGGGCTCAACGTGGCAGGAAGTGGCGTATCGGCACAAGTGACTTTGGGCAATGTTCGAAGTATTAAGGTAACACTTACGGGCGAAGTTAGCCGCCCAGGCACTTACACTGTTTCGTCATTGGCAACGATATTCAATGCCTTGTATGCGGCGGGTGGACCCTCAGAAAATGGTTCTTTTCGAAATATCCGTTTGATCCGCAACAACAAGGTTTATCGCATATTAGACTTATATGACTTCTTGCTTCGTGCCGACCAAAAGGATAATGTGCGTTTGCAAGATCAAGATATTATCCGAATTGGAGACTATACTACAAGAGTTGAGTTACAAGGAGAAGTGAAGCGTCCTATGATTTTTGAAGTAGAAAAAACAGAGACACTTCAAGATGTTTTACGCTTTGCAGGTGGTTTTACGGACAAAGCTTATACCTATTCGATTCAGTTGAAACGTAATACTGCAAAAGAATTAAAACTCATTAATGTTGCCCAAGAAGAAGTAGCGAGTTTTATTCCTAAAAGTGGCGATAAATATACCATTGGGACAATTTTAGAGCGTTTTGAAAATCGAGTAAAAATCGCAGGAGCTGTCTTTCGTCCGGGTGAATATGCCATCGAAAAAGGGACTTCTACCGTAAAAGAATTACTCCAAATAGCCGAAGGACTCAAACCAGAGGCATTTACGAATCGTGCAAGTCTGCGTCGTTTGAAAAGTAACGACCAATATGAGCTAGTGAATCTTGATTTAGGGAAAATCCTGAGTGGACAAAACCCAGATATTCCTTTGAAGCGAGAGGATTTTCTGACAGTTTATTCTTCACATGATTTACAGGAAAAACGTGTGGTAAAAATCGAGGGAGAAGTCAACCAAGCAGGAACTTATGAATATATCGACGGCATGACTCTGGGCGATTTGATTTTACAAGCCAAAGGATTTACCGAAGGGGCCAGTGCTTCGAAAGTGGAATTGTCGAGAAGGGTCAAAACAGAGCAATATTCAGCAGATAACGACCACAGTGTTGAGATTTTATTTTTTGATTTAGATAAAAAACTAAGTCTTGAATCCAAAGAAGCCTCTATGTTTTTGATGCCTTTCGATAAAGTCTATATTCGAACTGCTCCTAATTATGAAGCCCAAAAATCGGTCTATATTGATGGAGAAGTGGCGTATCCTGGTTCGTACACTATCAAAGACAAGGCACAGCGAATTAGTGATTTGGTTCAATTGGCAGGTGGGCTCAAAAAAGGAGCATATCCACAAGGTGCCGTTTTTCAGCGAGATTCGTCGGTAGTGGCGATTGATTTATCCTTGATTTTGGCAAATCCACAGCAATCTGAAAATTTGTTATTGTTGGCAGGCGATAAAATTACGATTCCACGGTTGGTCGAAACAGTCAAATTAACTGGTGGTTTGCTCAATCCAGTTGCAGTGGCTTATCGTGAGGGACAAAGCTTACAGACCTATTTGTCACAAGCGGGCGGACTTAGTCCTCTGGCGCAACGAAATCGCATTTATGTGAAATATGCCAATGGGATGTCTGATAAAACCAATCATTTTTTGTTTTTCAGAAAATACCCTAAAGTATTGCCAGGGTCGGAAGTAGTGGTACCCGAACAAGACAAAGAAACCCAATCTAAACTCAGTGTAGGTGAGCGCATCGCTATCATGAGCGGAATTAGTTCTTTGGTGTATGTGATTATTAGTATCACAAATGCCATAAAGTAGGAGTTATTGGCTATAGGCTATCAGCCTTCAGCAAGGTATTCTACCAAATAGTGCAAAGCATAATGCCTAAAAATCATTCACCTTTTGTTCTCTTTTTCATTTGGACACGAATAAAAGACATATAACCATATCAATCAAAGACCTTATTTCGGGGTTGGTTCAGGGCAAACGTTTTATCTTGCTCATGAGCCTTTCATTCGGAATTTTAGGGGCTTTATATGCAATTTCCTTGCCTAATCTTTATACTTCCGAAGTCAAAATTTTACCAGAAATTGATACCAAAAATATCGAGAGCCTTGATAAGTTTAAGTCTTTGGCAGGCTTAGCAGGCATTGATTTGGATAATTTGAATAGCACCGAGGCCATCAGACCAGATTTGTATCCTCCTATTTTGCAAAGCACTCCTTTTTTATTGAGTACATTCAAAACGCCTGTATTAGTGGCAAAAACACAAGAGAAAACGTCTTTGTTTGAGTACCTAAATAGTCTTCGTAAACAAAAAATATCCTATCGGATTTTTGGAGAAAGCTCCTCAGAAACTATGGGTGTTTCGGCTAAACAAGCACCCGAAAGTTCGCTATTATTGAACAAGCAAGAAGTGGCTATTTTGAAGGATTTAAAAGAAAATATTATTGCTTCTTTAGATAAAAAATCAGGCGTAATAAGCATTAGTGCTAAAATGCCAGACCCTTTGGTGGCTACTATCGTGGTAAAATATGCTCAAGATTATTTGAACGAATATGTAAAAAAGTATCGCCTTGAGAAAACGCAAAAAGAGGTGGTATTTCTAGAAAAAAGAGTTGAGGAAGCTCAAATACGATACCAACTTGCCCTACAGCGCTATTCCTCTTATCAGGATAGTCACCGAGGTTTGTTTTTGAATACGGCCAAACAGCAAGAACAGAAGCTTCAGCAGGAGTCAGAACTCACTTGTTCTTTATTTTCTGAATTGAGTAAAAAACTCGAAGAATCAAGGGTGAAAGTTCAACATGATACCCCTGTTTTTCAGGTACTCGAACCAGCACAAGTACCTCTTAAAAAAAGCGAACCTAAACGTACCGTTATGGTACTAGCCTTCATGATTTTGGGAGGAATGATTGCTTGTTTCATCCTGATTTTTAAACATTTTAAGGTACCAACTTTATTTTCTTAGGTATTGCCCATTTGACTTTTTCAGAATAAAGTCTTAATATTAAGATAATCAGTCAATAGTAGGTTAGTTATTAGAATATGCTCATAATCAGAATAGTATTACCAAAGGTTATGATTATGGTACTAATACAAGCTTCCACAGAAACTTTTTACCGAATGCTCATGGCTGAAAGCCGAAAGCCCAATCATTAGATAACACACCTATAATATCTTATCAGACCTGCTCTACTGCGAAAACTCCATTGTTATTTATTTGAAAATTGGAGAAACGCATGAATACTATACCTAATAATTTACCCCTTGTCTCAATCATTTGCACATGTTACAATCAGGCTGCGTTTGTCGAACAGACGTTGAGCTCTATTATGTCTCAAGATTACCCCTATCTCGAAGTTTTTGTGTCAGATAATGGAAGTTCCGACGATAGTGCTCGTCGCATACAGGACTTTTGTCAAAACAATACGCATCATTTTCAAGTCACTTATCATCCCGAAAACTTAGGTATTTGTAAAGCTTTTAATCGAGCCTTTGCACAAGCCGCAGGAAAATACATAATAGACCTTTCGGCTGATGATATTTTGTTGCCACACTGTGTAAGTCAACAAGTTCAGTTTTTCGAGAAACAAACAGAAGAAGTTGGCGTCATTTATTCAAACATCGAATGGATTAATGAACAAGGAAAAAGTAAGGGTAAAGCCTTTGGTAATTTGCCTCCTCCAAGCGGAAATATTTGGCTCCAACTTCTGTCAAAATCATTTATCCCTGCCCCTTCGATGATGATACGAAGAAGTTTACTCTTGCAAATAGGCGGATATAACGAACAACTAGCTTATGAAGATTTGGACTTCTGGCTAAGGTCATCCCGAATATGTCATTATGCATATTTGACTCAAGTACTCATGCAAGTAAGGCGTGTGCCAACTTCCGCTACTTCTGGTTTTGACTATGCCGAAAAAGGCTTGTTAGAGTCGGCATATAGGGTTTGTTTGAGTACACAGCTAACACTTGATTACAGGAAAGAATATAAGGCTTTGGACAAACGCATTTTAAACTATTGTCTCAGAGCCTTTACTTCTCAGCAATTTGAGACGGCACTACGTTTTGCTCATCTATTGTCAAGTCCAATTTTGGGAAAAATAATTACCTATTGGATTAAACGAAAAATAGGTCTCCGTAGCTTAATACGTTTATATCGCCTGTTCAAGTAATTTTTACAACATCTATTTATATCATAAAAATTGTTCTATGACTCTATCACAACCCCTTTCTGCACTGATTCAGCAAAGTAGCTTTTTAGTTACGGGTGGCGCTGGATTTATTGGTTCTCATTTGGTGGATTTTTTACTAAAACACCATGCCCAAAAAGTTGTCATTGTGGATAACTTTTCAACAGGCTCTTTTGAAAATATTCAAACAGCCTTGAGGTTTGCCAATTGTCAGTTAATTGAAGGTGATTTACAAAATCGGCTTATCTGCGAAAGAGCCTGTGAAGGCATTGATTTTGTTTTTCATCAGGCTGCCCTTGGCTCAGTGCCACGTTCTATTCACGACCCTATTAGTACACATCAGGCCAATGTTAATAGTTTTGTGAATTTATTAGTAGCTATGCAAAAAGCTCAAGTCAAAAAAATGGTTTTTGCCTCTTCTTCCTCCGTTTATGGGAGTTTGCTTGATGATGTCAAACAAGAAATTACAGTTGGTGAACCTCTCTCTCCGTATGCTGCAACCAAGCGTATCAATGAAATTTATGCAGACATTTTTGCCCATACCTACCAACAAGATTTAATTGGCTTGCGCTATTTCAATGTATTTGGTCCACGACAAAATCCCAATGGTCCTTACGCCGCTGTTATTCCCAAATTTATTCAAGCAGTTTTGGAGGATAAAGCTGGGATTATTTTTGGAGACGGTGAGCAAAGTCGAGACTTTACTTATATCGACAATGTGGTATATGCCAATATCTTGGCACTTTTGACTAATTCTCAAGACTATCGTTTTTTTAATATAGCCTGTGGACAGTCCATTTCTTTAAATCAAGTGTGGAATGCTGTTAATATTTGCTGTGAGGCAACATTGCCAATTCAGTATGAAAACCCTCGTCAAGGAGATATTTTGCATAGCAAAGCCGATATAAGTCGAGCGAAGAAATACTTGAATTATCAACCCTTGGTGTATTTCAATGAGGGAATTCGTCGAACAGTTTCTTGGTATCAAGCACAGAAAATCCATGTTTAGCTTTTTCCCAAAACTACAAAGCTTGTACAAGCTACAACTAACAGGACTTTCGAGTCAGCTAGGTTGGTATGTGATACAATTGGGCGTGACTTTTGTCAGCATCCTTTGGCTTATTCGGCATTTGGATAACTCACATTGGGGAAGTATTAGTTTGTTGGTATCCTATCATGGGTTGTTTAGTGTTTTTTCAGGAATATGGTTAAAAGATTGGACCATCAAAGCCATCGTAGAAGGGCGAAAGGTAGAACCGATTTTGGGAAGCGTGGCATTTATGGCGGTGTTATTGTCTGTATTAGGGTTTGTTGTTTGTGGACTGAGCTTTAGGGGATTTTTTCCACAATATTCATTCTTGAAAAATCTCATATGGGTACAAGCGAGCAATTTGTTGACAACGCCCTTTCATGTGGTTTACTTTTATTTTGATGCTATTAAAAAGCCCTACCTAATCAACCAAGTAAATGCGTATTATGCCATTTGTGCAGGAATTTGTAAGGTCATTTGTGTAGAGATAAAACCATTTTCATTTTCTGTTTTTCTGTGGCTTCAACTCGGTTGTAGTTTGGGTTTGGCAATGGTCTACTGTTGGTTGGTCAAAAGCGAAGGACTCGGTTTGCGAAAATGGCAAATTCATTGGCAATTAGTACAAGAAATGTGCAAAGGAGCATGGTCTGTATTTGTGAGTAAAATCATTGGGCTAGTCCAGTCCAAAATGGATGTATTATTACTAGCAAGCTTGTTGAACTTAGCTGATACAGGTAGATATAGTTCCGCTTTACGTCTGGTTGAAGCCAGCTATTTTGTCCCAGTATTGTTATTTACCCACCAGTACCCGCGCATGATTGAGGCGAAACGAATGTCAGAAACGCTATTCTTAAAACAAATGCGTCAATACTTTCAAATAAGTTTGGGAACGAGTATTGTTTTGGTTGTAATGATGTGGATTGGTGCACCTATGTTGGAAAGAATTTTAGGGGTAAAACAGTTGACTTGGCTCATTGTGGGTATCTCTGGCAATCTGGTATTTTATATGTTAGACATGGCTCGTTCAAGCTTTTTGTTTACCAATAATTTGACCCATTTGATGATACCCATTCAGGTAATTTCGTGCCTATTGGGAGTCTGTTTTAGTTATCTTTTAGTACCTCATTGGGGAATATATGGTGCAATCTTGAGCGCTTGGATTACAGGAATATGGCAATGTTGGTTGAGTAATTATATTTTTCGAGAAACACGTTTTATACCTTCCCTGATATGGTCGAAACCTTATTTTATGGCTTAAGTTTTATCGGAACTTGTTACTACATTTTTACGAAACGCCTATTTGATTTTTTGAGTTTGTCCTTCTTTAGTTCCTTGGTTTATTTTATTCCAGGTTTTTCGGGCTTAATCATTAATCCTTACGATACCGACGAAACTACGTCCATTTATCCACCCTGTTATTGGGTTTATGACTTGGTTTTGGGCATTAACTTATTTACGGTATTGATTAATGATAGTTTTTTACAAGATAAATCTATCAGTCTTAAAGGGGATTTTAAGCCTAGTCTAGCGTTAGGAGCACTTATGATGGGCGTATTGGGTTTGGCTGGTTCATTGATTCAGTTTCCTGATTTGTATTTGAATCGTGCTGAGGTAAGTAAAGGCGAACTTCAAGAAATTCTTAGTCATCAAGCCGACCGCTGGAGCGTGCTCTGGGCGATGGGTGCAAGTTTACTGGCCATGATAGCGTTCAAGGCTGGGTATCGATTTTACCAAATACTAGCAGTTGTACTCTTAGGTTTGGATTTGTTTTGGGGAGGCAATCGCTCTTCTTCAGCTTTTGTGGTGTTGGCATTATTAGTGTTATCAACTCAGCATGAACCCAAACGATTAGTAAGCTATATTAGCCATTGGAGATATTTAGGCAAAACGATGTTGCTCATCAGTTTGGGAGTTATCTTTTTTATTTCGAAACTGATATTACCTCTATTACAAGCCAATCGCATGGATTTATTTGAGGAAATTTATCCTTCTTGGCAAGACGTATTATTTCATGCTTTTGTAGTAAGCGAACCCGCCGCTATTCAGGCAAATTTGTCAGAAACCTTGCGTAAAGGAATAGAGGTAGATTGGTATCATCCTGTGGATATTGTAGGACAATTGATAATTGGTGGCGATTGGCTAGGAATGCAGTCTAATAGCCACTATTTGAGCCAAAAAGATTTGTTTCCACAACTTGAATATGGTTTGGCATATAATATTTGGGGAGATATATGGGCAAGTGGAGGTTGGATTACCTTAATCGTTTTTATCTTTTTTTACCATATCATTTTGGTACTTGGGAATCTTCTTATCAAGCGCTCAACGGGCTATTCTTTGGTCATTATCGCTTTATTTTTCTCGATATGGGCTTTTTATATTCATCGAAATAATCTTTTGTTTCAACTATACTTACAAAAACGAGTTTTGATTTTTGCCGTAGTGCCTTGGCTTTTTTCGCTGATTAAAATTCGATGGAATAGTTCTCATCCTAAATCAAACTAAAATATGTGCGGAATAACTGGACTTGTTGACTTTAGATACAAAAGTTCTCGTCAAATACTCCAACAAATGTATTCATCTTTGAGTCATCGTGGTCCTGATGCCGTTGGAGAATACTGGAAATCTATGCCTTTATATCAGATAGGTTTGGGACATACGCGTTTGTCGCTATTGGACGATAGTACTTTGGCTTCGCAACCCTACCGATGGAAGCATTGGGTATTGGTATTTAATGGAGAAATATACAATTTTAGAGAAATCAGACATACTCTTCAACAAAAAGGTTACTTTTTTGAAAGTGAATCTGATACAGAAGTCCTAGTCAAAGCTTTTGATTATTGGGGCGAAATGGCAGTTCAACAATTGACTGGTATGTTTGCTTTTGGCTTATATAATCAGGAAAATCAACAATTGATGTTGGTAAGAGATAGGGCTGGCACAAAGCCATTATATGTGTATCAATCAAAAAATGTAATCTTATTTGGCTCCGAACTCAAAGCCTTAATGGCACATCCTGATTTTCCAAGAACAATACAAAATCAAAGTGTGGGACTATATTTTCAGTATGGCTATATTCCTAGTTCACATTGTATTTTTGAACAAACCCATAAAGTACGAGCAGGGCAGATTTTAGTGATTGATTTGCCACAAAATACCTCACGTTATCAAACGTATTGGTCGATTTTGGATTCTTTTAGTCAACCAACTGTAAAGCAATATCACCCCGAATCATGCTTACTTCATGAATTAGACCAAAGACTCGATGTCGCTTGCCAAACCCGAATGACAGCCGATCATCCTATAGGTTTGTATTTGAGCGGTGGTTATGATAGTTCGTTGGTAGCGTATTATGCTCGCAAGCATAACAATTTTCACAAAGCCTATTGTTTAGGTTTTGAAGAAAATGAATATAGTGAGGTTCCATTTGCGCAACAAATTGCTCAATATTTGAATATCCCATTTGAGGGATTTATCCTAGAAAACCGAGAATCTTTATATCTCACAACACAATTGCCCGAAGTATTCGATGAGCCCTTTGGTGATAGTTCAGCGGCTGCATGTTTGGCACTAAGTCAGCGAGTGAGGTCATCGGTCAAAGCGGTGGTATCTGCTGAGGGTGGCGACGAGCTTTGGGCGGGATATCCCCGTTATGTACAAAGTTTAAGGCTTTTTCAGGGATTAAAATATTCTCCAAGTTCAGTTGTTAGGTTATTGCTAAAACCGTTTAAACATCGCAAATATGCCAAATTGAGGCATATTTTAGCAAATCCTCAAAATCCCGTTTGGGTACTCGATGCCGTGAGTCAGACACTTAGTAGCAATTTGGTGACGTCATTAGTACAAGATTTTAGTCCAAATTCAGAAAATACTTTTAGGAAGGCTTTTCCCAGTGACCCCATTCATGCGATGTTGTATTGGGATTATTCTCAGTATCTCGTAGATGATTTGATGGTCAAAGCTGACCGAACAGGTATGGCTGTTGGGCTCGAAATACGTGAACCCATGTTGCATCATCCTTGGGTAGAGTGGGTATCGAGTTTGCCAAGTCATTACAAAATCGAAGGTTCTGAACAAAAGTATTTATTGAAAAAATTAGCGCATCAAAAAATTCCTCAAGCACTTTTGGACAGACCTAAAAAAGGCTTTGGCGTTCCTTTGAGTAAATGGCTACGAGGTCCATTGAAAGAGCTTGTTCTGGATACCTTGACAACCTCTGCACTTGAGCAACATAGAATCCTCAATACAGCGACTGTGAATCGCTATATCAAGCATTTTTATAGTGGATCGGATAGCTACACCACTACACTTTGGCACCTATTGCAATTTCAACTTTGGTATAATCGATGGCTATAAAACCTAAAATATTGTTTTTGATTCCCAGTCTGGCTTGTGGAGGTACCGAAAAGGTTATCAGTACACTCATTAATCATTGGGATGGCGAGAAGTTTGATATACTGCTGGGTGTCAATTCAAAAGAAATCCCATTTTATCCTATTACCAATACAGCTGTCTCTATTACCATTTTTGGTAAAAGTAGAGTTAGATATACTTGGATAATGCTTCTGAAACTGATTTGGGAAGAGCGACCTGATTATATTTTTAGTGTGTTAGATTTTACAAGATTAATGATTTTGCTAAAACCACTTATCCCAACTTCTTGTAAGCTTATCGCTCGTGAGTCAAATTACCTGTTCGAATGGTTAAATACTCCACAGAAGATGTTATCTCAATATTTATACAGCAATATCGATTTATTGGTTGTGCAATCGGCTTTGATGGAGCAACATATTATCCAATATTTACCCGAAATTGCCCCGAGAACTTTAGTTATCCCCAATCCCATTGATACCGCTTTGGTCAGAAAACTTGCTCAGATGCCATTGGAGTATAACCTTCCTAATTGCCCTGTTTTTATTACTATTGCAAGGTTAGATACCATCAAAGGACATCTACGAATTTTGGAGGCATTAACCTTGCTCGATTTCCCTTTTTGTTACTTTATTGTGGGAGAAGGACAAGAGAGAGAGACCATTGAAGCGTATATTAAACAGCATCAACTTGAATCGAAAGTTGTTTTGACAGGAGAACTAAAAAATCCTTTTCCCTTACTCAAAAGCGCGCATATATACCTGCAAGGTTCATATTCGGAGGCTTTTCCGAATGTCATTTTAGAAGCACTATGTTTGGGAATAACTCCTATTGCCTTTGCTATTTCTGGAGGAACTTCTGAGATTATTCATTCAGGGGAAAATGGTTTTCTGGCAAATGATGTAACTAGTTTTACAAAATCAATTTTAGAGGTTTTAGCAAATCCAATTTCGGCTCAAAAACTCTTGCAAAATCTGCCTCCATTTGAATTAAACACGGTTATGTCTATTTATGAAAAGTTATTTACTGAAAATAATAAGTGACACCTAAAGCTGCTGAATCAACTTATGTCCATTAAAATCACCTATATTATTACGAGTTTAGGCATAGGCGGTGCCGAAAATATGCTCTATAAATTGCTGAAATATTCTAATCGTAAAGAGTTTACTCCATCGGTAATATGCTTGACTTCGGAGGCTGACTTGTTAGCCTCTATTCAAGCATTGGATATAGAGGTCGTTGTTTTACCCTTTCAAAATCGTTGGTATAATCTCCTCTTTATCACATTTGAATGCCATCGTGTCCTTCGTCAACTTCGTCCTGACATTGTTCATACTTGGTTATATCATGCCAACCTACTAGGCGGAATAGCAGCCTTTTTTTTACCTTATCGCCCTGTCATTGTGTGGAATATTCGAAATACTTTGAGTGGGGTGACATCTTGGTCTCAAAAAACTTTCTTCCTACTCATCAAAATAGCCTCTCGTTTTATCCCCGATTATTTGCTGAGTTGCTCTCAACGAGGAGCAGAAGAACATCATCAGGCTGGATTTTGTCAGGAAATCAAAGTTATCCACAATGGCTTTGTGGATAATAGCCTTGTCGCGCTCCCAAATCATGTTGTCATGCGTGTTGGAATGATAGCACGATTTACGCCTGAAAAAGACCATTACACTTTTCTAAAAGCTGCATATCTTTTCTTACAAAAAAATACCAATTGTCGATTTGTATTAGTGGGAAAAGGCTGTAATGCTGCAAATCTGAGACTACAGGAATGGATTGATCAGTTTGAAATAAACGAGTATATCGAACTGCATGAAGCTCAAAGCACCCTTGACGAAATTCTTGAAACCTTTGATATTTTCACACTGAGTTCCCATTCTGAGGGTTTTCCAAATGTAGTTGGAGAAGCCATGATGAAGGGTATTCCTTGTGTATGTACTGATGCAGGCGATGCACAAATACTTGTAGGAAAGTCTGAATTGATTGTGCCAATTCAAAGTCCTGAAGCACTAGCGGAGGCTTGGCTTTCGGTATTATCTATGCCTTTAGAAAAGCGTATTGAACTTGGATTAGACTTACGAGAACGAGTTTTGGCGCATTTTCATATTACCAAAATTACCCAGCAATACGATGATTGGCATTTGTCATTACTTTATCCCGAATAAAATATGTGTGGAATTAATGGAATTATAGCGCTACAACCTATCGAGTCTATGCCTAGGTTAATAAAAAATATGAATCAGCAATTATTTCGACGAGGTCCTGATGATGACAGTATTTGGATAAATACAGAATCGACTATGGGAATGGGAATGCGTCGCTTAGCGATTGTAGATGCTGACTTTGCCAAACAACCTTGGCATGAGAAAGACTTTTGCTTATGTTTTAATGGAGAAATTTATAATTATCAAACTCTCAAACAAACATTAATGGACTTGGGGTATCAGTTTAGTACCAAGTCAGATACCGAAGTGCTGGCGAAAGCCTATCTACATTGGGGGACATCATGTTTTGAGTACCTCGAAGGAATGTTTGCCATTGCGATTATAGATTTCAAGCTTAACAAACTTTTTTTGGCGAGAGATATTAACGGAGAAAAGCCGCTGTATTACTTTATCAATCAACAATCTGCGATTTGGTCGAGCGAACTAAAAGGACTTTTGACGAGCTTGGAAGTACTTAACAAAGAACGAGTATCCATTAGTCCAGAAGCACTTAATTGGTATTTCAGACTAGGCTTTATTCCTGCGCCATTAAGTATTTATCAATCTATCTTGAAAGTAATGCCAGCGCAATATTTGAGTATAGACTTATCAACACTTCAGGTTAGCACAGTCGATTTTTGGAAAATGCCAGAATATACTCCACACTGCAATCATCACGAAGCCCTACTCATTTTGGATAGATTGATTCAAGGAAGTGTACAACAACAGATATGTACCAATCATGCCTCAGGGCTATTACTCAGCGGAGGAATCGACTCGAGTATTTTGGCGTATTGGTTTAAAGAGATGAACCCAAATGTTTGTTGTTTTTCTTTACAAACACATTCAGATAGGAATGATGAAAGTTTTGCAGCGCAAAAAATAGCTCAATATTTAGGGTTAAAGCATGAGATTATTCCATTAGATTTTGCACAAGTACAAAAACGACTTAGCGAAACACTTTGCTATTTTGACGAGCCTTATGCCGACTCTTCAGCGATTGCTAGCGATACCGTCCATCAATGGGTCAAAAATGATATAAAACTCATGTATGGTGGCGATGGTGCTGACGAAGTATTTGGGGGTTATCAGCGATATTTGATGCCATTTTGGGCTGAAAAAATCAGGAAACATACACCTTTTTTGAAAAGTATTAGTCATCTGTCCTTGCATCACTTACCAGATAGTACTCAAGTAAATACCTTCCTTAAGTTTTTCGAAAAAATAGGCTCAAATCCTTCCGAAGATATATGGAATATTAGTCAAATGGGTATGCAGAACTCTATGCTAAATGGATTATTGTTACCCCATTGGCAATACCAGCCTAATACATTACAAAGACTATTTCAGACATTTCCACAAGATAATCCACTGACTTTGGCGAGACTTTGGGACAAACAAATCGCGTTGGAAGGAGATATGCTTGTTAAGACAGACCGCATGAGTATGCGTACTTCTATCGAATACAGAACGCCTTTTTTGTCGAAAAACCTTTGGGAGTTTTCACAAAAACTTCCCAATTCATTACTCATCCAGAAGGGAACTACTAAATATGTATTGAAAGCCTATCATTCAACGCTTTTCCCAGAAAGCTTTCAGCAAGGGAAAAAACAAGGTTTTGAAGTTCCAATAGCAAGCTGGCTTAGTACAAGTCTTAAAAAGGAGCTTTTGATGCTGACCAGTGTTGACTTCCTAAAAAAACAAGGCATTTTCAACGCTTCAAAAATGTCGGAGCAAGTTCGTTTTTTCCTTCAAAAACCTCATAGATATAAGTTTCAACTATGGAGTATTTACTGTTTCCAAAAATGGTATGACTCAGTGAGGAATTAGTTGAGTTTAAGGTTCTGGTATTTCAACATACCATCTAATTCGGTTTTTGTTGTTCAAAATCGAAACTTGAATAGAGGCTTTAAGTAGTTTCAAGGTTTGCATCACAAATTTTAAACCAACGCCTCTTTTAAGTTCCCATTCAGGATTATTGATGTTGGCAACAATATCAGTAACAACAGGTAGTTTATGTTCATGGAAATCATTTTCGATTAATAGCGTGAGTTTTTTATCCTTTTGCGTAATGTCTATTTTGATCGTACTTTTTTCAGGAGCATTTTTCACAGCATTATCCAAAAGGTTTCTAATAATTAAAGCAGATAAATTGGCATCGGTATTAATTATCTTTTCTCTATCGATTTTTTTATCTAAGCTAATATCTTTACTACCAGCAACTGTTTTGTAAACTGGTAAGATTTCATTGACAATTGCATCAATTGAAGTAGAAGTATATATAGGCTTGAGGCTCTTTTGTTGAACTAAACTCCAATTAAGCAGATTGTTCAGCATTAAATCCAAGTGACGACCCGTATCATCTATTTCTTGTCCTATTTTTTGTAATTGAGCCCATTCTTGCTTACTAATAAGATAATTAACTACTCCAGCTAAGCCCTGATAAGCACTTAGTGGGCTGCGTAAATCATGAGCAATCATTCCAAAGAGTTTTTCTCGGTTTTTATATAACTCCTCTTTTGCTTTTACTTGAACGATTCTATTTCGAATCAAAAACAAAGGAATCATTGATAATGCTCCTAGTAGCGTAAAAAGAGAAATTCCCCACCAAGATTTGTACCATATTTGAGACACCTCATATTCAATGATGCTAATGGGGCTTGTTTTGCCATCTGCTGTCATTCCTTTTATTTCTAACTTGTGCGCACCCGCATCTACTTCCAGCATTTCGATATCTTCTCCTTGTTTTAGATTTAGCCACTCGCCATCATCTACTCTATAAAGTACACCATAAAGCTGTTGCTCAGAGGCAAAGTTGGCAACATGAAATACAAGTTTTCGAAGTTTTGGTGCAAATGATGACACCATTTCACCAGAAGAAATATAAGAAAAGCGATGCTGATTGCTATCGTAGGTGGCATCTACTCCCCAAACTAGAGGTTTTATTTTATCTAATTCTGAAAAAAAATAGTTGCGATTATAGATGGCAGAAATACCCGCAATACCTCCCATAAGCATAAGACTATCACCCTGTGTCATAAAGGCACTTTCACGATTAAACTCGTTATGTACCAGACCATCTTTTTCAAAATAGGTTTTAAGTAAATTGTTTTTAAGATGATACATCGTCAAACCATTTCCTGTACCTAACCAGATTGTATAAAATTTGTGGTCATACAGAATACTATATACTGTATTTGAGTTGAGCCCGTTATCAGTATTTAATTGCCTAAGAAGTCGATTATTATTATCAAAAAAATACGCTCCAGCTTGTCTGCTACCTGCCACCCATCCAATAGGGTAGCGAAAAAGGCTAAGAAAACTACCTTTTTGGAGTTGTATTTCTGTTTTGGTAAGTAAGTCTACTTCATACAATCCCAAATCTGTCGCCAATATCAAATGATGGGGTTTTGTCGAATCTAAAATACTATTAATAACGTCGTTGTTTCTAATATTCGTAGGTTTAATCGTCACACTTTCGCCATTGTATTGAGCTGTACACAAACCACGGTTTGTACCTAAATAAACGATGCCATTTACGGCTTTTTTACAGGTAGAAATAGTAAACTGTAAATAAAAATCACTGCTATGTATTGCATTAGGATATTGAAGTATAACAAGTTTTGTTTTATTAGTATTCTTATTCAATAATGTTGCTCGATGCAGAGGATCATTTTGTGGATAAAGCGGAAAAAATAAAACTAAACTATCATTGATTTCAACTGAACATTGATAGTAAAACAGTCTTTTACTTTCGCTTTTATGCCAATTTAGGAGCGGGATGGTATCTTTTTTTAGTGAGAAAGCTTGCATCCCAAAGGGTGTAGCGACCCACCCTTGATCTTGTTTTGATTGATAGAAAATAGTTCTTGTTTCTACAATAGATTTAACCTTTTTTGTAAGAGGTCTATCTACTGACAATTTTTGAATCCCCCAATCACGACTACATAGATAGGAATTTCCAAATGAATCATTTACAACTCCTTGAAATGAGCTAATTAGATATTTTTTATCGATATTTCGGTGAACAATATCATCAAGCAATTTTTTATTGGCTAAAGTAGTATTAATTGGACTAAGAGGGTGTGAAAACATAACCCCTTTTATCATGACTCCAACCTCATACCTTGTACATTTAAAAACAAACTTCAGATGTACTTTCTCATTGGCATTTTTAACTAAATAATTATATCCCTCTCGAGCGCATAGGTACAATCGGTCTTTATGGTCTTTGAAAAAAAACATTCCTATCATATTGCACACTTGTATTTTTACAACTTTAAAGTTTATGATATCCAAAAAAGTTGGAGTATTATTAATAATGCAATTAATTCGATGTCCATCATATATAGGCCACTTTACCAAAGGGCCAAATCTTGATAGCATTAGCGTGAGAGGTGGCTGTGATGTCGTCTGGTTGAGTCTATCCAGGTGAAGGACATAGATATTAGTTTTAGCCTTGGCAAAGCTAAAAACTATTAACTTATGTTTTTCTTTATCATAAACTAATGCCTTTACAGGTTCATGAAGTAGTGGGTTATCTATATGTATATAGTCTTTGATTTTGTACACACGTTTGCCATCAAAAATATGCAAGCCGTCACTATTGCCTATCCATCCTAATCCATTTCGATCAAAGACAAACCCATATATATCTTTATTATAGAGACCTTTTGATTCATCAAACGTCTCGATATTATAGTGATTGTCTAAACTTGGAAGGGGTTGAGCATAGATAGCTTCATTTTCTAGCAACAAGAAAATCGAAAGATACTTTATACACCAAATAGCAAATCTTAAAGTATTACTATACCTTAAAACATTATATTCTTTTTTCATAATTTCAAATAATAGCTTGCAGATGTGGAATGTAGCTATTTTAATAATTTAGGGTAAGTCTTCTGGTAAACTCTATCAAATAACAATCCATTTTTATAGGATTACTATAAAATATATTTTAATTTCTTTATTTAACGCTTCTACATCATTTACGTCACTCTTCTATGAAAAAATCAAATTCACACCTACTTTTTGTCGTTAATGCTGATTACTTCTTTGTGTCACATCGCCTTTCAATGGCTTTGGCATGTATTGAACAGGGGTTTAGGGTAAGTCTCATTACCAAAAATACAGGTCAACGCAGTTACATAGAATCCCTTGGCATTGATTTTTATGATCTTCAATTAGATCGTGGAAGTAAGTCTCCTTTGCAGAATTTGAAGGAATTATGGCTTCTTCGAAAATTGTATCATCAAATCAATCCTGACCTCATTCATCACGTTGGTATTAAGCTCATCTTACTTGGAAGTATTGCTCGTTTGGGATTGGGTAATAGTATTGTTCTCAATGCTGTTGCAGGTTTAGGTTCGGCGTTATCTCAAAACAAGGAAAGTATTTTAAAAAGGATATTCTTTCTTATGGGTTTCATGTTTAGAAAAAGTTATCAACATTTTCTTTTTCAGAATGAACAAAATGCTCAGTTTTTCCAGCAACTTCTCCACTTAAAAAGCCTGCAAATCAACTTTATAAAAGGTACAGGCATAGATACTAATTACTTTGTATATACGTCAGAGTCAATACAAACGCCTTTAAAGGTTTGCCTTATTGCAAGAATGTTGAAAGATAAAGGTGTATGGGATTTTATTAAAGCTGCAGAGCTTCTTCGGAGTAAGTGGGAAGGGAAAGTTACTTTTGAACTTATTGGTCCTATCGACAATGCCAATCCCAGCGCATTGACCCAACAAGAGCTTGAAGCCAATGTGGATAACTTTTACATTATGTGGAAAGGAGCCCAATCCCCCATACTACCATTTTTACAAACAGCCCATATCATTGTATTACCATCCTATCATGAAGGTTTTCCACGCATACTTTTGGAAGCTTCTGCGGTTGGAAGAGCCATTGTAGCCAGTGATTGTGATGGATGTAAAGCCTTAATTGAGCATCATAAAAATGGCTTGATTGTACCAATTGGGCATATTGAAGTTTTAGCACAACAGATTGATTATCTGATAGAAAAACCTAAAGTTAGATATCTTTTAGGATATAATGCTAGGCAAGTCGTTGTGGATAACTACACAGAGCAGCATCTCAATCAAGCTTTTATTGCACTATATCATCGTTTACTATGCGGTAAATAAGACAATTTTAACCAACTTTGCATCGGATTTACCCACATAGTTATCCACAATTGATTGTGGATAACTATAATTATGAATAGCATCAAACATTTTTTGTACATACTCTATGTTGAAAATTCTTAACATCGTTGGCGCTCGTCCCAACTTTATGAAAGTAGCGCCATTACATCGTGCTTTTGAAAATCACCCAGCTATCGAATCAAAGATTGTTCATACAGGACAGCATTTTGATGCCAAGATGAGTGATGTTTTTTTTGAACAGCTTCAAATGCCTAAACCGCATTATTTCCTCGGTGTAGGAGGAGGCTCTCATACAGAGGTGACAGCACGTACAATGTTGGAATTTGAAAAAGTAATTCTTCAAGAAAAACCAGACTTAGTATTAGTGGTAGGCGATGTAAATGCTACTTTGGCTTGCACTTTGGTCGCTATCAAATTACATATTCCTGTGGCGCACGTGGAGGCTGGTCTTCGTAGTGGCGACCGCAAAATGCCAGAAGAACTTAACCGTATTTTGACAGATAGCGTATCCGACTATTTATTTATTACTGAACAATCAGGTATCGATAATCTTAAGAGTGAGGGTGTTCCTGACGAAAAAGTATTTTTTGTAGGAAATGTCATGATTGATTCCTTGGTGCACTATCTGGAAAAAGCACAGCAAACGCCTGTACTTGACGAATTAGGCTTGAGCAAAGATGAATTTGTCGTAATGACCATGCACCGTCCTGCCAATGTAGATACGGCTGAAGGTCTTTCTTCGATTTTGACAATTATCGAAAATACCGTTCCATTCAAAAAAGTAGTATTCCCAATTCATCCACGTACGGCGAACAATCTCAAAAACTTAGGACTTTGGGATAGACTTCAAGCGATTGAAGGCCTAGTTTTGACAGAACCTCAAGGCTATTTAGAGTTTTTGCAATTGATGCAAAATGCTAGTTTGATTATCACCGATTCAGGAGGTATTCAGGAAGAAACTACCTTTTTGAAAGTACCTTGCTTAACTTTTAGAGATACCACCGAGCGTCCTGTCACAGTAGAGCTTGGTACCAATCAGTTGTTGGCTGACTTGAATCCTATTACAGTGCATGAAAAATTTGTAGAAATTTTAGAAGGAAAAGCTAAGCAAGGAACAATCCCTCCACTGTGGGATGGGCATACCTCCGAAAGAATTGCAGCTATTTTAGTAGAAAAACTCGGTAAATAAATCGTGACTTCATAAAGACTACAAAGTCAAAATCCTCGAATATCAGCATATTCGAGGGTTTTCTGTTTTAGGTATTGGTTTGAGACGTATAATCTTGTACATCATGGTTAAACCTTATCTTTTAAGAATAATCCAAGAACCAAAATTCTCATTTTTAGTTGTCTAACAATCTAATTTGAACACTTTTAGTCATGAAAAAATTATTGATGATTGCCGCTATTTTTAGCTTTACTTTGGGTACTACATTGGCTCAAGATGTTCCTACTAAAAAAGGAAAAAGAGAATGGAAAGCCGATTCAACAGGTCGTCAAAGAGGTCCTCGTGGCGACGGACAAGGACGTCCAAAGCGTGATTCTTTGATTCGTAAAGAAGGTAAAAGAACTCCAAGACCGAACAACTAAATTAAACATGAGTCATCCCTAGTTTAGTGAATGAGTGATTGAGCGAATGAGTGATTATGTTAAAATTTTTATTCTAGCCGTAGAGACGCAATGATTGCGTCTTAAGTCGTTCATATCTAGCATGGTAGTATCAAAAAGGGGTCGGAAAATATTTTCCGACCCCTTTTTGATGAAAACTTGGAGAATAACCCCAATCTTAAAATTCGGGATGACTCATTTTGAGTATTAACATTAAGTATTATTTCCTATTTTAATGGAATACCTCGTACCGTCAAGAAGCTAATAGCATTAGAATCGCCACGCGCTACAGCTCTTTGCATTGCTTTTACCCCATTCGGAATATCGCCATGCTGACCGTATTCTAAGCCTATGTTGTAGTAAAAACTTCCATCTTTGGCATCCATTTGGGCGCCTTGTTCCCAAATCTTGATAGCATCTTGCCATTTGCCTTGGGTTTTATAGGCTACACCCAAATTTTTGTAAGCAGTCATGGCTTTTTTATCCACTTTTAAAGCTTTTTGTAGCACTTCAATTTCCTTTTCATGGTTGCCCTGATGGTTGTATATCGTAGAGATATTGACGTAAGGGTCGGCAAATTTTGGATCTAGTGACAAGGCTTTTTCATAATATTTTCGTCCTTCTACTTCGTCACCTTTTTTGCACAAAGCCAAACCCATGATATTGTTGGCAAACTGGTTTTTGTTGTCAGATTTATCCAAAGCAATTTGGCTTTCGGCAATTGCCTTGTCGTATTCTCCTGTATAGAAATAAGCTCCTCCAAGCATCCAATGAAGGTTTTTCATTTCCTCTGGCTTTAATTTCAAGGCAGCTTCAAAGTTTTCTACCGTAAGCTTATATTTCTTTTCATCAAAGTAAATTTGTCCCAAAGCAGTATGTACATCCGCCGTTTTGAAATTAGTCTTATGCGTTTCTTCAAAATAGAATTTTGCTTTTTCATTATCTTTTTTCAAAAACCAATACCAACCCAAGTTACTTGTAACCATCGGGTCATTAGGATATTTCTCAAAAACAGGTGTAAATAGCGTAAGCGTATCTTTCCATTTGGTAGACTGGCGGAAAGACAAAAAGGTAAATGCCAATAACACAATGGTGGCGATACTCGGAAACGCTTTGTTGGTGGAAGCTTTTTGATAGAGGTAATTGGCAAACAAACCTATCAACACCAATGGCCCAATAGATGACACATAAAAATAACGGTCAGCCATCAACGCACTACCTACAGGCAATACTTGCGAAACAGGAAATATTACGATCAAGAAATATAATCCTCCCCACCAGACCAGTTTGTTGCGACGACCCAAGAAATACACCAAAAGAGCAATGACAATAATACCTGCAAACGAAGAATAATACGAACTAGGAATCACGCCTGTTGGCTTTTGTGGATATGGATAAAACGCTAACATATTGGCAGGCACAAGCATTTTGAGCCAGTAGGTGAGCATTCCATAATTTATCATAAAGAAACGCTCTCCTAATGAATAGGACGCACTGATTACCTTAGTGGCATTGGCACCAGCCTCACTTTGTGCTTTGATGGAAATCAAACCAAAAATGAGTGATATTAGAAAAAAAGGCGCTTTTTCGATACCAATCTGAATCAGGTTACGACGATTTAATAAGAAATAGTCCGTCAACAAAAATACAACTGGTAAAATTACCGCCATACCTTTCGAGAAACATGAAAGAACAAACAAGATTAACGCAAACCAAAGATGCTTGTTGTTCCATTGAGTTTTTCCTGATTCTTCAAGGGCATCACTATATTTAAGATACTGACTAAAAGAAAGCAATAAGAATAAGGTATAAAGGACGTCTTTTCGCTCTGCCGCCCACACTACCGATTCCACGTGTAATGGGTGAATCGCAAAAAGAACCGCCGTAACTGCCCCTACTAAAAAGTTTTTGCTCAGTTTTTCTATAACCTTAAATACCAAAATGCTATTTAGTACGTGGATAATGGTATTGTTGAGGTGATATACCCAAGCTGTATCTTTCACGAGAGTATACTCCAAATAATAGGTAAGCATAGTCAATGGATGCCAGTTACCTAAATAAAAATCACTAATAAGCTTATAGAAATTATCAAACGAAACCTTGCGAAGATCTTCGTCATTAACAATATAAAACATATCATCCCATACAAATCCATTCTGAAAGCCTGGTAGATAGGCGACAAAAGTGGCTCCTATGATGATACCCAAAAGCATTTTGAAATTACGAGGTGTATTTTCGATTGGCGGCGCGATAAAGTTGACGGTTGAGGCGGATTTTGTTGACTGAGTTTCCACAGATTTGGCGCTCTGAGGTTTTACAGTACTCGAAGGTTTACTCTTTGCCATGAATAATTGATTAATTGAATTGCTACTAGCTAATTGCGTATTAGTAAAATTAATTACTCATCAAAAATTGTGCGAGAAATTGCCATTATTTATTTCAAGAATAGTAAATGACATTGAATACTACCTCATTTTGACCATTAAAAAAGCACTGGTATATAAAACCAGTGCTTTTCAGTACTTCGCTCGAAATAATTCCAATCATTAATACTTTTGGGAGTGTGCCTCTCTAAAGTGATATATCTAATTATTTTTTTGTAAATGAATAATCACCGTTGGTGTTGCAGATACTCCTGTATTGTTCAACAAAGTGGTAGTTGCTGTTGTTGGAGCATTGATTACCGTTGTTGCCGAATTAGGAGTTGTTTGTACCGTTGCAGTAGTTACTTGGTTGGCAATAACAGCCCCTTGCGTCGTAATACCATTAGTGATAGATTGAACAATGATGGTGTTGTTTCCATTGTTATTCAAACTCACTAAATTTCTAAGGTTATTGGCTACGCCAAGTGATGGAGAGTAACTTACTGTTGAAAGATTAACGGGTGCACTGAGACCAGACTGCGAAACAACAGGTGTTGTCAAAGCTGTAATATTGGGCGAAAGTGGTAAAACTTGTGCCTTTAGACCAAAGGATGCACCTGTGAACAAAACTACAAAAGCGAAAAACTTCTTCATATTGATAATGGGTTAAAGGGGTGATGTAATAAAAGGCTTTATGAAGTATAATACCTTTATTACTAATTGTTAATCAACTACTTATTTGCCATATATACGAAGAAGTAATTCGTTCAGATTGCTTAATATTTACACTTTGAGAAAGTGTAAACTAAATCTTGCGTAAGGCCTGTTTGGTAAACTCGCTTAAAACCAATTTTCCACTTATTTCTGCTCTTTCATACAGTAAGGTATCCCAATGAGCTGTATCCTGCCATAAGATTTTTTTTAGTTCTTGTAATCCTTCTGGATTATAAGTAGCTAACTGCTCGGTCATTCGTACTATAGCCTCATCCATTTCGGCTATGGTTTCGTGTACTTCATAAAACAATCCTTGCTCAAAAGCCCATTGTGCCGAATAAAATTCGGTAGGTTTTAGGGACATTTTGGAAAATGAGGAAAGTCCAATTTTACGGCTCACGGCTGGCTCAATAACAGCAGGAATAATTCCGATATGGAGTTCGCTCAGTTTGACACTTGCTGTCTCAGTAGCAAAGCAATAATCGGTAGCAGCAGCCAAACCAACGCCTCCGCCAACCGCTTTACCTTGCACGCGACCGATGATAATTTTCGAAGATTTTCGGCAAGCATTAATCACTTTGGCAAAACCACTAAAAAATATTTTACCATCTTCCAAATTATCAATGGCGAGTAACTGATTAAAATCTGCTCCCGAACAAAAAGTTCTCTCTCCGCCACTTTGCAAAATAATGATTTGCACTTTAGAATCTTCTGCCAATTTTTCTATGGTATTTGCTAAATCTTCCAAAAGTACAATTGGCATTGCATTGGTTGGTGGATGTGAAAAAGTGAGCGTTGCAACACCAGAAGAGGTAATAGAAATATCAAGGTTTGCTGATGAAGAATTTTGCATAATTAAAATATTTTTAGAAATTTCAGGACTTTTTCATCAAAATATCGTCTTTAGTTCGTTATCTTGTTAATATAAAGATGATAAAAAATCGATAAACCTAATAGTCTTTGAATACTTTTTATAGACTATTTAATTGAAAATTATACTTCATCAACAAACCTTTAACTATAAAATGTACAATTCAAAAAATGATTTAGTCCGCCTTGCGGCCAAAGAATTTGCCGAGCGCCATATCCTTCCACACGTGATGGAATGGGACGAAGCACAACACTTCCCTATCGACCTAATGCACCAATTAGGGCAACAAGGTTTTCTGGGAGTTCTAGTACCTGAACAATACGGAGGCTCAGGTTTGGGCTATCAAGAGTATGTGAGCATCATTGAAGAAATCGCCCAAGTGTGTGGCTCAATTGGTCTCTCGGTGGCAGCGCACAACTCACTTTGTACCAATCATATTCTACAGTTTGGGAGCGAAGAACAAAAACAAACTTATCTTCCCAAATTGGCTTCTGGCGAATGGATTGGTGCTTGGGGCTTAACCGAACCTAATACAGGTTCAGATTCTGCACGAATGACCTGCGTGGCACGTCGTGACGGTGATGAATATGTGCTCAATGGCTCCAAGTGTTGGATTACGCATGGAAAATCAGGAAATGTTGTGGTAATTATGGCACGTACTGGCGAGCTAGGGGCCAAAAATAATGCGACAGCCTTTATTGTAGAAAGAGGAAACCCAGGTTTAAAATTTGGGAAAAAAGAAAATAAACTCGGTATGCGTGCCTCCGAAACTGCCGAAGTAATTTTAGAAGACTGTCGAATTCCTGTATCTGCTCGTTTGGGCGAAGAAGGAGATGGGTTCAAACAAGCCATGAAAATTTTGGACGGGGGACGTATCTCCATTGCAGCTTTGTCACTAGGGATTGCCAAAGGTGCTTTGGCTGCAGCCGCAAAATATGCACAAGAACGTCAACAATTTGGACAGGCGATTGTACAGTTTCAAGGAATCAGTTTCAAATTGGCTGATATGGCTACCAAAGTTCATGCTGCCGAGCTGATGACTCGCCATGCAGCCGAACTCAAAATGGAAGGAACAAGTATGACCAAAGAAGCCGCTATGGCTAAATATTATGCCTCTGAAATTGCGGTAGAGGTATCTACTGATGCGGTTCAAATCTTCGGAGGATATGGCTATACCAAAGATTTTCCAGTAGAAAAATTCTATCGTGATGCCAAACTTTGTACCATCGGAGAAGGTACTTCTGAAATCCAAAAAATCGTTATCACACGAGAGTTTTTGAAGGACTATCCTTTGTGATTTAGTGATTGAGTGGGTTGTGATTGAGTGATTATCCTCTAAATCCAATTTCATCAATAAGAATACGATTTTGAATTATAATGAATGGTGGTCGAAAAACTAATTTCGACCACCATTTTTGATTAGTAGTCAACAATTACTCACAAATCACTAAATCACTCATTCACAATTCACTAAATATTCTTTACCTGCGGAAAAAACAAGCGAAACTCGCTGCCTTCGCCTAGTTTACTTTTGAGTTCAACTTTTCCTTTATGTCCTTCTACCATTTCTTTGACATAATACAAACCTAAGCCAAAGCCTTTCACATTGTGGACATCGCCTGTGTGTACTCTAAAAAATTTATTGAAGATATATTTTTGATCACGCTCCGAAATACCAATTCCGTTATCGCGAATACTAATTACTACATCATTCCCTTGGTTATAAGTACTAATTTTCACTTTTGGAATAATCTCACAATACTTTAGCCCATTATCAATCAAATTGTGGATAACATTGCTGATATGCAGTTTGTCGGCCTTAATTATTGGTAATGAAGCTTGTAAATCAAGCAATAATTCGCCTTTTCTTTCTTTAAAAATTGGCTCGCAGTTGGTACTCAAATCTTCTAATAGTTCATGAACATCGATTTCTTCCAGATTCAACTTATCTATTTTTTGATCGATATTGGCTGTTTGAAGAACCGTATCTACATTCTTTTTGAGTCGTGATGCTTCTTTTCTAATAATTGACGCATAGCTGAGTAATCGCTCTGGCGTATTGATAATTTCAGGTTTCATCAACACTTCGGACGAAATAGAAATAGTAGAAATAGGCGTTTTGAACTCATGGGTCATATTGTTGATAAAATCATTCTGAATTTCAGAAAGACGTTTTTGCTTAAAAATCACCATGAGCGCATACACAAAGAAAGCCATTACCACCAAAAGAATGGTCGATGAAATAAACCAGTTATCCAAATCGCCCAATAGAAAGAATTTTTTATCAGGAAAATACACCCCAAAATAGTAATTATGGATATTAAGGTCAGGAAAGCGATAATGCGCCGTGGAATCGCTTCTATCGCAGTTTTCAGAGTGACAAACAAAAGATTTGTAATTGATTCTGTCGCTTAAACAATCATAAATCCCGTATTCAAAATTGAGACGAATATCACTTCTGGCAAATTCCTGCTTCAAGAACTCTTCCAATACTTTTGCATTGATGGTATCATTAGTCTGAACAGTGTAATAGTTGGAGGTTACACGCTCGACGGGTTGCAAAAGTTTATTATTGGGGTTGTGGTTAAAATCAAGGATACGACGACTTACCACTCTTAGAGCGGAAGTCACACGCTGGTCAAAATCTCGGTCTTGGATATTATAAGCCTGCTTAAACCAAAAATATTGGATTACAATAACGCCAGCCATTAGCAAGATTGACAGCGCAACAAATATGCGTAAGGTCTTTGAATTCATAGTTCAAAATTAACGTTTATCACCTACAAGTTCGTATCCTTTAACATTTCATTAACAGCGGTAAACTTTTGCTAAAGGTTAAACAATACTAATGATCTATTTACAAACATATTTTACTTCGTGTGCTTCCCAAAGGTTAGGCACTTCCCACTTTTCAATCATACGTTGTATAACTTTTTCTGGAACGACTGCCTCACGTTTCAAATTCTGTTGTAATAAGGTTTTGTAAGGTACTTCCAGATACACTATTTCTACAAAAGCATTATAGATAACAAACAATGATATCAGCTGTTCGCGCATTTGCATGGTAATATTTGTAGCGTTCCAAACAAAACTCTGCTGGTTTCTAAGATATTCCTTCGCTTGTTCTTTTGCTAATTGAGTTACCTTTCCATTTCCCTTGGTATCTGTTGGAGAAATTTTCAGCTTTCTTCGCAAATCATCCAAGCTTATTACGGGTAAGTCACCACAGTTTTTTTGAATCCAGTAATCTTTACCTGTGCCCGCTATGCCTGACATAAGAATCACTTTTACTTTTGATTCATCAAACAATAAGGTATCAGGATAGAGAGATTCTTGACGAAAAAACTCAAACCTGCTATAATTTGAGGGAAATACTCGCTTAGTTCCCCAACATTCTAGTTCTTGGCAAAGGAGTTCAAATAGCGCTACTTTTTCCAAAAATTGTTTTTGATCCTCACAAATACGACCCAATACATCTGCCTTTGCCAACATCGCCAGCAGTTTAGTATCTACTTCCAAACTAACTTTGATGAGCGTTTGCTCTGGTGAAGTTTTTTCAAAAATCCATAAAGGTAAACCGTGATAGCGTACCAGTTTGGCTATTTGTTCTCGGTACTCAAATGGCATCACAAAGTTTTGATAAAGAATTTGTCTCACCGTTCGTTCGCCTTTCTTAGCATGCCCAGGCGACGATATTCTCCCATGCTCATCTACGACAGTAGTCGAACGTTTTTCGATATCATGCATCAATGCAGCATACCATAAAATACTTTGTTCAGTTTGTGTCAATTCTTTGTATTCTGGCAATGAGGTCAATGCCTCTAATACCATTTGAGTATGTACTGCCACATTGCCCTCTGCATGATGAATTGCATCTTGTGGCACATTGTCCATTTGGCGTACCCAATCGTATCGAGCACTCAAATATTCCCATGTTTGGTTATCTATAGTTAACATTTGCTTTTTTCCAATTTTTAGTCCAGTGTTCATCCGTTTTTACGTGACCTTTACGCACATATTTGAACACATGATGTTGAAAGTCATCTACTTCAAAAGCCTCTATATTTCGAGTGACAATACCCTCACAGGTGCATAAAAGCTGCGTTTGGGCATCTACAGAGCCAAACTGGCTTGGTTGGGCAGTCAAGGTCAATATCTCTTGCTCATAAAGCAGTTGTGTGTAATTACTGAGTGATACCCTTGCCAGTACAGGAACTGTAGGTAAGTCCAAAACTCCTGCATAGAAACATACCTCTTCCCAAGAAAACCAATGGTTGTTTTCACGGATAGCAAACACAAAAAATGTATCTTCCAAACGCTTATACTCGATTGAATGGATAGCGTAAAGATTTTCTCCAAAAATCTCTAAATCTCCTAAATCATGTTTTAAGGATGACCATCGGAGACGCAATTGAGCTGTCCAAGGCGATTGAGTTGGAGTAGCATGAGATCGTGCAAATACGCCATGACGAGAAATACAGTTGTTCTCACCATCGAGTTTTTCGGTATGGATAACTTGAGTAATTTGTGATAAATCATCCCAGTAGTTCTTATTAATTCGGTCATCAGAACTAGTACCAGGAGAAAAGGGATAATGATAAGTACGGTTGTACTTTCGTGAGATAGTCATGATATAAAAACTTTACATAAAACATAATACCAATAGTCCCTGCTCAATAAAGCAGAGAAAGCATTGAATGTGTTTTATAAAAGCATTACATGACCGTAGGAGTTATAGAAGTGAATAATTTGTAAATCAGCTTTTTAATGCTGGTGCAAAAGTAATATTTATTTTTAAAGTTTCTAAATCCCTTTTGCTAGTAATAATAAACGCCGTAGGAACAACAGAATTTATGGGTTTTCTGTCGCGCCTACGGCGTTGATAAAAATTGCTTGGTTATTTCTGGTCAAGAAGGTTACTTTCCTTTACCAAAGCACTGTAAGATTTTATTGAAAATGGTATTGTTTTCGTAAAAACCTTGGAATAAGGTAGAATTTGGTCCATACGAAAATACCATTACCGGAATACCTGTATGGTCTGGTGTAGCAAAACTTCCTTCGAGCTTTCCTGTCGTAAAATTGCCATCATGAAGTGTCAAGCCTCCTGTCTCGTGGTCGGCAGTAACGATAATTGTTGTTTCGCCATTTTTATCAGCAAAAGCCATGGCTTTACCAATTACTTTATCGAAATCAATCATTTCGTCTACTACAAACGGCAATTGGTTTGCATGACCACCGTGGTCGATTTGAGAGCCCTCTACCATTAAGAAAAAGCCGTCTTTCGAAGTCGAAAGTTGTGCAATAGCTTTATCAAAAGCCTGTGACAAATACTCTCCACGACCTTTTTGTTTAGGCTTTACCAATGAATCCTGAACCAATACAATGGCTTTGCTAGGATTTGCTGGATTCAATTGAGATAAATCATTTAAGAACAAGGTACTAGGATTTGCCTTTTTCTGCGCTTCGCTAATCAAAGTACTTCCACCTCCAATAGCCAATTTGATAGGGCTTTTCAACAAATCTTTGATGATTTCACTGCTCCAACTACGCTCTGGCTGATGCGCATAAAATCCTGCTGGAGTTGCTCCCGTAATTTCTTCCGCAACGACTACGCCCGATGGAATCTTATAGCGATTAAGCACCTCTGGCAATGTTGCAATACTATCGCCTTTAGCATCCACCGACAAATAGCGGTTGTTGGTCTTTTGTCCTGTGGCCATAGCTGTTGCACCAGCAGCAGAATCAGTATTGTAATTATCAGCAGAACTAGTTTTTGACAAACCTATTTGTTTCATTCTGAATACATTCAAATCGCCTTTATTTCCAGTGAAACCCGCATAAATCTGTGCAATACCCATTCCATCGCCAATCAACAAAATCACATTTTTTGATTTTTTCTGAATACCATCAGACTTGAAGGTAGGATAGTAAGCCTCATGAGTTGGTTTTACCAGAGAAAGATTATTAGGAAGTTTTTGAAGATACTCACTCAATTGTTCTAAATGGTCAGTGCCAATCCAATCCATTCCTAATTTGATGAAACTGATATAGGCTGTGCGATTGTCGGGCGCTCCCCAGAAACGTACTGTTTTCTGTGCAGCATGCCATTTGCTCACAAATGCTTCTAAGCGCTTATATTCATTGGCAGGCAAGCGTCCTAAGCCATTCCATTTTGAAAACTCTCTAAACGAGGCACTAATCATCGGAACTCGCCATTGCAAATCGGTAGGATAGGCTTCTTTATCCCTGCCATCAAAGTAAAAAATCTCATCAAATTGTGCCCATGTACTAGGAGCAGGACGCTCGCCACTTACCACGATTTGAATCGCATTGGGGTTATTTTTTCTATCAAAATACTGACGATAAGGCTGCAACTGTTTTTGCAAAGCAGTCAACGTAGACACACCCTCTGTTTTTAAATCGATTAATAGCTGAAATGGCCTAATACCATTTGGGTTGATAGACGCTTCTCTTAGAATGGGTTCTAAATAAAGCTTACGGAACGTACGAGAAGGATGAATATCCTTTACTTCATGCGAAACAAAAATTTCGTCTTTTTGTAAATAGACGTCAGCCTCAATCGAGCCAAACCCTAAACCAAATGCCTGATAGAAAGGTTGTTGGTGTTCGTAATCATTATGCGAATGAGCATTTTTGAGCGTATAGTTTTGGGCAAAAATAACATTGCCTAAACAACATAAAATGCTAAAAAGAAGGACTTTTTTCATTGATCTTTATGAGAAATTGGGGTTATTGAATACTTTTCACTCGGTTAGGATAATCTGTAATGAGTCCGTCGGTACCGAGTTCTTTCATCTTTTTCATATCCGAAATTTCATTGACTGTCCACGGCATTAATTTTACATTTTTGTCATGGCAGGCCTTTACTCTTTCTGGTGTAACTAATTTAAAATAAGGACTGTAATAAACTGGCAAAAAACCTAAAGCATCGAATGTTGCTTCTGGACCTAGTTCACCCGTAAGAGCTGATAATTGCACTGGCATATATTTGCCAGCATCAATTTGTTTTTTCCAGTGTTTTAAAACAGCAAAGTCAAAACTTTGAAGAATAATGCGGTCGGCAGGAAGGAGTTTTTTCAACTCTTTATGAACTAAATCAGAAAACTCCTCAATAGTAGCAGGTTGGTAAATGCCGTATTCCTTTTCGCCTGATTTGATTTCTACATTATACTTGACAGGCGGTAAACCATTCTTTTTGATATATGCTTCACAGGCCTTAATCATTTCGCTCAAAAGCGGCTTATAGGTTGATACCTTTTGTTGCTCAGGAAAGCCCGCATTACCACGAATCCCAGAATCATATTTCTTGATTTCTTTATAAGTCATTTGGTACAAATTCAGTGATTTTTCTTCTTGCTTGCTCACAGGAGTACCGTCGGGTTTTGACATATATTGAGCCAGCATATAAGGCTCATGCGAAACCACTACTTTGTTATCTTTGGTGATACAAACATCCAGTTCGAGTGTATTGACACCCAAATCGATTGCTTTCTTAAATGCTTCTATGGTATTTTCTGGCATCAATCCTCTTGAACCTCTATGTCCTTCTATCTCAAATGTTTGTGCCAACAAGGGCGTGTTAAGAGAGGCAAAGGCCAGTAATGCTGATAAAATGAGTTTTTTCATAAAATTGGATGTTTTGTTTTTGGACAAATCGCTGAATATCAAACCGCTCAGAGTTGTTCAAAAGATACAAGCTTTTTTGACAATTCATATCCCTAACTCATGGCTTTTCGCATACTAGAATCGTTAGTTATCAATAAAAGAACCACAAAAGTAGGTTCTACTTTTTGCTAGAGTATTAAACCTATTTTATGGTTATGTTAAAGTAATTTGTATGGCATTAAGCTTTCAGGTATCGGCTTTCGGCGGTGGGCTTTAGAAAATAGCATGTCTTTGGTTATTAAAAACATTTTAACACTCTTTGCCTTGTGCCTGCTGCCTAAAGCTCACAACTTAAATTTTATTTTGCATTCATACTTATTCTTGCATTTTTTCCAGATTTTTTTATCGAAAATATAAAGCACCATATCTTAAGATTTTACCATTGAAATACTATGGAAAATAGTTTGAACTTGTACTTTTCCTATTAAGGCTCTTTTGAGTTGATTACTAGGTGGTTAAGCACTTGTACTTTTCCGATTGTAAATGAAACCTTCTTGTGTAAATTTGTCTTAATATTCTAAGACTTAACCTTTAGGCTAAGCATCTGAAACAAAACCATGAAAAATTATTTATCGAAGTTTAAGACAAACGAGCGTAGTCCCGCTCGTCCTAAATGGACGCATGCCTTTAGTTCGGCCTTGGGTGGGCTCATTGGTATCGCAAGCATTGGGTTGATAGCCGAATGGACTAAAACTCCCATGCTAATTGCTCCTTTTGGTGCTACTTGCATCTTAGCATTTGGCGTTCCTGATAGTTCTTTGGCACAACCGAGAAATATTATTGGAGGGCATTTAATTGCTGGAATTGTGGGCTTATGTTGTCTGTATTGGGTAGGTGATAGCATTTTTTCGATGTCTTTAGGCGTAGGAATTTCACTCGCTTTGATGCAGCTCACTAAAACAGTACACCCGCCAGCAGGCGCTGATGTGATGGTAATTATTCTAAGCCATGCCTCATGGGGGTTTTTATTTACTCCACTCTTGTCTGGGGCTCTTGTCTTAGTCTTGGTGGCATTGATTTTTAACAATGCTCACAAAACACGAAAGTACCCCAAGTACTGGCGATAGGATTCAAATTTGAAAATTTGGGGATTTGAAGATTTGAAAATGAAGCTATAAATAGGATTCATCCATAATTTAGCGATTTAGTGATTGAGCGAGTGAGTGATTATGTAAAAAATTGTATTGCGTCTCTACTGCTAGAATACAGATTTTTAAAATAATCACTCATTCACTCAATCCCAACTCACTAAATTTAGAATATTTATCATTTTAGATTGAAAGGCATTTTAAAACTTGGAATATCGACTTGATTTGGGTCACTTTTACGACAATCCAATAACTGTTTTTCGATCAATGACCAAGTGGCTGGTTTTAAGGAAATTATCTCAATTCTACTGTCTTTACGATAAGCTATCGAGCATTCATTCGCTGGCTCATCGGTAGTTTTATTGATAAAAATCCAATTTTTTTCTCCTATTCTAAATACACCTTTTATTCTTTCGAAGCCTTTTAATGAGTCAATCCAAGCTAATAATTGATTTTTTGAGAAAATTTCGTCTGGATGAAAGACCCAACCACAGCCAAAAGTACCCAAAGCTCGTCCTTCACGTTTGATGGGCTTATTCGGTAAGGGCTGAAGACTTTCTTCTTGATTTTCAATAATTTGTACATTTTCTAGCTGATTTGAATGAGCATTCATATACACCGCTTTACGATGTGGATAAGGTTCTATGTCAAGCCAATCAAGGTCAATTTCTCCCTTTTCCACCGCTGCAATCATGACCTTGGGAGGGAAAAGCGCTTGTGCCCATTTAGCAAACTTTTGGAGTAATTCATCACCCGCTAAATCTGCTTTATTGGCTACCAAAACATCTGCTAAGGTAATTTGATCTTGATATACCTCATCGTCGAAGTATTTATCATTCATTAACTGAATAGGATTGACCAAACAGATAGTCGCTCGTAAGTCAATTACTTTTGATAAAAACTCTCCTTGTAATAAGTCTATGATTGCTTCGGGATGCGCTATTCCTGTGGGTTCTATCAAAATTCGATGCGGTTTTACCTGACGGATACTTTGCGTAAGCGTAGTCTGTAAAGGCAAATTAGCAGTACAACAAATACACCCACCAGCAACATAACGAACCGCCATTTCTTGGCCTTGGCTTTGTCCTTCCATAGGGATATGGTCGATAGAGACATCCCCAAATTCGTTGACAATTACGAGCCATCGCTCATCGGCAGGTTTATGTTTGAGAATATGTAGAATAGTAGTTGTTTTTCCAACTCCTAAAAAACCTGTAATGATATTGGTAGGAATTTTATTGAGAATCTTTTTTTCCATAACATAAAAAGGGGTTAGGCAAGAAACACAGAAGGGATTGTGGATTGCGGATTTTTGATTTCGAAATTAAGCCCAAAAGCTTGTTTGAATTCATTGGGAATATTATTGCCGAAAGCCCATTACTGAAAGTCGAAAGCCCCAAAATTGAATTTTATTTTGCCTACTAACTTAACTTATAACTACCTAAAGTTAGCGTGGCTCATTTTTACGAGGTACAGGATCATGCCCACTGCCTCCCCAAGGATGACAAGAGGCAATGCGTTTCAGCCCTAGGCGTGTTCCTTTCCAGATTCCCCATTCTTGAATTGCCTCAATCATGTACTGCGAACACGTGGGGTTGTAGCGACAAGCATTAGGGAAATATGGAGAAATAATAGCCTGATACACACGTACCAAGGCAATTAAAAAATGAGCAAACAATTTATACATGAGCTTTCCTGCTGTGAGCAGATGTAATGAGTTAATCGGGTAATAGTAACGAGGAATGTGTTAAAAAGCTTATCTATACTTCAATTTCTCTTCCTCTAAGTCCAAACGGTATAAGTGGCGACGAACGATATTTTCGTCTACTTCATGGTCTTTGTTCCACTCACGAAGCCACTCTCGTTGATGATTGATCATATCTACATACACCAGTTTACATTCTTGGTCGAGGCGAATATTGTCAAATTCTTTGCCTTCTTCTTCCCATTTTTCTACAATCTTTTTCAAAATGGGCTGTCTTGTAATTTGTTCTTCGTAATTGGAGTGTAAATATTCCAGACTTTGGTTGGTCAGCTTGCGATACATCTCCTGATAATGCGATTCGCCTGGTAATACCTCGTTATCTCGCAAAAGATTTATTTTTTTTATCAAAATAGGCAAAGTCAATCCTTGAATTAATAGCGTTAGCAAAATCACAATGAAAGTGATAAACAAAATTAAATTACGCTGTGGAAAAGGCACGCCATTTTCGAGCGTTTCAGGAATTGAAAGTGCCGCAGCCAATGATACAACGCCACGCATCCCTGCCCAGCCAATGACCAACGGTGCTTTATAACCTGGGTTTCGTTTTTCGGCTACTGTAATAAAATTTCTAGCTATCAAGGTGGTAACTACGGCCCCATACGCCGATAAAATTCTACTTACCATCAACACTACGGTAATTAATACGCCATAACCAATGGCTTCATTTACACTTACGTTTCCTAGTCCCTTCGTAATGGTGGGAAGTGCTAGACCAATAATCATAAATACCAGTCCATTGAGCACAAAACAAAGACTTTCCCATACCGAAAACCCTTTGATACGCCCGCTACTATTTAAGAAAAGGTGTTTGCGTTGTGCCAAAAATAGCCCTCCACTTACTACCGCCATAACTCCTGAGCTATGTACCGTTTCAGCTGCGATATACATCATATAAGGAGCTACAAGTGTCAAGACAATATCCATATTGACATCGGTTGGCAATAAACGATGTGCTTTAAAGAAGCCATAAGCTACCGCCAAACCAATACCGATCCCTCCAAATACCATCCAACCGAAACTCAAAATGGCATCCTGCCAAATGAATTGACCTGTACCAACAGCAATTAAAGCAAAGCGAAATACAATCAAACTTGAGGCGTCGTTTAATAAACTTTCGCCTTCAATAATCGACTGATAGCGGCTCGGAACATGCACAAACTTCATTATAGCACCTGCGCTTACGGCATCAGGAGGCGATACGATTCCACCCAGCAAGAAGCCTAATGCCAAAGAAAAACCTGGAATATAGCTATTGGCCACAAGCGCCACAACAAAGGCTGTCAGAAATACAATCAGAAAGGCAAAACTGGTAATAATCCGCCTCCATTTCCAGAGTTCTTTCCACGAAATAGACCATGCGGCTTCGGATAATAGCGGTGGTAAAAAGATAATAAAGATTAACTCAGGGTCAATTTCAATGTCAGGAACACTTGGAATAAAACTTAAACCAAGTCCGCCCAATACCAGCAAAATAGGATACGCCACTCTGATTCGGTCGGCGACAATAATCAGAATGATAATGAGTAAAATTAAGGATAAATAAAACGGAAAATGATGTAACATGCTTGTAGGGCTTGATTTACTTTTAGGTTTGGAATTAGGTTATTCAGGCAAATATCAAAGTATTGATATGTAAATCTTTTTCCAATCTACAAAAAACTCATGAGAATGCTTACTGAGACAACAATAAAGGCGTAGGGAAATGTTCTCCTTACGCCTTTATTGTTACTTGATTCGCCAACCATTTCTTAAACCATGTTACTTTTTCTTTACTAATAACGATGTCTGATGGTGCTTTGGGCTGAGTTTGGATATTCACACGACTATGTGGATAACTCTCGATGGTAACGACACTTTCCCTGCTGAGTATAAACTGCCTATTGGCTCTCACAAAATATGCGGGGTCGAGTTGCTGCTCTAAGTCTTCTAATTTGAACTCTAAACTGTACTTTTTCCCATCCAATAATTGACCATATACGATGCCTTGATCAATGTAGAAAAAAGCAAAATGGTCGGTTTTAATGGGAATAAGTTTATCTCTAAATTTCACTAAAAAACTTTGTCGATAATTCTTAGCCATAAAAGCCTGTTGCGCAAGAAGCGATTGCAACTGAGAATAATGATAGAGTTGTTGGTTTTTGAACTTTTGAATGGCAGTCGTTAGCGCTTCTTGATCGATAGGTTTCAACAGATAGTCAATGCTATTAAGCTTGAAAGCCCGAATAGCATATTCGTCGAAGGCTGTGGTAAAGATAATAGGTGTTTCCAATGTAATTTTTTCATAAATCTCAAAAGAAACACCATCTGATAACTGTATATCCGATAAAATTAAATCGGGCATTGTATTCTGCTGAAACCATGCTAAACCTTCTTCAACACCCTCTATGATGTGGATAATCTCTACAGGAGTCTCTAATTGTCCCAACAAAAATTGCAATTGACCTGCTGCTGCGGGTTCGTCCTCTACAATAACTATTTTTAGTGGATGGTCCATTTTTATGAATGCTTAATCAAGGGTAATCGAACGGTGAATAATGTGTCTTTTTGAATCGAAATACTTTTTCCTGTCATAAGTTTGTATCGATTGTCTAGATTGGCCAATCCTATGCCTGTGCCTTCAGCGTGAAGTTTGGGTGAAATTTTATTCGAAACAATGATATTTTCTTCCTCAAATGAAATGTCAATTTGCAAAGGCTTACTCGACGATACCACATTGTGTTTGATGGCATTTTCTATCAATAACTGAATCGACAGTGGTAAAATCTGATACGGAGCAGGCTCTATTGGACTAAGGTTGATTTGTAAATTAGTGCCAAAACGCATTTGTAACAAAAAAACATAGTTTTCTACCAAGACCAATTCATCTCTTAAACTCACCAATTGCTGTTCTTGCATACTCAACGAATAGCGTAATACCTGAGAAAGTTTTTGTAAATATTCCTGACTCTTGGCTGTATCTTGGTTTATTAACCAGCTAAGCGTATTGAGCGAATTGAATAAGAAATGAGGATTCAGTTGATTTTTGAGGGCATTTAATTGAAAAAGTACGTTGTCATGTTTCAATTGTTGGTTTTCGAGTAATAGGGCATTTTTTCTTTCTGCCTCAATAAGATTTTTGCTCCATAGGTACATCATGACTATCACTACCGCTCCACGCATGATAATCGATGAAATCATGCCCATTCGCACTGGAAGAAATAGGCTGTTGAGCCCTGCCAGCATAAAGCAATAACCGATCAATAAGCCAAAAATTACAAGAGCTTTATTGCGATTTATCCAAGCATAGGGCGTTTTCTCCATCAAAACCCCGACCACACTTATCCCAAGCACAAAGCAGCAAAATACCTGTACTGTTACATCAATTAAGGCAATTTGCCAATTGTGTAAATGTTCTAAGTTGAGAATGATAATAGGTAAATTGACCAAAAGGGCTGCCAATAGCGCCATCCCTCCTATCACTCGCTTGTATATGAAGTTGTTGAACATGAAATCTTGAGCGTAAACCAATCAAATCTACAAAAAAAATAGGTAGTTAACTGAGCTTTATCGGTGAATAGGAAAAGCTTGTCGGTGAAAAGGTTCTTATCTTAAAAGGCTATCTATTTCTGCTTGTAATGCTTTTGCTTTTGTGAGTGCTTCATCCATGGGTAAACCCTCTGGCATTTCTGGACGTGTGTGTTGGGTAGCGCGAAGCCAAGCATTTTTGAGGATATTATGTCGTGCTTGGATTTTCTGAAAAAGTAACAACAAATTACTTACCGAGCGATTGGGGTATAATTCTGTCCAAACTTCTGCATTTTTGGCTTTTTTCAAACCAAAATAGGTCAACATATTTCTACAGATTATCCAGTGTCCCTGCGAGTTGGGATGCACACCATCAGAAGCGAATGTAGCATCTGGGTTTTTCTTTTTAGCTTCTTCCAAAGCCTTTTTCATTGGGAAATGGGTATCGATTATCTCCCATTTTTTTTGTGCAATAAGCCATTGAGCATAGCGATCCATGACTTCGGCGTAACTGAAAGCTGCCTCTTTTTTCTTTTCTTCATAAACCGAAGGAGTTATATGGATAATTTTCGCTCCCATAGCTTCTACTTGTTGATGAAGCTTTTGGATACCTTCCTGAAACTTCAAAAAACGTTCTTCTGAAAAAGGCTGATAAATACCATCGTTGATACCATAAGTAGCAATAACAATATCTGGATGAATCATTTTCAAAACCCTATCAAGACGCTCAAATAATACTGGACGAGGGAATCTGCCATTGGCGTGCCCTTCTTCCGAAAGCCCAGAAACTGTCTCGCTCGGAAGTCCACAATTATAAAACTCTACCTTACTTTCTGGATTTTGTAAACGATAAATCGTTTCGAATAGCTGGATATATTCGCCCGAATAGGTAATACTATTTCCAAGAAATAATACTTTTTTGACCGAAGGATCAAAAAACTTTTGGCTAAAGCTATGTTGACACAGCAACATAAACGCAATCCAAAGAAAGCGAAGAGAGATGTTTTTCATAGTTATGAGAGGCAAATAAATGTACGAGAAGCGGTTTTTACTTTATTGCATTGAAGAGATTAGTGTTAAAGTTACGTTTCGTCACAGACCATCAATTCTACCTAGCGGGTGAATCATTTCACCCGTGGTTAATTAGCTTTTTGTAAAATCAAACATTTCATTGAAAATACCTCTTTTAGCTTGCCAATCTTGTACAGCTCGTCCAGTGCCTGCTGGCCAAGGCTTAATTTCTTCAGGCTTTAGACGTTTGTAATCTACTAGTTCTTCAGAAAGTTCGATTGTTCCCGTAGCTTTGACATGGTAAGTAATAATCAATTGGTTCATTCGATGAAACTCGTACAAACCTACCAGTTCTACGATTTCGCCATCAAGATTTAGTTCTTCTTTGACTTCTCGAATAATGCCCCCAGCTGGCGTTTCACCAGACTCTAAAAATCCCGTAATAAGTGCATACCAAGTAGCTGGCCAAGCGGCATTGCGTGCCAAAATAATATCTCCTTCATGCTCGACAATGGCGGCCACCACAGGAATAGGGTTGTTCCAGTGGACATATCCACATTCACTTTCGTCGGGACAAAAATGTCTGTCTCTGCCATCTTTGATTTTATACACGAGTTCTTTTCCACATTGTGGACAAAATTTCATCTTTGTCATCAGAATTTACGAATAAGTACAACACCTGCCAATAATAAAAGTGCCCCTAAGAGGCGCCCTGCCGATATTTCACGTACAGGAAGATTAAATAAACCAAAATGGTCCATCAGTATCGAAATAGTCATTTGCCCAGCTATCACCAAACCAAAAGTTAATGCTACTCCTAATCGAGGCATCAATACCACAATAGTGCTTACATAAAAAGCGCCTAAGATACCCGCTAACCAAACATACCAAGGTGCTGTACGAAACGCCGTAAATTGTTGCATGGGAATCTGGGTAACAATGGCATAAACTATCAAGGCAATGAGCCCCGTAATGAATGATAGAATAGCCGCTAAAATCGGATGACCTACAATTGAGGCCATTTTGCCATTAAATGCTGCTTGTGTTGGAAATACCGCCCCACAAAGAAAAGCTAAGAAAATAAAAATGAATTGTTGCATTTTATAGGTACAAGAGAGATTGTAATTGCTCGATAAATAGTAAATTGGTTGAAAGGTGTTTGCCTTTTGTAAACTTTTAACAATTTCATCAAAAACTATGAGAAAAACATTTTACCTCAAGATTCTGTTCATTTTATTTTCTTCTCAACTCTTTGCTCAAGCTCCCACAAATTCTTTCAAAACGGATAAAACGCTGGAGAAAAAGCTTCAAATGCTCGTAAAAGACTTTCAGGGTGTAGCAGGTATTTATGTGAAACATTTGAAAAAGAATACGGGAGTAGCTATTCAAGCAGATACCATTTTTCCAACAGCAAGTATGATTAAGGTGCCTATAACCATTGGTTTGTTTAATAAAATCGAAAAGGGCGAACTCGACTATCATGCAATTCTGACTTACAGAGACTCCCTTTTGTATGCGGGAGAAGATATTTTAGGATCGTTCAAGGACGGTGAAAAAATCGCTTTGAGCAAAGTTGCTATGCTGATGATTACTACTTCTGACAACACCGCCAGTCTTTGGTGTCAGGCTATGGCTACTGGCACAGCTATCAACGAATGGCTAGCTGCTAATGGTTTTGAAAATACTAGGGTTAATTCGCGTACTGCTGGTCGTGAGTTCTATCGTAAAATTTATGGCTGGGGACAAACTACGCCTAGAGAAATGGCTGAATTATTAGTGAAAATTAGAAAAGGAGAAGTAATTAATCCTGCTGCTAGCGAGCGTATTTACCGCAATATGGTGAGGATTTATTGGGATGGCGAAGCACTAAGTCAAATTCCTCCAACGATTCAGGTGGTCTCTAAACAAGGTGCTGTAAATCAGTCAAGATCTGAGGTATTTTTAGTAAATGCTCCTTCTGGTGACTATGTAGTTTGTGTTACTACTAAAAATCAAAAGGACGAATCATGGACGAGAAATAATGAAGGGTATCAATTATTAAGAAACGTTTCAAAAATAGTTTGGGAGCATTATGAGCCTAAATTCCAATGGACAGCACCAGCAGGAATAGAAAAATGGTACTGATTGGGGTAAAATAAAAAAGGTTATCTTTTCAGATAACCTTTTGGGGAGAATGATGGGGCTCGAACCCACGACCCTCGGTACCACAAACCGATGCTCTAACCAACTGAGCTACACTCTCCGTGTTTTTTAGTGATGCAAAATTAGGTATTTTATCACTATTAGGCAATACTTTGAGGCTTTTTTTTACAAAAAAAATCAAAGTATTGCCTAAGTTTTTGATTATCTAGGCTTTAGCTGATTGGTATCTAGCTTCAGCGATATTCCAGTCAATTACATTCCAGAATGCGTCGATATAATCTGGGCGTTTGTTTTGGAACTTCAAGTAGTAAGCGTGTTCCCAAACGTCTAAGCCGATTACAGGAAAACCTTTAACATCAGCTACGTCCATCAATGGGTTGTCCTGGTTTGGCGTAGAAGAGATAGCGATAGAACCATCTTTTTGAGCTACTAACCAAGCCCAGCCTGAACCAAAACGACTGATAGCCGCTTTTTTGAATTCAGCTTTGAACTCATCGAAAGAACCAAATTTAGCATTGATAGCTTCAGCCAATGCACCTACTGGAGCACCACCACCGTTTGGAGAAAGAATATTCCAGAACAAGTTGTGGTTGAAGTGACCACCGCCGTTGTTACGAACCGCTGGTGAAAGCGTGCTGATAGAAGCCAAAAGTTCTTCCAAAGACTTACCTTCTAATTCTGTACCTGCTACAGCAGCGTTCAAGTTTGTTACGTAAGCATTGTGGTGACGGTCATGGTGGATTTCCATTGTCAATGCATCAAAATGCGGCTCCAACGCGTCGTTAGCGTATGGAAGTGGGTCTAATACGAATGCCATTTTTTAAGTTAATTAAGTTAATTGAGTTTAAAATATATCTGTCAAGTACTTTAGAAATAGACTGTCCAATGAATCATGTAGATTGATAAAAACAACCTATAACCAAGTCGTCTTTGTTTTTGACTATGAGTCTTTGTCTAAAAAACTGCCTTCAGAGGCTATAAGTTCCTGTAAAGTTTGTTTATTAAGGAAAATCTAAGAACTGAATGAGCCAATGGTACGACTAATAAGCTAACGTAGTTTTTTGAAAAAGCTTTTCAGCATAGCTTCACAAGTCTCTTCCAATACGCCAGTGATAATTTGTGTTTTGGGGTGATAAATTTTTGGACTCACTTTCGAACACCCCCTTTTATCGTCCATGGTACCAATGACGATTTTCCCTATTTGAGACCAATACAAAGCCCCGCCGCACATAATACAAGGTTCGAGTGTCACATACAAGGTACAATCTCGAAGGTATTTTGCTCCTAGTGTATTAGCTGCTGCCGTTAGCGCCAACATTTCGGCATGAGCGGTCACATCCTGCAATAGTTCGGTCTGATTATGTGCTTTGGCAATAATGGTATTTTGACAAACGACCACTGCTCCCACTGGAATTTCCCCTTTTTCCATGGCCATCTCTGCTTGGTAAAGTGCCAATTGCATAAAGTACTCATCTGAAAAAAGGGAATTATTCTTTTGCATTAAAACTCTAATTTTTCTTCTTGTTCATACGCCAATCCTTGTGTGGCACGGTTACGAAGGTAAAAATCTACTAAAACCAAAGCTGCCATTGCTTCTACGATAGGTACAGCACGTGGTACTACACATGGATCGTGGCGGCCTTTACCAGATACCGTAACAATATTACCTTCTTGATCCACGCTCGCTTGGTCCTGCATGATGGTTGCTACTGGCTTGAAAGCTGTTCTGAAGTAAATATCTGCCCCATTTGAAATACCACCTTGGATACCTCCAGAATGATTGGATTTGGTTTTTACTTGTTCGTCTTCGATAAAAAACTCGTCGTTGTGCTCAGAGCCGTACATTTCTACACCCGCAAAACCACTGCCATATTCAAAGCCTTTTACAGCATTGATACTTAACATGGCTTTACCTAGCTCGGCATGAAGTTTATCAAAAACAGGTTCGCCTAAGCCTACAGGTGTACCTGTTACCACGCAGTCTACGATTCCACCAATTGAATCTCCCTTTTTACGAGTTTCATCAATATAGTCGAACATTTCTTGTGCTAAGGCTGGTTCTGGACAACGAACGGCATTTTCTTCTGCCAATGCCAAGTTGAGCTCCTGATATGATTTTTCTAATTTTAACTTACCTACTTGCGAAACGTAAGCTTTGATATCTATACCAATATTTTTTAATACCAACTTTGCCAAAGCACCTGCTGCAACACGAGCCACCGTTTCACGAGCCGAACTACGACCACCACCACGATAATCACGGACGCCATATTTGGCTTGATAAGTAAAATCGGCGTGCGAAGGTCTAAATTGTTGAGCAATATGTGAATAGTCTTTCGAACGTTGGTCGCCATTCCAAACCAACATAGCTATTGGTGTACCTGTGGTTTTTCCTTCAAATACACCCGAAACTACCTGAAACTCATCGGCCTCGCGACGTTGTGTTGTAATACGTGACTGCCCTGGCTTACGGCGGTCTAACTCACTTTGAATAAATTCAGCATCAAAAGGAATTCCAGCTGGACATCCATCTACCACTACCCCAACTGCTTGTCCGTGCGATTCACCAAAAGTGCTAATTTTAAATAATTTACCGTATGTACTGCTCATTTTTTGAATGATTTGACTCGTGGCAAGGGGTACTTCAAATTGCCCATGAGTCGATGTTATTGTCTGGTTCTCTTGCCTGGTAAAAACAGATAAATCAATCCTGCCAGCATAATGATAATGATGATATTTGCTTCGTTCTTGAGAAGTCTCACCAAGTTGCTTGTTCCTTCGGGTGTCGAGATATTCTCTAGTCCATCATAAATCGTCGAATTTTCAGCATTAGGAGTATCTACCGTGCTAATAGTTCGACCCTTGGTATGGATTATCACTTTGGGCTTTAGCGTATCATATTGAGCTGTAGTTGGATTGAAAAATACCCAATTGAAATACTTTGACATTGCAAAGTTACCAGCCTGTTTGGGAATAATATGAAAAGTAAAAGATTTTGTGCCAATAATTTTACTGCCTTGAGGCGATACAATCGAGTTAATATCAGGTTGAAAAAAGTCAAAAGTACTATCATTTTTGACTTCGGGTAAACGAATTACAGAGATATTCCCATCACCAATAATTTGAATTTGATAGTCGATAGATTGCCCTGTTTGCGCTTTACTATTACTCACATTCTCTTTAAGCGAAAAATTGCCCACCGATACTTGTTGCTTCAGAGGGTGCGGTGGTAAGTCTCTCGGCTGTATGGTAAAAGCTTTACTCAAAAAAGTAACATAATTACGTTTTTTAGATTCTTTTTCATCAAAGTCTTTTAACAAACGAAGATTTGCAGAAGGGATACTAATTTTCTTGTTATTAAGTGGATAAAAAGTTGCCTGATAAAACTTGTATTGCGTATAGGTTCTACCATTCAATTTTACCGTCGAAGTTTGCGTTTCGGTAAGTCCAAAGCTTTCTTCCCAGCAACTTTCAGGTTTTATCTTTTTGATAATTTCAGGAATCTGTATTTCGTTATGATCAAATTCTAAAGCGGCTGTATTGTTTTCGGCAACATAAAACGCTAGCGTCAAGGTAAAGTTTTCTCCCACATAAGGCGCTAATTTGTTGGTGCTGATGGCCAAAAATGCATTTTCTTTTACATTTACTAAGTCTTTTTGATTGCCTTCAGCTACTGATACCAATGATTCCTCATTCTCCGTTTCAGGATTAGGGCTTGCTACTGCTTTATTGACAATTACAACTACTCCCTCGTTTTTGATTTCGGTGCCATTAACCAGTACTTTAAATGGTTTGATTTTTAACGTACCTTCTTTTTTAGGCTGGTAGTTTTGGGTAATATTATAGGTAACCGTAGGCTGTCCATTAACAACCGAACGAGCAATAGACTTTGAATATCCTCGTTTATTAAATTCTATTAATTCTGGAAATTTACATTCAGGAAATGGCTGGTCAGGATTTGTTTTTACCACAGTTGTTATGGTAAAAAATCCATCCATTGTGATGGTCTTTTCACCCAAAACAAGTGTAGGCGTGTTTTCCTGAGCTATCAGCGAATAGCTGAATAAAAAACAAAATAATATTGGAATATTGATATATTTATTTGTAAATTTCACCGTTTTTCGTCAATAGATACTATTTTATGGGTTTTGAATGATTTACTGTTTTCAATTTCTAGATTTATTCGTTGGCGAATATGACACACTAAAATGAAAACTTTGAGTTTGGGATGAAGAAATGCCTATGTGTCTGAAGTGCTAATTGTTGAGCAATTTACGACTTTTACCTCAAGAAGACACTATTCAAACTTAAATTACCGTTTAACCTAATAACTTAAAAACCAAGATTATCAAATCTAATTTAAACTATGACAGCTTTAGACTATGTCAAAATGATACTTGAGAAAGTAAGTTTTGATGCAAAGTTATTTGAAAAAGAGCTAAGAAAGGCAATTAAAAACTTAGCCATCGATGAAATTAAGTTCTTGCATGAATGGTGTTTTGAAAGATATGGCAAGATGTATGAAAAGTTAATCACTAAATGCTTTAATCGTTTGAAAAGGAGGATACCTCTGAGGCTAACGTAGTTTCTATACAATCTTATGACATAATAAAAAGGTCTGTATCCAAGAATGATATCTTCGGTACAGACCTTTTTATTTGAAGCTATGGACTTTCGGTGGTGGACTTTGGAAAAAGCATGGCTGTGGGTATTAAATAACATTTTAACACTCTTTGCCTTGTGCCTGTTGCCTAGTGCCTAAATACATAACTTAATTTTTATTTTGCTCACTAACCTACTTGTATTACGTATATAACCAATTCATTAGCAAATAATTACGGCAAAACTATTTTTTGAATATACGAGTTGTATTATTGAGATTTATCATTAATTTGCGAGTAGGTGGAAAACTCAATGGTTTCATAAAACTACCATTTTTGAATAGCTATTACCATTTTGTTTTCATCGTTCTGTTAGCCTTGTGCGATTGAATTTTACTATAATAAGCATGTTTCATAACAACCATATATTCCAACATCTCAAGCGTAGAGGTCATTAGTAGAGGTAACTGACAAAATACCTTCGGCTGATGACCATATTGTTCACTAAAAATTGAATTAGTTATGGGTCGGAAAGTCTTAGTATTGAATCAAGATTACACAGCATTAGCCGTTTGTTCTATTCCCAAAGCATTTTTGTTAGTGTACCTAAATAAGGCCGATTTGGTGGCCGAATCCGAAAACGAGCAATTACATAGTATTTCTCAGGCTTTTCCTATGCCTTCGGTTATTCGCCTTCACAAGTATATCTATATGCCTTATAAGGGTGTTATTTTGTCTCGTCAAAATATCTTCCGTCGTGACCACAACGTATGTCAATATTGTGGCTCCAAAGATGACCTTACCCTCGACCACGTCATGCCAAAATCACGTGGTGGACGTACTACATGGGATAACCTCACGACAGCCTGTCGAAGATGTAATTCAAAAAAAGGAGATTTAACACCAGAGGAGGCAAATATGCCACTCAGAAGCAAGCCTTTCAAACCTTCGTTTATTATGTTTCTGCGTGACTTAGGTGGTAGTCTAGAATCAAGTTGGATTCCGTTTTTGGGAAAAAGAGAAAAAGCGATATTTTAATGATTTGAAGATTTGAAGATGTGGGGATTTGGAAAATAGTATTTGTATTTGAATACACGAACAAAAATATTATAAATAAGTAGCAATCGCAGAAAGTGCTGTCTTATAAAATCATTCTCAGATCTTCAAATCCCCACAATCATATTTATTTTTTCTTGTAAAGAGGTACTGTGCTGCATGGCTCACCAAACATGAGGCTTTTGACATGTGGCATGAGTTTTTGCGTTATTTCCACGTATGCAGACGTAGGAACAGGTACTTTTGAGCAGCCCTTTACCACTACTCTAGCATCGGCATAATCCAATGGATTGATTTTAGCAATAGCGTCAAAATACAACTTATCTTCTAATTGCTCCAAATTTCCATATACTACCGCGTTGGCAAACGGACTTAATTTAAGTGCTAAAAGCATATAAGCCCATGTCGGAATAATGGCATCTTCGGAGCAAATAATAGCTACATTTTTGCCTTCATAAATAGACCAATCATGATTTTTGAGAAACTCACGGAAATCCTTTTCTTTCAAAATCATTCCCATGAATAGGTTATCTTTCAAGTCATAAATGACTCTTTCGCCTTGGTGATAATAATCTTCAAGGTCGAGCGTAACCAATCCACTGCTGGCTACTTTATTGATAATTGGGTCGTCTAGTTCCATAATCATTAAACTTAAGATTGATGCTCAACAAATGTTAGGCTTTGTTTTGGGCAGCTTTGGGTGTTGTTCCAACAAAATCTTTTAAATAGAAAGGCTCAAAACTTACTACATTTTCAAATGCCTGTTCTTGAAAAGCCTTATAGGCTAATACGCCTACCGTACGAGCCGAAGGATACAAATCTGTATTAGGGAATAGAGCATTGGAATGAGAGATTTGGCTTTTGCATTTGGCTGCACCATCACCAAAAAATACAATAGACTGTTTTTCTAATAACTCAGTAAAAGCAGTTTCGTCAATAATTTTGGCTTCAATTTCACTGATATTTTCCATAGCAGCATTCCAAACACCACAGTAAACCTCCATACGACGTGCATCAATCATCGGGCAAAGTAGCGTGTCGGCACTGTACATATCTTTGAGTTGTGCTGCCATTGCCTCAAGTGTATTTACAGATAATAAAGGCTTATCTAAGGCAAATGAAAGCCCTTTGGCTGTAGAAACCCCAATACGTAATCCAGTATAAGAACCTGGACCTTTGGCAACCGCAATGGCGTCGAGTTGTGAAAGTTCATATCCAGCTTGCTTAACTACATTTTCAACCAATGTAGTCAACATTCCTGAATGCGATTTTTCAGTAAATAATTCAGAAAGACCTAACAGCTTGCCTTCTTTATGTAATGCTACAGAACAAACTTTGGTCGAAGTATCGATACTAACTATCAGAGACATAATGATTTGAGATTTCGCTTTGCGAATGTTTTTATTGGTGAGTGGGTAAAATTGATAACTCACTCTATCTAAACAAAAATGTGCTTGAGAATTGCTCCCCAAGCACACAAATTTACGAAATATTTATAGTCAGAATACTATTTCTTTCCTTTCAAGATATTGTTATAGCGGTTCATATCGCCAAATAACTTGAGTGCTGCTTGTATTTCTGGGTCTTTGGCAAATGATTGCTCGCGAGTACCTTTTTGCAAATAATAATGTACCACAATTTCTTGCTCCAAAGCTGTTTTGATTTCGTCCTTAAACTTCATCATATCCGCTTCTTTATTGTGTGAAAGTTTTGTGCGCAAAGCTTTCAATTGGTCAGCTACAGCGTCGTAATATCTTTCCTTTTTAGCAGAAGCTTCAAGTTCATTCAAGTCTTTTTCAGCCTGAGTGGTATAGTCAAAAGTTTGCGTGGCTGCCCATTTAACAAAGTCTTGATATTCGGCATCACTCAAAGAAAACTCCTTGGCAGGCTTAATGCTCGGATGCTCGAAATGGTATTTGATAGCATAATCAAACAAAATCAAACGACCCGATAAAGATTGAGTTACTACCGCAGGAATTGGCTTTTCAACTTCAATATCAGGTAAAATTCCTCCACCATCATAAACGGTACGACCACTACGGACAGTTTTGAAAGCTGTCATAAGCGAATCTGGTACTTTTCCTACACTACCATCTGGGTTGCGGTGGCTATAGTCAATCGCCTGAATACAACGACCACTTGGAATATAGTATTTGGCAGTAGTTACTTTGAGTTTGGTATTGTAAGGTAAATCACGTGTGATTTGAACCAAGCCTTTTCCATAACTTCTTTGTCCAACCAACACTCCGCGATCGTAGTCTTGAATTACACCAGCGACAATTTCAGCAGCCGAAGCACTTCGCGAGTTGGTCAATACCGAAATCGGCATATCTACATCTACAGCCGCTTTTACCCCCGAATAGGTTTTATTCCATTCTTCAACTTTTCCTTTGGTTGAAACAATTTCTGAATCTTTCGGTAAGAAAATATTACAAATATCTACTGCCATATTTAGGAGACCACCAGGGTTTTCTCTCAGGTCAAGGATAAGTTTTTTCATGCCTTTTTCCTTCAATTCAGCAAATGCCTGACGAACTTCTTTGGCTGCGGTGGTATTAAAGTCCTTCAGGTCGATATAGCCCACTTCGTCGTTGATCATGCCGTAGTAAGTGACATTTTTCATTTTCACGACATCACGCGTTACGCTAATATCTTCAAGTTTATTGCTACCATAACGTTTTACGGTAAGTTTTACGACAGTACCTGTTTGACCTTTGATGAGTTTGCCGGGGTCGATACCTTTTTTACTAAGTTCGATGCCGTCTACTTTTACAATTTCGTCACCAATACGCAAGCCAGATTTTTCAGCTGGTGTTCCTTCGTCGATAGCCATTACAGTAATACGCCCCGAACGATTGCCCGTTACAATGCCAATGCCATTGTACTTACCAGTGGTCATGGTCATGTAATCCTCAATATCGTCTTCGGCATAGAACACGGTATATGGGTCAAATGACTTCAACATAGCATCGATAGACATTTTGATAGTACGATTTGGATTTATTTCGTCGACATAATAGCGATTGAGCTCCTTGAAAAGCGTAGCATAAATATCAAGGTTTTTGGCAATTTCAAAAAAACGCTCTCCTTGGTCGGTAAATGAAGCGAGAGATAAACTTCCAACAAGAGCAGAAGTCGCCAAAAGGGCTCGGTAAGGTCGTTTTAATTTCATAATAGGATTAATTCAGCTTTCTACACCAATAAGAATATAACGAAGCTAAAGCAATTGTGTTATTTTGTATAACAAAAAACTTAAGTAACTAGGCAAAACTGGATAATTATGCGCTAGGCTGTAAGCTTAGGCATTAGGTAAGTACAGCTTTTAGCTTACGACATATTGCTTAAAGCATATTGCGGGTAAAATTACATTTTATGCAAAATACTCTTCATCGACTTTTCGATTTTAGCGAAGTCTTCGATTTTTTTACCAATATACACAAAAGCGATGGATGCTGGTAGAGGGCTGTCTTTTTTTTGAAGCAGGATAGATTTGTTGAGACGATAAGCTTCTCTGGTGCGACGTTTGACTAAGTTACGATCAACAGCATGTTTAAAGTAGCGCTTAGATACAGAGATAAGCATCTGAGGAAGTGTAGGTTCTGTATTTTCGTTAGATAATTCTTGTAGAAAATAAGAAACACGAAAAGGGTAGAGAAAAACCGATTTGGTGTTTTCACTACCCTTATCAAAGAGGGAACCAATTACCTTCTTACTGGAAAGTCGTTCAGATTTCTTTAAAGTTGCTTTCATGCAAAGTCTCATGTAAGTGTCTCTGGAATCGCGTTGAGCAACTGTTCACACGATACTTGAAACACGAAACGCAGAAACTTTGTATTATTTACCTCTCTTCTCGTCTGAAACTGTCAATTTGTGTCTTCCTCTTGCACGGCGAGCTGCCAATACACGGCGACCATTTGCAGTTGACATTCTTTCACGGAATCCGTGCTTGTTTTTTCTCTTTCTTACCGATGGTTGAAACGTTCTTTTCATTGCTATTGAAAATTGAAATGCCTTTTACAATATGAACTGACTGATTTTCAGAGATATTTTGAAAAATTATCAAAGGATGTCTGAAGTATCAGTGAAAATTTTCAAAATACAAAAATCTTTTGCCCCGAAATTAGGACTGCAAAGGTACTCAATTATTTTTTAATTGCAAACTACTTTTACAAAAGATTCTAAATGCTTGGAGGTTGATTATGAGTTACTTTGGATTCTTTGTGAATAATAGTACCTTGCGGCTTTAGCTATATCAATAAAATATGAGATACAAAATTTATGCAGAAAATCCACAAAACCATTTCTTAACTGTAGAATTGGAGGTGGAGAATATTACATCTGACCGTATAAAAATTCAATTACCTGCTTGGCGTCCGGGACGTTATGAGCTACAGAATTTTGCTAAAAATATTCAAACGTTCGAAATTTTTGACGAACAGCAAAACCCCGTGGAGTTTCATAAAGTAAACAAAGACCGCTGGAAAGTCTATACCAAAAATATCTCAAAATTAACTATTAGACTTCGTTATTACGCTTATATTCAACATTCTAAAGGCGTTTTTGCTAATGCGGGTAGCTCGTATGTAGACGAAAATACTATGTATGTCAACTTCGTAAACTGTCTGCCTTATGTAAGTGGGCGCATGCATGAGCCTTGTACGGTTGAACTTGGAGTGGCCGATGAGTATAAAATCGCTTGTGGAATGCCTATTGAAGGAAAGACTTTATTGGCACAAGATTATTATCAGTTGGTAGATTCGCCAGTATTGGCTAGTCCATATTTACAGTGCCAAACGTATAAGGCTGCGGGTATTCAATTTTATGTTTGGTTTTTGGGAAATTATCAACCAAACTGGGAGAAAATTCTTTCAGACTTTGCTAGTTTTTCTGAAAAACAAATTGACATAATGGGAGATTTCCCTGAAAAAGACTACCATTTTATCAACTGGATATTGCCTGTAGCCTTCTATCATGGTGTTGAGCATCGTAACTCAACCATGATTGTATTAGGTCCAGATACAGAGGGTGATGGTCTTTACACCGATTTATTGGGTGTAAGTTCTCATGAACTGTACCACGCTTGGAATATTTGTAAGATTCGTCCAGTGGAAATGATGCCTTATGATTTTACTAAAGAAAATTATTTTCCGACAGGCTTTGTGGCAGAAGGTGTTACGACGTATTTAGGGGATGTTTTCTTAAAACAGTCAGGTGTATTTAGTCTTGATGCCTATCTAAAGGAATTTACAACTACTATTCGCCGCCATTTTGAAGAAGATGGACTATCACCTATGTCGTTAGTAGAGGCTTCGTTTGACTTGTGGCTTGATGGTTATGTGCCTTCTATTCCTAATCGTCGTGTATCAATCTATAACAAAGGGGCAGTTGTTGCCTTTTTATTGGATGGATTGATTCGTGAAGCAACGCAACATGAAAAATCTATTCATGATGTTATGCGATTGATGTGGGAAAATTTCGGAGAGTCAGGTTTGGGTTATTCATTGAATGATTATAAAAAACTAGCCGAGGAAGTATTTGGAGGTAGTTTGGAAACCTATTTTGCCGAATGCATTTCAGGAAGTATTCCTTTACAAGAACAAGTAAAAGCACGCTTGGCATGGTACGGAATTGAAGCTAGTTTTGACGAAAACCTTCGCTTAACTATCGGTCAAGTAGATCATGAGAATGAGAATTTACGTAATTGGTTGGGCTAAAGACTAGTTGTGATGTAACTTTGTCGTCCAAATTGGTCTGTAAGTGACCTATTGCTACTCGAAATATTTAGAAAAATGAAAGATAAAATTAAACAATTAGCTGCATCCATGGCGGGTGAGTTTGTGGCCAATCGTCGTTATTTGCACACAAACCCTGAGCTTTCGTTCCAAGAATTTAATACACAAAAATACGTAGCCGAGCAACTCAAATCGATGGGGATTACTCCTACCGAAATTGCTAACACGGGTTTGGTGGCAACTATCGAAGGGCGCAATCCTAGTACAAAAGTAGTGGCTTTGCGTGCGGATATGGATGCTTTACCGATTGTTGAAGCCAATGACGTACCTTATAAATCACAAAATCCTGGCGTCATGCACGCGTGTGGGCACGATGTGCACACAGCTTCGTTGTTGGGAACTTCACGAATTTTGAGTCAACTCAAAAATGATTTTGAAGGAACCGTAAAATTGGTATTCCAACCTGCTGAAGAAAAAGCCCCAGGTGGTGCTAGTATCATGATTGAGCAAGGTGCATTACAAAATCCTGCGCCTCACAAAATGCTAGGACAGCATGTAGCTCCAAATATTCCTGTAGGAAAAATCGGTTTCCGTGAAGGAATGTACATGGCTTCGGCAGATGAGTTATACTTAACTGTAAAAGGAAAAGGTGGACATGGTGCTATGCCTGAAAACTGTATCGACCCTGTTTTGATTGCTTCTCATATCATTGTGTCAATGCAACAAATCATTTCTCGTAACCGTAATCCTCGCTATCCCTCGGTATTGACTTTTGGAAAGGTAATTGCCAATGGAGCAACCAATGTTATTCCAAATGAGGTATATATCGAAGGTACTTTCAGAGCAATGGACGAGCAATGGCGTGCCGAAGGTTTAGAAAAAATCAGAAAAATTGCCGAGCTAACTGCTGAAGCTATGGGTGGAACATGTGAGGTATTTATCCAAAAAGGATATCCTTTCTTGCAAAATGAACCAGAATTAACACGCCGTATGAAAGGTGCTGCGATTGATTATATGGGTCAGGAAAATGTAATTGATTTGGATATTTGGTTGGCTGCTGAGGATTTTGCCTTCTATACACATCATGTAGATGCTTGTTTTTACCGTTTAGGAACTCGCAACGAGGAAAGAGGAATTATTTCAGGAGTACATACGCCAACGTTTGATATTGATGAAAATGCGCTAGAAATTGGCGCTGGCTTAATGAGCTGGTTGACCGTTCAAGAGTTACAGACCTTGTAAGCTATAATTTTCTCAAATACAACTATATGAATATCGGGTAGAGTGTATAACTTTACCCGATATTTTTTTAGATACCCGATTCCTAAATAAGACTGTACGAAGGATTATAAAAACTGTTTATTTCGGATATCGGATGTTGGATTTCGGAAGTGTAAGTACATATATTTTGTAAAAAATAAAGACATATCTCTCATATTTCCGAAATCAGAAATCCCAAATCTGAAATAGTTTGAAATCCTTCGTACAGTACTAAGTCCTAAACATGGATTCTATGAAAAAACTCATACTCTTTAGCTTCATTTTTGGCGTATTTGCCTGCAAAAGTATTCCGAAAGAACAAGAAATTACCGTTGGTTCGGGTGGTGGATTTGCCAACTTATGGCAATCATATACACTTAAGTCTTCCGGAGAAATTCTTTATCGAACCAATAAAAGCGACTCGGTAAAGGTTATTCAGAAGCTGACAAAAGCTCAAACCAAAAAAATATTCAAGGCTGTACAAGGGCTTCATCTGGATAGTTTGTCACAGAGTGAAGCGGGTAATATGAATCATTATCTCGTTTTTTCGGAGGGTAAAAAGTTTTCCTATAAAACCCAATGGGCAAATTCTAAGAATGTCAATGATTCTATCAAAACATTTTATCAGTCACTGATGGATAAAATCAAAAATTAGGATTGAAAAATAGATAAAAACATTTAAGCAATCTCAAAGTATTTATGCTTCCTAAAGACAGATTCTCGACGCAAGCCAATTTATATGCCCAGTTTCGCCCGACTTATCCACAGGAACTTTATGATTTTATCTTTCAATATGTGGATAAGTTTGGAAATGCTTGGGATTGTGCCACAGGTAATGGTCAAGTAGCAAGAGTTTTAGCCCAAAAGTTTCAACAAGTCGAAGCTACTGATATTAGTCAAAAGCAGTTAGATAATGCTTTTCAGGCGAGCAATATCCATTATCAAATCTCGCAGGCTGAAAAAACGCCTTTTGCAGATGCATCATTTGATTTAATCACAGTAGGACAAGCCATTCACTGGTTTAATTTTGATGCCTTTTACCAAGAAATCAAACGAATTGCAAAGCCGAATGCCCTATTAGCTTTTTGGGGATATGGCACCTTGTTGATAGAAGAATATCCAAGTTTGAATCAAGATTTTCAACACTTTTATCAAGAACAAATTGGCTCATACTGGGATGGTGAACGTGGTCATATCGACCAAAAATACACTACGATTCCTTTTCCATTTGAGTCTATTCCAACGCCTGAGTTTTCGATGCAATATTTTTGGAACTTTGACCAGTTGGAAGGGTATCTAAATACATGGTCGAGCGTCCAAAAATATATTCAGCAAAATGGAAATAATCCTGTTACGGAATTTGTACAGCAATGCAGAGAGAAATACGCTGAAGATTTGACGTTCCAAGTGAGCTTTCCAATATTCTTGAAAGCAGGCAAAATTGAGCGATAAAAAGTAATAGCGTTTATATGTTTGTCTGTGTTTCAACAAATACCGCCTGTTAGTCTGTTAATTCTTTTGTCTCATGAAAAAAACTTTACTTTTCATTGCCTTGCTCGGATGTGTGTCTGTGGCACAAGCGCAAAAAACTTTCAAACAAAAATCTAAATCTGGGCAAGGTACTAGTCCTAATTTGCCCACTGTTGATTTTTCGAAAAGTGCAGAACCTTCTTCTTTTTCTCGTTATAATTTTCAGTATTCGAATAGTATTTTTCGGGAAAATTTAATGGCAAAAAAAGATGGTTTGAGTATTTCGAGAGATGAAAATGGTATGCCATCGTTTATCGTGGGTAAACCTAAAAATCTTTCTTCTAATACGACAACCAAAGCAGGACGATCTTCTGAAGCCTCGGCAGCTTATAACTATTTATCAGCTGTTCAAAAATATTTACATTTCAAGAATGTAGAAGAGGAATTTGATGTAAATCAGATTGAGAATGACAATCTTAATCAAACTCATATCCGTGTGCAACAGATGTATAGGGGCGTTCCTGTGTATGGTGCTCAAATCATGTTGCATACCAAAGACGATGCCGTGGAGGTAATGAATGGTAAGCTTTACCCAACACCTAGTTTGGCTTCGACCGAACCTAGTATGGGGACAGAGCAAATTGCTTCTGTGGCTCTTCAGGATGTTCAGCAACAAACCAAATTTCGTACTTTGAGTTTTGCCGAAAAAGCCATGCTTAAATACGAAAAGCCTCAGTCAAAGCTTTTTGTTTATCATAAAAATGAATCAGTAAACGACCAGCATTTGGCATACGAAGTCGTGGTTCGTCCTAACTTTTTGGAAAGATGGATTTATATGATAGATGCCAACTCGGGCGAAATTTTAGATAGATATAGCTATACCTGTACGCTCGATGGGCCACAAAAAGCCAATGCCGTAGATTTGAATGGCAAAACTCGTGCTATCAATACCTATTTGGTTGGCTCAAATTATTACATGATTGATGCCTCAAAAAGTATGTATAAAGGCGGAACGATCAATGTCGAAAACCCACAAGGCGTTATTTGGACGCTCAATGCGGCAGGTTCGTCAGTAAATGATGTAACTGTACGTCAGGTATCTTCTACTAATAATACTTGGGGTAATACTGAATCTGTTTCGGCACATTATAATGCTAGTTTGGCGTATGATTATTACGAAAAAACTTTTGGTAGAAAATCCTTAAATGGCAAAGGAGGTAGTATTATTTCCCTAATCAACTTGACTGATGAAGATGGAAAAGCCATGGACAATGCTTTTTGGAATGGTGAGTTTATGGGATATGGCAGAGGAGCAACGATGTTTAAACCTTTAGCAGGCGGACTTGACGTAGCTGGACATGAAATGACTCACGGAGTAGTAGAAAATACAGCCAACTTAGTGTATCGTGGACAATCTGGTGCGATTAATGAATCGATGGCAGATATTTTTGGAGCCATGATTGACAGAGATGATTGGTTTATGGGCGAAGATGTAGTCAAAGGCTCAAAGCCATTAAGAGATTTATCGAACCCTAATCAAGGAGGTACAAGCTTGCGAGATGATGGTTTTCAGCCTGCCAGCATGAACCAATATTATACAGGTTCAGAAGATAATTATGGGGTGCATATCAACTCAGGAATTGTCAATTATGCTTATTATCGCTTTGCAACATCTATCAATTCTAAAGAAAAAGCTGAAGCTGTATATTATCGTACCTTAACGAAATACTTAACTAGTAGTTCAAAATTCCTTGATTTGCGTCGTGCAGTGATTCAGTCTGCCACAGACTTGTATGGAACCAACAGTACCGAAGTAAATGCAGCTAAAAGTGCTTTCGATGCCGTAGGTATTACCGACTCAAACCCTCCAAATACAACACCAAACACAGGAACGACAACACCTGTGCCAGCGCCATCCAATGATGTTCCGACTAAAAAAGGTTCTTCATTTATCTTAAGTTATGACCCTAAAGACAAGTCATTGTATGTGTTAGATACAGTTGTAAATACGAGTACCTATGTTTTGATTGCGAAAAATATTGTACTGAAAAACAAACCAAGCGTTACTGATGATGGCAAATATGCCTATTTCGTAAAACAAGATAATGGGATATATCGCATAGATTTGAGTACTGTAAAAACATTTTCGCCTAATGACCAAAGCTCGACCATCAAGCAAGAACTGATCTCGGCTGCGGGTTGGGACAATGTGGCAGTTTCGAAAGATGGTAAGCGCTTGGCGGCTATCACAACCAAAGTCGATACCAGTATTTATGTTTATGACCTTAGTGCTTCGGGGAGTTCGATTTCTGGGCGTAAGTTTAGATTGTATAATCCAACCTATTCGGGTGTAAAAACAGGGCAAGTACTTTATGCTGATTCGTTTGAATGGGATTATGATGGCGAAAACTTAGTTTATGATGCCTTTAACCAGTACAAAACTGCAACTAATACCAAAATTGAATATTGGGATGTAGGTTTTATTAATGTCTGGAGTAATCAAAAGAATACCTTCGGAACGGGCGTTGTCAATAAACTCATCAACGATTTAGTGGAAGGAGAAAATGTTGGTAGTCCTGCTTTTTCTAAAAACTCTACCAATATGTTGGCTTTTGATTATTTCTATTCAGATAGCCAAGGTGATGATTATGCTGTTTTGGGAGTCAACTTATCTCGTCCTTCCGACTTACAAATTACAGCCATCAACAATACCATTGGTTATCCAGAGTTCTCAAGAAGCGATGATTATGTGATTTTTAATGCCCTAGATGCTAAAACGGGACAAGAGAATACAGATATTATTCAATTAGATAAAAACGACAAACGTGTAGGTATTGCATCTACGCAAAAGACATTAACGCAAGAATCCTCTTTTGCTGTTTGGTACACAAACGTGGCGCGTACTTTGCCGCAAAAGAAATCTCAAACTCTGACCATTACCAAAGTTCCAGATAAAACCGTTGGCGATGCTGCCTTTACTATTACCGCAAGTTCTAATTCGGGATTAAGCGTAATCACGTCTGTTTTGGGAGGACCAGCTTCTATTTCGAGCAACAGAATTACTTTGAGCGGAACAGCAGGGCGTGTGCGCTATGGTGCATATCAGGATGGTAATACACAATATTACGCTGTTTCTCAGATAGACTCATTCTGTGTCAATCCTGTAAAGCCTTCCATTTCAGTGGTGAAAAAGACTGACGCCAATGGCGATTATTGGGAATATACCTCAAGTGCTACCACAGGAAACGTATGGTACAGAAATGGTACAGTTTTGAGCGATCAAATTGGCCTACGCTCAATTGCCGTAACCTCAGGTGCTAGCTTTACAGTTCAGGTCGTAACAACTGATGGTTGTAAAAGTGTCATGTCGGATGCTCGTCAGGACGCACCAATTGGCAAAGTTTTAGGTTTTGAACCACTGGATAGTAAAGGTATTATGGTATCTCCAAATCCAGTACAGGATATGACGAAAGTACAAGTTGGCACTCAAAACAGAATTGAGTCTATCCATATTATTAATACCGAAGGAAATATTTTACAAACCCTTGAAGGCAACCGACAAAACGAGCAATTTATTAATCTTCAGTCGCTTCCAGCAGGTAATTATATTTTAGATGTAAAAACGAAGGAAGGAGACGGAAGACAAAAAGTGGTCAAATTGTAAGCACAAAAAACTTTATTTTGCTCAATAGACTTACCGTACAAAGGCGTTAGGATACATTCATCCTAACGCTTTTTGTTTTTTAGCAAGACTGGGTTAGTTTTACAAAAAAGGGGATAGGCATCAGGCACAGAGGCACAAAGTTTTTTAATAATTCACTTGCCCCTTTGTGCCTGTTCACTCTGTGCCTTCATGCTAAACTCATTTCATCATCTTATTTCAAACCTGAAATTATGTTAAAAACTACTTTATTCTCGCTTGCTGCGGGATTAGTGTCTCAGGCGATTGTGGCGCAAAATACTGAAACCTATTTTGCTTCTTTTCCTTCAATCAGCCCTGATGCGCAAACCCTTGTGTATTGTTTTGAAGGAGATATTTGGAAAACAGACCTCAATACCAAAGTCTCCACGCGCCTCACAGCTATGCGAGGTACAGAAAGCCGTCCAAAAATCTCTCCTGATGGAAAATGGTTGGCTTTTACTGGCTCGCAATACGGCAATCCAGATGTGTATGTGATGCCTCTCGAAGGCGGCGCCATTCGTCAATTAACCTTCCATGATACCCAAGACTACGTAGAATCTTGGTCGTGGGATTCAAAAAGTATTTACTTGAGTTCGGGGGCGCAAAATGACGGAACTGCCTATAAACTTGCTATCAATGGAGGAACGCCCGTACGCTTATTTTCTCACTTTTTCAATCGTATCCACAACGTAGCCGAACACCCAACTACGGGCGAGATTTTCTTCAATGATACTTGGGAAAGCGATAACCAAAGCACTCGTAAAGGCTATAAAGGGGCGTTTAATCCAGATATTCAATCTTACAACCCTAAAACTAAAGCCTATAAGCGCTATACCAATTACATCGGTAAAGACCTTTGGGCAAGCATTGACCGCAGTGGTAATGTCTATTTCGCTTCAGACGAAGCCAACGGTCAATATAACTTGTACACTTTTCAGAATGGGCAAAAGCTTGCTTTGACGCAATTCCCTGAGGCAATAAAACGTCCGCAAGTGAGTGCCAACGGGCAAAAGGTTGTTTTTGAAAAAGAATACCAATTGTATGTGTATGACGTTGCTAGTAAAACTTCACAGAAAATAAACCCTAATCCACTGCGCAATTACGTTTTGCCACACGAGCAAGACTTTAAAGTAAGTGGAAATATCGCTGGGTTTGATGTGTCGACAGATGGTAAAAAATTGGCATATTCATCACGTGGGGCATTATTTGTTTCAGATGTTGAAGGGAAATACATTGCGCAAATTCCAACAGATGCTCATGGTCGTGTGGTAGAAGTAAAATGGCTTTCAGACAATAAAACCCTACTTTTTACACAAACTACTGAAAAAGGTTACTACAACCTTTTTACTATTTCGGCAGATGGAAAAGGTAAGGCCAAACAACTTACTTCGGACGAGCAAAGTAACCGCAATATCACCTTCAATAAGGAGAAAACTCAGGCGGTATATATCAGCGGCAAAAATGAAATTCGTGTATTAGACCTCAAAACGCTTATTTCAAATACAGTCGTAAAAGAAGAGCTTTGGGCACTCTACAACCCTAAACCTTATTTTTCGCCCAATGGTGAATATGTCATGTTTTCGGCATATCGCAATTTTGAACAAGACATTTTCTTGTATCATTTGGCTGATAAAAAGCTCATTAATTTAACCAATACAGGTATTACCGAAACCAATCCATATTGGTCGCCAGACAGCAAGTATATTTATTTCGAATCTGACCGTACCAAAGCAAGCTATCCATTTGGTTTGACTAATGGACGTATCTACCGAATTGCCTTGAGTAAAATAGATACTCCTTTCAAATCTGATAAGTTTAATGACTTATTTAAAGAAGAAAAGAAAGAAGAGAAAAAGGACGATAAAAAAGAAGAGCCTAAAAATGCGAAGGCTAAAGGCAAAAAAGAACCAGAGAAAAAGCCAGAACCTGCTCCAGCGCCTAAAATTGTACCAATTGTTATCAATATGGAAGGATTGATGCAGCGATTCGAGCAAATTAGTCCTGATTTTGGTTCTGCCGAAAGCCCTGTTGTGTTCCAGAAAGACGATAAAACATCGGTACTTTTTGTTTCAAATCATGAAGGAGGAAATGGCGCATTATACAAAACAACTATAGCTCCTTTTGCCAAAAACAAAACTGAAAAAATAGAAGGGGCTTCAGTATCTGATTATGAAGTTGCCGTGGCTGAAGATAAATATTTTGCGTTGGTTAGAGGAGATATTTATAAACTCAACCTCGATGGAAACAATCTTGAAAAAATTGACTTGAATTTTACTTTCCGTAAAAACTTAGCTAATGAGTTTCAGCAAATGTTCCATGAAGCTTGGGCGGGTGTACAAGAGAATTTTTATGATGAAAAATTCAATGGGTTGGATTGGGTAAAAACAAGAGAAAAATATGCGAAGTTTTTACCTGCTATCAACAATAGAGCAGACTTGCGTACTTTATTGATGGACATGCTAGGCGAACTGAATGCTTCACACTTAGGTTTCTCGACCGATGGTGACGAAGATGCTACTTTCTACAAAGCTGTTTCTCAAAATGTAGGTATTGTTTTCGAAAATGAAAATCCTTATGTCGTAAAATACGTAATCAAAAACTCCATTTCGGATAAAGCTGATAAAGATATTCGCCCAGGAGATAGATTAATGAAGGTAAATACAGATAGCGTTGACACTAATATCAATCGTGATTTCTATTTCTCAAAACCATCGTTGGATGACGAAATTAGTTTGACATTTGAGCGTAGTGGCAAAACATTTACGACTAAAGTACATCCACAGCGTAGTTATGCCCAGATTCGTAGCCTATATGACGAATGGATTGACCAAAACCAACAGTATGTAGATACCAAGTCTAATAAGCGTATCGCTTATGTACACATGAGCGATATGGGACGTAGCGAGTTTGAGAAATTTATGATTGATGTTACTTCGGAAGCCTATAACCGTGAAGGTTTGATTTTTGATATTCGTAACAACAGAGGGGGAAATGTCCATGATTTGGTCTTGAATTTCTTATCTCAGCGTGCTTATTTGAAATGGAAATATCGTGAAGGACAGTTTACTATTCAGCCCAACTTCAATCCAGCTGACAAACCAATTGTGTTATTAATCAACGAACAATCTTTGAGTGATGCCGAAATGACAGCGCAAGGTTTCAAGCAATTGAAGTTAGGTAAAATCATCGGTACAGAAACCTATCGTTGGATTATCTTTACTTCGGGCAAAGGTCTGGTGGATGGTTCGTTTTATCGTTTACCATCTTGGGGGTGTTATACTTTAGATGGTAAAGATTTGGAAAAAGAAGGCGTAAGTCCAGATATTTCGATTCCTCAAACGTTCACTGATCGTCTTGAAAACAAAGATCCACAATTAGATAAAGCGATTGAAGAGATTCTGAAATCTTTGAAATAGAGGGGTAGTAGAAGTTTTATGAAAATAAACACGAGTCATCCCAATTTAGTGAATTGAGATTGACTGAATGAGTGATTATTTTTCGTCAGTAGAGACGCAATGCATTGTGTCTAGCGAAGATTAATCACGAGCTTTATCAAAAAGGCGTTCGAAAATTGCTTTTCGAACGCCTTTTTGATAAAGTTTATAGAATCCTCCTAATCCTAAAATTTTGGATGACTCCTATTTTTCGTAATAATCAACTTTATGATTTAGTAGAAACTTACATATTTATTGGTTGATGGCTTTTTGAGTTTCACCAGACAAATGGTTGGTCTGCTTATGACATAAGCAATAGAATCTTGAGGGATATTTTTCCTAATCCAATTCATATCATTGGTTAAAATACTGGTGTACTCAAAAGCTTTTTTCTCATTCTCTAATTTTTGGAACGCTTTAGAATAACCGATATAATGAAAGTCGATAGATTTTTTAGCCAAAGTTTTATAGGTAGCCCAGTAATGATAATATCCTAGCCCCGACTTGTAAGCAATCGATTGTTCTTGCTTGGAGATATGTGGATAAATAGCCATAAAGTCTCTATAACTTTGCTCTCCTGTAACCTTGAAATACTGCTCATGGTGAGATAAATCAAATACACTTTGTTTTTCTCCATCATAGTATCCCAATTTATCTAGTTTCGATACTAGCTTCATTCTTTCCCAATAACTCAATTGTTTTTGAAGTTTGTAACATGGTATTGGATTGTTAAAATCATAGATATCCTCTATCTTTTTACGATAGATCGGGATTTGTTTCTCTTCAAGACAAAGAAAGTTGGGTGGATAAGCAAGTACGTATTTTACTACACTTCTAACTGAAACGAGTGATTTATTGGGGTTTAATAACAAAAAAGGGAATGAGGTAATTAACCCAATCCAAGTAAGATTGTATAAAAGTTTAGATGATATCTTATCAATAGCGACAGAGATAATAACACAACCTAATGCAAAAAATGGCATGTGTGTGCGGGTGCTCCAAAGCTGAAACTTTAGAGATGAACAAAACAACAAAAAACCACTAATCATACAAGCAAAAAGAATTACTTCATTTCGCGAAGGCTTTATCCAAACGTATGATATCAATGACCCGATAATTAAAATGAGTAAATAGAGATTGCTCACCGTATCCTCTGTTACCACAAACCTTACTTGAAATTTATCTGCCGAAAGTTGAGCGTCATTAACATTTACTCCCAATAGCTGATGAAATTTACTGACAAGATTACTCACTGCAGTATTATGCTGCTCGTTGGGAAGTCCTAAATGTAGTGAGAAGTTTTTTATGGTATTACCAAGTGTAAATTTTATGGAATGTTTCTCAGTAGCTAGATTTTCAGCGTGTAAGACATGGCTTACAGGAGGATGAACGGGATGCTCAAACAGTTGATAGTTTCTGATAAAAAATGGCGTAAATACAATGCAATAACCCGTGATAATCATTCCTAAGACTAAACCTGATTTTATCAAAGACTGACTCATGATAATTCTGACACCAAACCAGATACAAAAAGGCAACGCGAAGAAAAAGATGGTATATTTTGTAAAACACCCAAATACTAATGCTAGCATCATAAAAGTAGCATCTTTCAACTGTAATTTCTGGATGTACAATAGTCCAAAATACACAAATACTAAAAAATAGAAACACGCCAAATAGTCAATTTGGGTACTTGTACTTTCAAAAATCCCCACAGGTAACGAAACCAATAAGATACTACTTAAGATTTGGACTTTATGCTTATAGCCCAAATGACGTACTATCAGTCCTACAGTAAGGGCACTGCTGCACATGGCCGTAAATTGGATGAAATTGACCAATGAATCTGATGGACTTACAGATAGAAAATGTAGTTGCCAATATTCACCTAGAATATTGTGGTAGAGTTGTTGAATATGAAGTGTTGGGTAATGATAAAGATTTTGGAATTGTAACCAACTAATAATCCTAGTCAAATGATAATTGATTGAATCGATATTATTAGGAGCCGCCAACAAGACCAACGAAAGTAAGGGTAATAAATAGACCCCAATTACCGCACCGACCAGTATCTTGTAAGATTTTGGTAATTGTTTGAATTTCTCTTTAATGGGACTAGGATTGAGGGATACATAAGTCCTTTTACTGATACAGTAAATCAGTAAGCCCCCGAATATTCCTGTCCAACAATAACGAATAGAGGCTTCAGACAAGATACCAAAAGCAGACAGAATTTCTGTAGAGGCAAAAACGCCTAGTGTTGCTATTAGTAATGATTTTAACCATGCTTCGATGATACTAGTCAGCGTTGGTGTGATCTGTGTAGATTTATTTAATACTATCGAGAATATTAAAAATATGCTACTGGTGAGAAAAAAAAAGTAAATCATTAAAGTAGTTTGTATGGCGAAAACTGAAATGAAAATACTATCTCCTTGATACAGAGGAGATAGTGGTAAAAGATATTTTTGGGTGTTTAATGGCGTAAAAGAGAAATAGAGTGCAAAGATAGGTAGAAATACCACTTGTTTGTCGGTGTCTATATGTTAAATTTAGGTACAATTGTGGTTGTGAAGTATTAATACGCTCTCGGCTACAAGCTGTAGAGTTTAGGCAAGCATACCTTTTTGCTTAATGCGCATTGCTGGTAAAATTAATTTTGCCATTGATTACGTTAAAGCTATCACAGGTACTAAAGAAAATCCTCAAATCTATATTTGCTTACGGTTATTTGATGAACATTGGCGACTTAACTCGTATTTTTGTTGAATATCAGAATCGTAAAATATGTCATTCAATTCATCCACTACACAAATTGACTTTTTTCAAAAAAGACAACAACATTTTGAAACCCTTCAAGCACAAACGCAAGCTCAATATAACCAATGGGCTGTCGCTCGTGCTATCTACTTTATCGCTTGGGGAGGCCTGTCTTACTGGGCGTTCGAAGCATTATCTCCTTGGATTTTTTTAGGGATTTTGGTTGTTGGTTTCGGCGTCTTTCTTTGGATGATCAACAAGCATTTGGCTATTAAAGCACAAAAGTTACGCTATCAACTATTGACTAACCTTAATGAAGACGAAGCGCTCCGTTTGCAAGGGAAATTTGTGAGGCAGGAAACAGGCGAAGTTTACATTAAGGCACAACATTTTTATGCTTCAGACTTAGATATCTTTGGAAAGCATTCCATTTTCAAATTGCTCAACCGTACCCGTACCTATACAGGCGCGGAGGTATTGGCTGACTGGCTTCAAAGTCCAGCCGATCATGCAACTATTTTAACACGTCAAGAGAGTTCCTCTGAGTTGAAAGACATGATTGATTGGCGACAGAATTTGGAAGTAGATGCTTGGCAAATTGAAGATGTACATCAGCCTATTACTCCTATCTTAGAGTGGCTTCAACTAGCTCCGTTTGAGGTTTTAAAGCAAAAATCTTTACGATATTTGCTCTACTTACCCTATCTCAGTATTCCTGTGGTATTGGCCTGTATTTTAGATATTTTGCCATTACAATGGATTTTGGCGGTGTTTATTATTCATGGTTTTATTCTTAGAAAAGTCAGTGGATTGCTAGGGCTATATCTCGATAAAACCTCTTCGGTGGCTAATGTCCTAAAAGCCTATGCGAATTTGTGTAAAAGTATTGCAGTCCCTGCATTTCAGCATGCTCATTTACAGAGACTACAAACAGAAGTCAACCAAGCAACGGCTCATATTCAAGAATTGAGTGTTTTACTGGAAAGAATTGGCAATCGTCAAAATCCTATTTTTGCGCTATCCGTTGGTATGTTGACACTTTGGGATTTACGTTATTTTATTCATTTGGAAAATTGGCGAGCCCAACATCAAAATCATTTGGCGCATTGGATTGCTATTGTGAGCGAATTTGAAGCGCTAAGTAGTGTGGCGGGACATAGTTTTGCAAATCCATCTCATGTTATACCCCAAATTGCTAATAAAGATTTTATCATTCATGCTACACAATTGGGGCACCCTTTAATTAAGTCCGAGAAACGTGTTTGTAATGATATTCAGATAGAAGGGCTAGGACAATGCGTGATTATCACTGGCTCGAATATGTCTGGAAAAAGTACTTTTCAGCGTACAGTAGCCCTCAATACCATTTTGGCATTGGCTGGAAGTGTGGTATGTGCCCAACAATTTGAGTGTTCAGTGATGCAAGTATTTACTAGTATGCGTACTCAAGATTCTTTGGAAGAAGATACATCTTCATTCTATGCAGAACTCAAACGCTTAAAACAACTCATCGATTGGGTTAACGAAAAGCAAAGCTTACCGACTTTCTATTTCCTAGACGAAATCTTAAAAGGTACTAACTCCAAAGACCGTCATGATGGTGCAAAAGCCTTGATGCTTCAATTGCATCAAGCTCAAGCCTCAGGCTTTATTTCGACCCATGATGTTGATTTGGGAGATGAGTTTAGTGAAAAAGGATTTGTCAAGAACTTCAGTTTTTCGTCAGAAGTAAGAGAAGGGAAATTAGTTTTTGATTACACCCTCAAACAAGGAATTTGTAGAAGTTTCAACGCAAGTCAGCTGATGGCTCAGATTGGAATAAAGATGTAAGGAAAGGGTAAAATTAAATTGATTTTACCCGCAATAGGCATTAAGCTATACGCCGTAAGCTAAAAGTTAAATAGTTTTTTTGATAGAATTTAAGCTTTTTTTGCCTAATGCCTTACAGCATAAAGGGTATCTTTTTAGGGAAATGAGGAATAAAATAACTTTTATCAATCATAAATACGGCATTTTATGATTGATAAATTCAGATAATATCAATCATCGGTGGATTATGGATAGACTAAATCTCATAAAAAGTCTTTGCTTTTCTATAGTTTGAGAAGTACAATTCCTTTCGAATTATCTTATTTCTATTCATCAAAAAAGGGGTCGGAAAATATTTCCCAACCCCTTTTTTGATGCTATTATGATTGATTTTAACTCTGCATAAGACGCAATCACTGCTTCTCTACTGGTGCATTGAGATTGAAGAAATAAACACTCATTCTCTCCATCTCAATGCACTCAATTTTACTCTACTGCTGGTTTCTTACGGAAGTACTTGATTCGAACTCGTTCGTTGATGTAGTACATACATGGCACGATTACGAGTGTAAGTACTGTAGAGAAACTTAAACCGAAGATAATGGTCCATGCCAAAATACCCCAGAATACCGCACTGTCGCCACCAAAAGCAATATGTGGATTGAATTCGGTAAACATCGTTACAAAGTCAATACTCAAACCTACAGCTAAAGGTACTAGACCCAAGATAGCGGCAGAGGCTGTCAACAATACTGGCGTCAAACGTACGCTACCAGCTTCGATAATGGCTTCTTTTAACTCATAACCACGACCTCGTAGCTCATCGGTAAATTCGATGAGGAGGATACCGTTTTTCACTACAATACCCGCCAAGGCAATAATACCTACACCCGACATGATTACAGAGAATGTCATTCCGAATATCATAAAGCCTAACAATACACCAATCAATGATAACAAGATAGTACCGAAAATGATGATTGGTTTTGAGATAGAGTTAAACTGAATTGTCAAAATCAAGAAGATTAGCAAAATAGCACCACCAAAAGCCGTTCCTAAGAAGTTGGCAGTTTCGGCTTGCTCTTCTTGCTCCCCACCCATTTTTACTGTATAACCACTCGGAATTTCTATATCCTTAATCAATTCTGTAATTTGAGCAACAATTTGGTTAGCATTATAACCCGCTACAACATCCGAACCAAGTGTTACAACACGTTGCTGATTCTTACGGTTGATTTGACTAAAGGTAGTCGAATAACTAATCGTTGCAATAGAGTTTAATGGAACTTGGCGCAAAACACCTCCCATAGTCATATCACGATAAGTGATATTCAAACTCAACAGTTTCTCGATTTGATTACGGTCACTTTGTTTGATGCGTAACTGGATTGGATATTCGTCTTTATCATCACGGAATTTTGAAATCTCTGAACCAAATAATGCTGTACGAATAGCCAAGGCTACTTGTGAAGAAGAAATCCCTTCTCTTTGTGCTTTTTGCTTATCAACATCAACGATGATTTCAGGCTTGTTGGTAATCAAATCACTTTTTAGTTCATCAATACCTTTGATCCCTGACTTTTCAATTCTTTCTTTAACGTCTTTTTCAAGTTTTTGTAAAACCGTAAAGTCATCCCCTGCAATTTCAATAGCAATAGGCTTACCAGTTGGAGGACCATTACGCTCTCTTTCTACTGAAATCTCACTGCCAGGAATAGGAGATTTCTTAAGCTCATCACGAATTTCTTGCAAAATACTTTCCGACGAAATTTCACCACGTTCTGTCTTTTTCACAAATGCTACCGTCACTTTTGATTTTTGTGGAGTAGCCGAACGGTCTGGGTTTGTTGGGTCACCTGCGTTTTTACCGACGTTCGAGATTACCGAGTTAACAGCTATTTCAGCTTTGTTTTTCTTGATAATATTAAATACTCTTTTCTCAATAATTTTCGTGATAGAGTCAGTTTTACGGGCATCTGTACCTACAGGCATCACGTTGTAGATATACACATAATCAGGATCACCACTCGGGAAGAAAATCACCTTAGGTTGTACAATACCCATCATGACGAAGGTGAATATCAATAAACCAAAAGTAGCAATTACAACACCAATCGGACGTTTGCCATGAATCACCCAAGCTACAACCGCACGATAGCGATTTTTGAAAGCAGGAAGTGCTGTTTCTTGGAAAGGCACGATGATTTTTGGCGATAAGATAAAGTGGTTGAAAAGGTATAATGCAAGGATAAACACAAACAAGTTACCAAGTCCAAAGTTGATGAAATAACCAACTACTGCCAACAATCCCATAACAATTAGAGGCTTTTGCAAAGACTTAATACCTTCTACGTGGTGTGTTTCTTCGTCGTGGCGTTTCATGAATGATACTGCAAAAACAGGGTTCATTACATAAGCAACCAACAAGGAAGCAAACAACGTATAAATCAAGGTAATAGGTAAAAATTTCATAAACTCACCTACAATACCTGGCCAAAACAATAAAGGTACAAATGGTGCAATCGTGGTAAGCGTACCTGACAATACTGGTAAGAATACCTCTGATGCCGCTAATTTTACGGCTTCAACAATGCTCAACTTACGGAACTGGTTAAAAATACGGTGTGAGTTTTCGATTACCACAATGGCGTCGTCTACCACAATACCCAAACCTAGTAAGAAAGCAAATAATACAATCGTATTGAGCGTAAAGCCTGAGAAGTACAAAGGAATAAAGGCGATCAATGCTGATAATGGTACCGACAAGCCTACAAAGATGGCATCGCGCACACCCATGAAGAACATCAATACAAATACTACAAATAAAAAGCCTAGAATTACGGTATTTACCAAGTCATCAATATCAGATTTAGTACGTTCTGAGGTATCGGCAGTGATTTGTACTTTTACGCCTTGAGGCAAACGAGTTTCTTCGTATTTGTCCAAAATCTTTTCAATTTGCTCTGAAGCCGAAATCAAGTTGGCTCCACTACGCTTAATTACGTTGAGTGTAATAACCGAACGGTTGTCTAAGCGTGCAAAATCTTGACGCTCTTCATGACTATCTATAACCTCTGCTACATCACCCAAACGAATCATCGCACCCGAAGACGAACGCAACATAATGTTGGCGATTTGGTCAACTGATTTGAACTCACCTTTTACACGAAGCGTACGACGTACTCCATCGACATTGAGGTCACCACCCGAAATGTTAATGTTTTCCCCCTGAACGGCCATTTGAATATCTGTAAAAGACAATCCTGAAGCCTGAGCTTTGTATAAATCTAGGTTGATTTGGATTTCACGGTTCAAAGCCCCAACGATATCAACACGGGTAATTTCTGGTAAACCTTCAATCAAGTCTTGTAACTCTTCAGCATATTCTTTGAGTTTTCCTAAAGGATAATTACCCGCCAAGTTGATGTTCATAATCGGGAATTCCGAGAAGTTTACATCTTGTGCTGTTGGTCCTGAATCTAGCTTTTGAGGTAAATCTTTTTTGGATTTATCTACTGCATCACGCACACGCTGTAAGGCATCTTCAACCTTTACATTTGGATTAAATTCAATCAAAATAACCGAAACATCTTGCAAGGCATTTGATTTGATACGTTTTACCCCTTGAATCGTCTTTAGTTGCTTTTCAATAGGCTTGTTGATTACGTTTTCAATATCCGCAGGCGTTGTACCAAAATAGACCGTTTGCACATAAATCTGTGGTACTTTAATGTCTGGGAATTGTTCTTTGGGAAGGCTTCCGTAGATACCTAAACCCGCCAAAAACACCATAAAGGTGAAAAGGTAAACGGTGGTTTGATTGGAGGCAAGCCATCCAATCATATTATAGATTCCACCACTACCATGAGGTAATTCTTGTATATCTTTTTCTTGATTTTCCATTTTAATAGAGATAGTTATACAGCCATTGGCTTTAATGCTATGGTCTGTTGGCAAGTGTTTCTTGCCTATTTATCCTTAGAAATGATGCGATTGAAATTGGATTGTGGAAAAACAATAAGTTATCCACAATCCAAATACGTCATGTGGATTAGTAACTCAAAGGAGTTCCATCTACTAAGTCTTGGTATCCTTGCGTAATCAAAAGTTCACCAGCCGAAAGTCCTTCAAGGATTTCGATATTACCATTATAGCTCAAACCCGTTTTTACTTTACGACCACGTGCTACTTTTTTACCATTTTCGGTAACAGCTACATAAACGATATCGCCTAATTCGGTATTCTGAATTAAGTTTTGAAGAATTACAATAGAATTAGCTTTTGCCAAGTCATTGATAGTCATGATAGCTACTTGGTTTGGCTTTAATTGACCACCCAAGTTTGGTACTTTAGCTTCTACGCCAAAAGTTCTTGAAACTGGATCAACTAGGGCGTCAACCACACCTACTTTAGTGTTCAATTCTTTATTAATATCAGGGAATTTTACGTTGAGGGCATCACCACGTTTTACAGAACCCAAATAAGTATCTGCTACTTTACCCACAACTTTCAAATTACCCACATTCACTAGTTGGAAAATAGGCTGACCCGGCATACCCATTTCACCAACTTTTTGACGAACTACCTCAACTGTTCCAGCGATTGGCGCATATACTTTGGTCATTGCCAATTGAGCTTCCATTGTTACAATACGTTTTTCAAGTGCTTCTTTATTTGCTTTTGCTTGTAGGTATTGTACCTCTGTACCTATTTGTTGATCCCAAAGTGCTTTTTGTTTGTTGAAAAGCGTAACGGCTAAGTCTAGTTGTTGCTTGATTTCAGCCATTGACTGTTTCAAAACGGTATTGTCGACAGTAGCTACCAATTGACCTTTTTTCACAGCCTGACCAACACTTACTAAAACGCTTGTGAGTTGTCCACTCATTTGTGGGGTAACTTGCACGATATTTTCAGAGCTTACCAAACCTTGAACTTCAACAAAGTGCTTGAAGCTCTGTGCTTGAATTGGGCTTACAGATACTGCTACGATTTTTTGTTCTTCTTTTTTCTCTGTTTTACCTAATTCTTTTTCTAAGCCTTTGATTTTGGTTTCAATTTCTTGTTTTTGAGCTTTCAGGGCTTCTAGCTCGGCTTTTTTATCAGTTGATTTATTGCAGGCTGCCAATAAAAATAAGGCAGAGGCTATTGCTAAGTATTGCTTTTTCATTATTTCTTTTTTGCGATTTTTAGTATTAGGGATTATTCTACAAATAACTTGCCTTTGGCTTTGTCAAGATCAACTTTAGCAATTAGGACATTATATAAAGTAGCAAAATAATTGTTTTGAGCTTCTTTGTAAGACGACTCAGCATTGACTAATTCTAAGTTTGTGCCAACACCTTGTTCATATTTGATTTTAGTCACACGAACAACTTCTTTGGCCAAATCCATATTATGCTTTTGTTCCTGAAGGGTTTCGTAGGCATTTTTCAAGGTAATTTGACCTTGTTTTATTTGTAAGTCAATACTATTTTGTAAGAAGGTAAAGTTTTCTTTGATCTTCTGTACACTATTAGCAGCTTGAATAATTTTGTATTTTTTTGCGAAACCATCAAAGATTGGCACTTGGATAGAGAAGCCAAGTGTAGCGGCGTTAAACCAAGGTTTGGTAATTAAATCGCCAAATTGTGGACGACCCGTCGAATAGCCATACGTACTTGTAAGGAATACTTTTGGCAAATAGCCTGCTTTTTGGTTTTTCAAATCTAGCTGAGCCAAACGATCTTGTGTTTGCAACATCGAGTATTCTATACGGTCACCATATTGAAAAGGAGTTTCGTTTTCTGGTAAAAACTCATTTAGGTTGACACTGCTCAATTTGTCGGTAACTACCACGGGTTCAGTTAGGGGTAAACCCATCTGAAATTTGAGCAAGTTGTAACTCAATTCCTGCAAACGTTCTACATTTTTGTACTCTATTGAAAGATTATTCTTTTGTACCTCTAAACGTTGTACGTCAAGTTTCTCAACGAATCCTTGAAGATTTAATACTTTGGTTTGATTGAAAAGAGAATCAAGGCGACCCATATTGAGCTTAAGAATTTCTAAACGCTCTTCATTGACAAGAATGCCATAATAGGCCTTTGTAACATTTTCAGCAATTTGTTGTTTGGTTTGAGTAAGTGACTTGGCCGATAATTCCTTGTAAACATCTGCAGCTTTTAAGCCTAAGGTATACGAACCGTCAAATAATAATTGGCTCAAGCTTGCAACGGCATTACCACTGTTACGAACTCCAAACTCAGCAGCTACAACATCGCCTTCTTTAGCATTAGGGTCAAATGTTTTGGCTGGAATAAAAACCCTTTGGATAATAAGGTTGTTTGTGTAACCAATGTTTGCGTTTACTTGTGGCAATCCCATTGCTTTGATTTCATTTACCTTAGCACTGGCATTTAATACATCAAGTTGTGCGGTTTTTACATTCGAATGGTTTTTTACTGCATAATCTATCGCTTCCTTGAGCGTGTAGCTTTGTTGGGCACGAGCTACCACCGAAGTAAGCAATATACTGAAAGTCAGTAAGCTACTTTTAAGTTTAGTTTTCATTTTTGACTAGATAATTAGTAAAATTTTAAAGAACATATATGCTACGGGTATCTGTTAAAGAAAGATTGCCAATGTGCCTGAGGTAAAAGGATAGCAATCTCTCATTAACTCAAAAGATTGAGGTAGTTTTTATATAATTTGAGACCTTCGTCCGACAATACACCTCTAATAAAATGGTCAATCAAGGCGATTTGAACTTCAATAAACGAAAATCTATCAGGTGGAAAAACTTGCATGTCAAATGCAATAAAAATTGATTCTAGGTGTATTTTGGCTATAATTTCTACTTTGATTTCTGGTCTAAACAACCCGTCAGAGATACCTTTTTCAAGGTCTCTAATCATTTGAGTCAGAATAAAATTCTGCTTATGCTCCATGAACAAATTCCAAGCACGAGGGTGATATTTCTTGATGTCATAAAGCATCGTCGGATTGATTTCACAAAACGATTTCTTCAGCATTTCAATCGTTTTAACCATTTTTTCGACCACATTCTTCGAAGTGTCATTCATGTTTTGGAACTCACACTTATCTTCTTCTAATTGATGTACTGCAACCTGAAAAACTATTTCGTCTTTATCTGAAAAATGTTGATAAATGGTTTTCTTAGAAATCCCCAACTCTTTGGCAATGTCGTCCATCGTTATAGACTTTACCCCATAACGCATAAACAAACGACCGCTAGTTTCAATAATTCTTTCCTTCATTTCTAATATGTAAAATTGCTAATGACCTGATTATATGGTAGGTTTTGCAAGTTTATCAGAGGTTGGAAACTTTCATGTTCTGCAAAGTTTCTGAAGGCAAAACTATGGAAACTTTAAAAAGGTTCAAAGTTTTCTGTGATTTTTTGTAGAAAAGTTCTACCAGTGTGATGAGTGGAAATGGGTATGGATAAATGGTAAAATGTTGATAAAGAAGATTTTGTGTAATGTAATTATATTCTGAAATTTTATAACAAATTGTATTTTATTTAGGCTTGCTTGAAGAAGGGAAAGTGCTATGCGGTGATAAAGAAGATCAATGGGGGGTAACTTTAATAAGAAAGACTGTAAATTTTCAAAAAATGTGGATTTAATCAGAAGGTACTCAAAATCAAAGGGATGAAGTCTTATGTACGCTTGAGATAAACAATTTTTTCTGAAAACTTACAGTCAATCAATGATGAAACTAGAATTAAGTTAGTGGGCAAATACCCGCAATAGGCATTAAGCTTTATGCCGTAGGCTAAATGTTGAAAATAGTTTCTCTTAAAATAATGAAAGCTTTTTGCCTAATGCCTACGGCTTACTGCATAAAGCGTTACATTCACTCTTATCTACCGAAGTCGTCTTGTAAACGAACAATATCTTCTTCGTCAGATGGTGTTTCAGGGTCAGTATGTTGCCAAATCTCAGCGACTACCCCCCATGACTCCAAACCGATTAATCTATGGCGTTCGCCTTTATCCATTTGAATAAAGCTTCCTGATTCTAATCTTTTTACATCCTCGCCTTCTTCGTCAGTTGGGCTGATTTTTACGCCTACAGTTGTTCCTGCAATAACTTTCCAAATCTCAGCACGACGGAAATGGTATTGCCAAGAAAGGCGTTTTTCTGGAGCAACAACCAAAATTTTAGGACTTAATTTATTAGTAATCTGAATGTCAGACATTTCCAAATGAGGAAAATACGTACTTGCAAAAGCTGGAGCTTGAGTTTCGTCAATCACAAAAAAACCACCCCAAGGACGGGTTTGATCTTGTTTAACTACATTAAAACCAAGCGTATTTAATTCCGCAGCGATTTGTTCAAAAATTTCTTCTTTGCTTGAGTTGGGAGAGATGTTTAGGTTCATAAGATAATAGTTAATTGAATGGACATGTATTCATTACAAAGAGATTACTTCGCAAAACACATACCCTATTGAGCCGTCATGTTATACAACATAGGATGATTAAACATACAAAGTTACAATCCTTTACTTACAGATTAAGTACCTTAAAATAATTTCACTTTTCCTTAAAAAATATCTCCATTTTGTCCAATTCATTTTTAGCGCCGTTTGTTAAAATACTGAATGCTAAGTATTTGATGCCAGAGCCTCTAATTTGATATTTGCATAACCTTGTATGTTAAAAATTAATAGCTCAACATCCCTCTTATGAACAACAATTGCCCGTCCCACTTGAGTATTGGGAGAAAATATTTCTATTTTTCCCAAGATATTATGTATTTCGAAGGCTCTATCAACTATACCTTCGTGCATTTACAAACAGGTAGAAAAGACATTATGGCTCAGACCATAGGACGAGTTGCTACCAAAACTGATGAAGGCTTTGTGCGAATTAGCCGCAAACACCTCGTCAATCGCCAGTACATTCGCGTTGTACACCGCGACTATGTTGAATTGCTCGATAAGAGTATTTTACCAATTGCCCGTCGTAGACGAGGTAATCTTTAGAAATTGATTGGAAATAACGAGATACTAATGTGAAAATTTATACGATTTACTTAACACAAAAGGAGCGATTCATAAGAGTCACTCCTTTTTTATGAGGTAAAGTATTGAAAATTAGAATTTTATAAAAGTGTTGGGGCTACTTCGGATTTGAGATTTCCGATTACGGAAAGTAAAGAGATAATTTTCTATTTCCTCAATCAAAAATCCCGAATTAGGAGTGTACTAAGGATAATAAAAACCATTTATTTCGGATATCAGATATTGGATTTCGGAAGTGTAAATTGCTATATTTTGAAAAAAATAAAAGTCTTTTACTTTATTTCCGAAATCAGAAATCCCAAATCCGCAATAGTTTGGAATCCTTCGTACAACCCTAATTCCAAACCTGAAATAATACTTACATGCTCCAACCTTGACGATATTCTCTTTTTACAAATTGATTTGCTTCTTCAAAATTGGTAATACGCATATTTTCACCATCCCACAACAACTTTTTGCGTCCCGGATATTCATAGTCTTGTAACCATTGCTTATCCTTTTTCGGAGTACGATAGAAATAACTGCGAATGGCCAAATTACCCATCAATACGGTTTCGGACATAGGACCTGCATAGTCAAATGATGAACTTAATGGCTGATGTTTGCCAAATCCATCACGGCAAGCCTGTAGCCATTGTTGGTAATGCCCCTCGTTGTCAGCACCCACAACTCTTGGAATAGAAATAGGAAGTTTGTCACCTTTTTCCTTGAGTTTGGCTTCTGGCCAAAGCGATGGGTTTGCACCATAAACACCACACATCATTACACCTTTTGTACCCATTAATAGTACACCGCCACTCCAGTCTCCAAGTTTTACATCCGCAGGGATTTCTTCAGGACGTTCGGGCATTAAGCCGCCATCGTACCAAGTCATTTTCACAGGCTCTTTTCCTTTTCTTGGAAATTTGAGGTGAATCATCGAAGACGCTGGAAAACTTTCAGGGAAATAGCCTTGTTTGAAAGGTCCTGTCCATACGTCGCTAATGCTACACTCTACTTCTGAAGGATATCCCAGTCCTAACACTCGATAAGGAGGATCCATCATGTGACAAGCCATATCTCCTAGTGAACCTGTACCGAAGTTAACCCAACCACGCCAGTTGAACGGATGATACCCAGGGTTATATTCTTCATAGGCTGCTGGACCCAACCACAAGTCCCAATCCAATTCGCTTGGTACATCAAATTTGCCTTGAGGTTTGGCTAAGCCTTGTGGCCACACAGGACGGTTTGTCCAAGCATGCACACGATTTACTTCTCCAATTAAGCCAGCTTTATACCATTCCATCATACGACGAACTCCATCGCCCGATGAACCTTGATTTCCCATTTGTGTTACCACTTTATTTTCACGAGCGGCAATGGTCATCTTACGAACCTCAGCAATGTTGTGAGCCAATGGTTTTTGAACGTAAACATGTTTTCCCATTTGCATAGCAGCCATGGCAATTACATAGTGCGTATGGTCTGGTGTAGACACAGTTACGGCGTCAATGTTATTTTTTTCGGCTTCTAAAAGTTTTCTAAAATCCTTGTAATACTTAGCATTAGGGAATTTTTTGATAGCATTAGCAGCCTGACGGTCGTCTACATCGCACAAGGTCGCAATATTGTTACGACCATTATCCCAAGCGCCATTTAAGTCTGTCCAGCCTTTGCCACCACAACCAATGGCTGCGATGTTAAGCTTGTCAGAAGGTGCCGTGTAGCCCTTACCAAGAACATGACGAGGAACGATGTAAAAACTTCCGAGTGTCAAAGAAGCGGCTTTAAGAAAGTCTCTTCTCGATGAACTGCCAGCATTACCCGATGGCAATTTTGTTGAGTCAGTCATTTTAATAGAAAATTAGGTTAAATAAGAAGACGTAATAGGTCGTTTTGAAGGACTTATAAATATACTTAAAAAGTGCTTTACTCAAAGCTATTATGAAAGGAATTACTTGTTGTCCTTTTATGTCGGCATCGGTAAATTGTTACAAAATCCAAAATACTAGACTAAATTTGTGTCAACTGTAATGCCATTTTGGGCACTTACTTCAGCTCAAACTTTTAAAATAAAAATATTCCCGATGAATTTTGAAACTTTAGCCATAAAAAGCACCCAAATGACCGACACCAATGCTGGTGCGGTTGCTTCGCCTATATATCTTTCGACTACTTTCGAAAGAGAAACGGATGGATCGTATGCGCATGGTTATATATATGCTCGCAATGACAATCCCAATCGTCAGTTGTTAGAGAAAAGCTTGGCTGTTCTTGAAGCAGGAGAAGTTGGATTAGCCTTTGCTTCGGGAATGGCGGCTACAACTGCCTTGTTTCAGTCTTTCAAGTCAGGTGACCATATCATTACACCCGACGATGCTTATTTTGCTACAAATGTATTGATTGAAGAAATTTTTTCGCACTGGGGACTTACGCTTACCAAAGTAGATACGACCGATTTGGAGGCAGTCAAAAATGCCATTCAGCCTAATACCAAACTGATCTGGCTCGAAACACCTTCTAACCCTCAGCTAAAAGTTTCGGATATTGCAGCTATTGCAGATTTAGCACACCAACACGGAGCGTTGTGTGCTGTAGATAATACTTGGGCAACGCCTGTGCTACAACGCCCTTTGTTGTTAGGGGCTGATATTGTCATGCATTCAACTACAAAATATTTTGGTGGACATGGCGACGTATTGGGTGGAGCTTTAATTTTAAAAGAAGATGGAGAATTAGCAACTAAAATCAGAACAATCCAAAAGTTGACTGGAGGAGTACCTTCTCCGTTCGAATGTTGGTTGGTAGCAAGAGGAATCAAAACATTGTCGTTGCGTGTAAAAGCGCAAACGGCCAATGCTCAGCAATTAGCCGAATATCTAGCACAACATCCTGCAGTAGAAGCGGTGCATTACCCTGGCTTGCCATCACATCCGCAATATGTTATTGCGCAAAAACAAATGTCACAGGCTGGAGCCATGTTGTCAGTACAGGTAAAAGGGGATGCCATCAATGCAATGAATGTGACGGGAAAATTACAGTTGTTTACTACAGCAACGAGTTTGGGAGGAGTCGAAAGTTTAATCGAGCATCGCAAATCAGTTGAAGGTCCAACAAGTCCAACTCCTGATAATTTGCTACGAGTTTCGGTAGGCTTGGAAAATATTGAAGATTTGATAGCTGATTGGGCACAGGCACTTCAGTAGTCAATTAGAGCTTTGAGCTATCAGGATTCGACTTTCAGATAAAAACAAAAAAGGATATTTTATCGATTTTGCTCGATAGCTGATAGCTCAAAGCTTATTTTTGAAATAGACTTTTAATTAAGCTCTATTTCTTGATGCATTTGAGGGATTTCGATGTGTTGATATCCCTCTTTTTCTAATTTTTCTTTGAATATTTCTTGAGTATCTAGTTCACCATGAACCAAGAAAATAGTTTTGACTTCTTCTTTGTTTTGACATGATAAATAAGAAATAATTTCTTGATAATCAGCATGAGCTGAGAAAGAGTCCATCACCAAAACCTCTGCACGAACATCATGGTTTTCTCCAAAAATATGTACCTGTTTTGCCCCTGATTTTAACTGTCCTCCCAAACTATCTGGAGAAGTATATCCTACCAAAAGGATACAACAACGTACATCGTTGATATGGTTGGCGATATGGTGTTTGATACGTCCTGCTTCTGCCATACCCGATGCCGAAATAATAATACAAGGCTCTGGGCTATCATTCAACTTTTTGGATTCTTCCACTGAACTTATGTAGTGTAGATTTGGGAAGCCAAAGGCATCACCATCGCCTTTTTCGAGATAAGCTAATATTTCAGGATTAAAACATTCTGGATGATTTTTCATGACCATTGTAGCGCTCACCGAAAGTGGCGAGTCTACATATACTTTGATTTTAGGTAAATGCCCTTCTGCTTCGAGTTGGTCCAGTGCATAAACTAACTCTTGAGTACGGTCTATAGAAAAAGCAGGAATAATCAGTTTGCCTTTTTGTTCGACACAAACTCTTTTTACAATTTTGAGCAAGCTTGACTTTACATCAGCTTCGGGCTCATGCAAACGTGAACCATACGTAGACTCACAAATGATATAGTCAGCTTGTGGAAAAGGTTCTGGACTTTTGAGAATTTTGTCGTGCGGTCGACCAATGTCTCCTGAGAAGAAAACATGAATGGATTTTTCACCTTCTTTGACTGTTAAAGAAATGGCTGCCGAACCAAGAATATGCCCCGTATCGGTAAAGAAGGCTGATACTTCCTCACAAATTGAAATTTCTTCACGGAAATTGACGGCCTGCATTTGCGCTATGGTTTGTGCCACATCGTCTTCCGTATATAAATTTTCGAGTAAAGTTTCTCCCCTTTTTTCACGACGCTTATTGATTCTTGCCAAGTCGTTTTCTTGAATCCTTGCTGAGTCTCCAAGCAACAAGGTAGCTAAATCTTTGGTAGCAGAAGTACAAAAAATCGGTCCTTGAAATCCTTTGGCAACCAATCGAGGCAATAAGCCCGTATGGTCGATATGAGCATGCGATAAAACGACATAGTCGATTTCGGCTGGCTCAAAACCAAATTTTTGGTTCATGTCCTGTGTATTCAAACCCTGAAATAACCCACAATCTAGTAGAATTTTAGTGCCTTTTTCAGTAATTAGCAAGTGCTTTGAGCCAGTCACTCGTTGTGCTGCTCCGTGAAATTGAATTTTCATATTATCAAGTCTAGGAATTTTTAAGTTACTTAGCTGTTCATAAAACAGGCCTTATTTTTACAATTTATCAAAACATTTTTTTAATGCCTCTATCAAAGCTAGAATATTGGGCAAAACGCCTCTATCAATCACGCAGTGGGCGAATAAGCATTGTGGTAATTTTGCTATTGGTGGTATTAGATATTGCTTTTCCTGTGAAAGTTAACCCTCAATATTCTACAGTAATTACTGATTCTGATGGCAAAATATTGCATGCCTTCCTAAATCCCCACGATAAATGGCGAATGCAAACTGAACTCAAGGAAATTACACCGACTCTCGAAAAGGCCATTATCTTTAAAGAAGACCGTTGGTTCCGTTATCATTTTGGCATTAATCCTATAGCCGTGGGTCGTGCTTTTTTCAACAATATTATTAAGGGGAGACGTACCTCTGGCGCTAGTACGATTACGATGCAAGTAGTACGTTTACTTTATCCACAAGAGCGAACCTATTGGCATAAAATCACCGAAATGATTCGAGCCATACAACTTGAATTGCATTATTCTAAAGATGAAATTCTCCAAATGTATTTGAGCCTTGTACCTTATGGGTCTAATATCGAGGGACTTAAGTCTGCTTCTGTTTTATATTTTCAAAAATCTCCTGATGTTTTAAGTTTGGCAGAAGTGACAGCCTTAACCATTATTCCTAATCGACCATCGAGCTTGCGATTGGGAAAAAACAATACCTATGTTTTACAGGAAAGAAATAAATGGTTACAGCGTTTTGCGGAAGCAGATTTGTTTGCGTCCCAAGATATAGACGATGCCTTGGCTGAGCCTTTGCAAGTACGACGACACGAAGCGCCTAAATTAGCGCCACATCTAGCCTATCGACTCAAAACTACCTATCCTAATGAGCCAACGATACATTCTAGTTTACGGAGAAATTTACAACTAACATTAGAAAAAATCGTTCAAAACTACGTTAACCGATTATATGGTATCAATATTCACAATGCAGCAGTGCTGTTAATCAATAACCAAACCAAACAAGTAGAAGCCTACGTGGGGTCAGCGGATTTTAATAATCCTATTGATGGAGGACAAGTAGACGGTATCCGAGCCATTCGCTCGCCTGGGAGTACGCTCAAACCTCTTTTATATGGAATTGCTTTGGACAAAGGAATTATTACGCCAAAATCAGCCATAAACGATGTGCCAAGCAATTTTGGAGGCTTTGAACCAGAAAATTTTGACAAACAATTTCATGGAAAAGTTACAGCCGAATTTGCCTTGGCTAATTCTCTGAATATTCCTGCGGTAAAACTGTTGAAAGATATTTCTACGGCTAGTATGATTGAAAAACTAAAGAAAGCTGAATTTCAAACGATTAAGAAAAATGCGTCGAAATTGGGTTTGTCGCTAGCACTGGGAGGTTGTGGTGTTACTTTGGAGGAATTAACCAATCTTTTTGCCAGTTTTGCCCATCAGGGAACATTTACTAAGGCTACCTTACTGGCAGAAGAAAATCCCAATAAACCCACTGAAATCCTGTCTGAGGATGCTACTTTTTTAATAAATCAAATTCTAAGTCAAATCACCCGTCCTGATTTACCCAACAATTATGAATATACTTATCGAATGCCCAAAATAGCTTGGAAAACAGGGACTTCTTTTGGTAAAAAAGATGCTTGGAGTGTTGGGTATAATGCCAAATATACATTAGGAATATGGATTGGGAATTTTTCGGGCGAGGGCGTTCCAGAGCTTTCGGGTGCCAACATTGCTACGCCACTTTTGCTCGATATTTTTAATACGATTGACTATAATTCTTCTGCCAAATGGTTTAGTCCAAGTGCCAACTTAGCTATGCGAAAAGTTTGTGCCGAAACGGGTTTTATTCCAAGCGAGCATTGCAATCATCAAATCACAGATTATTACATCATGGGGGTATCTAATACCCAAAGCTGTGCGCATACCAAAGCTGTTTGGATAAACCCCTCAGCTACCATAAGTTATTGTGCTGTTTGTATGCCAGATAGTGGAGCCATTCAAAAGCAATATCCTGTTTTTGCCCCTGAGTTAATTGCATGGTATCAAACACGACATATTCAATACGAACAAATACCTCCTCATAATCCACAATGTACCAGAGTTTTCAATAACAACGCCCCTATCATTTCGTCGCCTAATGATGGTGCAGAATATTGGATAGAGCCCAATGAAGCGGTAAAACTACAACTGAGCTGTCAAGTGGGCAATGACGTAAAAGTGATCTATTGGTACATCAATGATAAACTCTATCAAAAAAGTACACCTCAACAAGAAACGTTTTTTTATCCAGAGGCAGGAAAAATAAAAATCTCATGTACCGACGACAAGGGGCGTACCTCGCATATCTACATTCAAGTTAAAAGGAGCTAGATTGTCATGCCCAATCAGTATCAATGATTCAAGACTAAATACTCCTTAAAAGTCGAGTCAAGTTTGAATATTCCCCAACACCATGATTAATGACATTGCCTATATTAAAGCTCAACAACCCAATCTTAACACTTACTTACAATTTTAAATAGACATCATTTGAGTAAAAAAGGCGCAGAAATAAGAAAAAACGCTAAATCCTCTAATTTTTTTTTATAACTATTTGTATATTAACAAGAAAGCCGTAATTTTGCAGTCCGTTTCGGTAGCAGCACAACGATTGCCTGTTGTGAGATAGAGCAAGATGCTGTAAATCAGAAAGTTCAGTTACAAATTTTCTTACCCAAACGCCCGACTTCAATCAGGTAGGGAAAGCTTCCACCCCAACTGGCAGAGAGGAGTCAATCTTGGCATTAAATTTCGCAATTATGCGAAAAAGTTTAGCGTCACAATCCAACATTTAAAGACATTACAAAGAAATGGCAAAAGAAATAGCTGGCTACGTTAAGTTGCAGTGCAAGGGTGGTGCAGCAAACCCTTCACCTCCAATCGGTCCTGCTTTGGGTTCTAAGGGTTTGAATATCATGGAGTTCTGTAAGCAGTTCAATGCCAGAACACAAGATAAACCAGGTGTTATCCTACCTGTATTAATTACTTACTACAAAGACAAATCATTTGATTTCGTAGTAAAAACTCCTCCTGCTCCAATCTTGATTTTGGAAGCTGCTAAGGTGAAAATTGGTTCAGCTCAGCCAAACTTGAAAAAAGTTGGTTCTGTAACTTGGGACCAAGTACGTACAATTGCTGAAACTAAAATGCCAGACTTGAACTGCTTTACAGTAGAAGCAGCAATGAGCATGGTAGCAGGTACAGCTCGTTCTATGGGTATCACAGTTACAGGAGAAAAACCTTTCTAATTTGAAGGTTTGATGATTTGGAAATGAGAAGATTGAAAAATACGTCATTTCAAAATCTAAACTTTTTCAAATTAGCACATTTTCAAATTTTCAAATTGAAAAGAAATAATGGCTAAGTTAACAAAGAAACAAAAAGAGGCTCTTTCGAAATACGACAAGACGCAAGCGTACTCACTTACGCAAGCGGCTCAGATTTTGAAAGAGATTTCATATACGAAATTCGATAGTTCAGTAGACATCGACGTTCGTTTGGGGGTTGACCCTCGTAAAGCCGACCAAATGGTACGTGGCGTAGTAGCGTTGCCTCACGGTACAGGTAAAGATGTACGTGTATTAGTACTTTGTACTCCTGACAAAGAAGAGGAAGCTAAAGCTGCTGGTGCTGATTTCGTTGGTTTGGATGAATATATCCAAAAAATCGAAAAAGGTTGGACAGACATTGATGTAATCATTACTATGCCAACTGTAATGGCTAAAATCGGTCGTTTAGGTCGTGTTTTAGGTCCACGTGGTTTGATGCCAAACCCTAAGTCAGGTACTGTGACTTTGGAAGTAGGTCAAGCTGTGAAAGAAGTGAAAGCTGGTAAAATCGACTTCAAAGTTGACAAAACTGGTATTATCCACACTTCAATTGGTAAGGTTTCATTCGAACCTTCTAAATTGGCTGAAAACGCTCAAGAATTGATCAACACTTTGTTGAAATTGAAGCCATCTTCAGCTAAAGGTACATACGTTCAGTCAATCAACTTGTCTTCAACGATGTCTCCAGGTGTTCAAATTGACAAAGCAACAGTTAACGGTTTGTAATCATGACGAGAGAAGAAAAAGCAGTCATTATAGGTGAGTTGAGCGAAAAGTTCGCTGCTACTCCATACTTCTACATCACTGATACCGGCGGGTTGACCGTTGCAGAAGTAAACGCATTCAGAAGACTTTGTTTTCAACGTGGTTTAGAATACCGTGTTGTTAAAAATACTTTGATTGCTAAAGCACTTGAAACAACTGGTGTTGATTACAGTGCTTTCAATGGAACAGTTTTGAAAGGTTTGTCAGGTGTAATTTTCTCACCAGAAAACCCTAAAACTCCAGCTAAATTAATCAAAGACTTCAAAAAAGAAGCTGGTAAAGATAAAATCCGTTTCAAAGGAGCATCTATCGAAGGTGGTTTGTTCATCGGAGAAGATCAATTAGTAGCTCTTGAAAATGTGAAGTCAAAACAAGAGATGATTGGCGACATCATTGGATTGTTGCAATCTCCTGCGAAAAACGTTGTTTCTGCTCTTCAAAGCAGTGGAGGCAAATTGGCAGGTATCTTGAAAACTTTGTCAGAAAGAGAAGGATAATAACCGACCATTGGTCATTCTTCCTTGAAGGCATACTCTTTGAAAGAGGCTTCCAAGCACAATATAACGCATATTAGTAAATCAAAATCGTAAACAATTAAAATCTATTAATAAAATGGCAGATTTAAAAGCATTCGCTGAACAATTAGTAAACTTGACAGTTAAAGAAGTTAATGAATTAGCAGCTATCTTGAAAGATGAGTATGGTATCGAACCTGCTGCTGCTGCTGCAGTTGTTGTAGCTGGTGGTGGTGCTGGTGATGCTGCTGAAGCTCCTGCTGAGAAAACTTCTTTCGACGTAATCTTGAAAGCTGCTGGTGCTAACAAATTGGCAGTAGTTAAATTGGTTAAAGACTTAACTGGTCTTGGCTTGAAAGAAGCTAAAGAAGTAGTTGATGGCGCTCCTAAAGCTATCAAAGAAGGCGTTTCTAAAGAAGAAGCTGAAGGCTTGAAAAAATCTTTAGAAGAAGCTGGTGCTGAAGTTGAAGTTAAGTAATTAACACAATATACAGTATAAAAAAAGAGTCATAACCTTAGGTTATGGCTCTTTTGCTTTATACAGACTTTTAATGATGACTTTTAGCTTCTATTTTGAAATACTTGTAAGAAAGGTTTGCTATTATGTTGGATTAGTACACTAAAACTGATTAATCTAAAATCAAACATCCGATATCCCCAATATTCGGGTATCTCTCATGTTGGTGTTTATCTTTAATTCCTTTTGGGTGTATTCCTTTTGACAAACTCATCAAAAGAGAATCCTCCAGAACCTATTACTGAAAATACCATAAGCATAATCAAAACAAATACCGATAACCATAACTCAGAGTTTAAATAACTAAAGCCATTTCTGAGGTTAGTGAAGAAAACTGCTACAATCATGATAGGAAGCTGTGCGATTGATGCTGTACGGGTAAGACATCCGAGCATAATCATGAGCCCTCCTACTAAGTGTGCAAATGCTACATAATGCACTGCTACAACTGTCCACGCATTAAAATGTAATCCCTGAATTAAAGTAGCAAGATAAGTGGTATCACCTATAAAGCTGACCCCTTTCATGAAAAGCAAAACGCCCAAAAAAATACGTACGATGTCGAGCCAAGCTGGATGATGCGTATCACCCCAGTGCTCAATTTGTTCGAGAGTTGACATAGTTGTAAAAGGTTTGATTTAGAGGAAGTTAAATATATTAAATGATAATGTCAAGTATATCTGAAGATGAATCTTTCAAACAGGTGGTAGCTGTCACCAAGGGCATTTTTAACGAGTTTTGGCGTTATAATCCATTTTTCTCATAACTCCAAATTTTCTTGCTAAAAACTTGATAATCAAAGATTAATTTAATAATTTTGCAGGCTATCAAAGATTTTACGGATTTTGTATCCCATTTGATAAGTACTTGGTTCCGAAACACTTTTCTTTTTTCGTAGGAAGATTAGCAAAGGGAAACAATGATACTCACATCTACGAGGCTCCATTTGGCTCAAAAGCCAAACTTATCAGTTTTGCAAAGAAAAACCTTGCTTACCATTCTTTGCTCATTGATACCAACTGGTAACAGTAAACTTTTACAGTAAACTTCAAAACAGTAACAGCCTTGGCACACATGACAAACACTGGCAGACTCGCGTTCGCCAAAGTTAAGAATTTGCTTGAGTACCCAGATTTCTTGGATATTCAGGTGAAGTCATTTCAGGAGTTTTTCCAATTGGAAACTCCTGCTGAAAATCGTAATGACGAGGGTCTATTTAAAGTTTTTGCTGAGAACTTCCCTATTGCGGATTCTCGTGAAAACTTTGTTCTCGAATTTATTGACTATTCGGTTGACCCTCCAAAATATTCGGTAGATGAGTGTATCGACCGTGGTCTTACTTACTCAGTACCTTTAAAAGCGAAACTTCGTTTGATTTGTAACGATGATGACAACGAAGATTTCGAAACTATTGAGCAAGAAGTATTCTTAGGAAATATTCCTTACATGACTGAGCGTGGTTCATTCGTAATCAACGGAGCTGAGCGTGTAATTGTATCGCAATTGCACCGTTCTCCAGGGGTATTCTTCTCTCAAAGCCGTCACACAAACGGTACAAAGTTGTACTCAGCACGTATCATTCCTTTCAAAGGTTCTTGGATTGAATTTGCTACTGACGTAAACAACGTAATGTATGCTTACATCGACCGTAAGAAAAAGTTCCCTGTAACAACTCTTTTACGTGCGATTGGTTTCGGTTCAGATAAAGAAATCTTAGACTTGTTTGGCCTTTCTGAAGAAGTTAGAGCTGACCAAGCTACTTTGAAAAAAGCAGTAGGTCGTCGCTTGGCTGCAAGGGTATTAAGAACTTGGCAAGAAGACTTCGTGGATGAGGATACTGGTGAAGTAGTATCTATCGACCGTAACGAAGTATTGTTGGAACGTGACTCTGTTATTTCTGCTAACGACATCGAAACAATTTTAGATGCAGGTCTTGATACAATCATTCTTCACAAAGAAGATATGAACGTAAACGATTATAACATCATTTATAATACGTTACAAAAAGACTCTTCAAACTCTGAAAAAGAAGCGGTTGAGCAAATTTACCGTCAGTTGCGTAACACAGAAGCACCTGATGAGCAAACAGCTCGTGATATTATCCAAAACTTGTTCTTCTCTGACAAACGTTACGATTTAGGTGAGGTTGGTCGTTATAGAATTAACAAGAAATTGGGACATGATATTCCGATGGAAACAAAAGTATTGACGAAAGATGATATCATCTCAATCGTTAAATACTTAATCGGTTTGATCAACTCAAAAGCTGTAGTCGATGATATTGACCACTTATCAAACCGTCGTGTTCGTACTGTAGGTGAGCAATTATATGCTCAGTTTGGTGTAGGTTTGGCTCGTATGGCTCGTACAATCAAAGAACGTATGAACGTTCGTGATAACGAAGACTTCAAGCCAGTTGATTTGATCAACGCTCGTACGCTTTCATCAGTAATCAACTCGTTCTTCGGAACCAACCAGCTTTCTCAGTTCATGGACCAAACAAACCCATTGGCTGAGATTACTCACAAGCGTCGTTTGTCGGCCCTTGGACCTGGTGGTCTCTCTCGCGAACGTGCAGGTTTTGAGGTTCGTGACGTTCACTATACGCACTACGGTCGTCTTTGTACGATTGAAACTCCTGAAGGTCCAAACATCGGTTTGATTTCATCACTTTGCGTTCACGCGAAAATCAACTCGATGGGCTTTATTGAAACACCTTACCGTGTTGTTGAAGGAGGTAAAGTTCAGGTAGACCAAGTTCATTATTTGACAGCAGAAGAAGAAGATGGTAAAAACATCATTCAGGCAAATGCTTCTTATGGTGATGATGGTTTGTTTGAAAGCGATCGTGTAAAAGCTCGTTTTGAAGGTGACTTCCCAAGAGTTGACCCACAAGAGGCTCAATTCATGGACGTTGCTCCAAATCAAATTGTATCAGTTGCAGCATCTTTGATTCCATTCTTGGAGCATGATGATGCCAACCGTGCCTTGATGGGTTCAAACATGCAACGTCAGGCCGTGCCATTGTTGCGCCCTGAAGCTCCTATCGTAGGTACAGGTCTTGAAGCACGTGTAGCACTTGACTCTCGCACATTGGTTGTGGCAGAAGCAGATGGTGTTATTGCTTATGTAGACAGTATCAAAATCGTTGTGAAATACGATATGTCTCCTAATGAGTATTTAGTAAGCTTTGAAGGTGATACAAAAGAATACAAATTGATTAAGTTCCGTAGAACTAACCAGGATACAACAATCAACTTGAAGCCAATTGTTCGTAAAGGACAACGTGTGAAAAAAGGAGAAGCACTTTGTGAAGGTTATGCAACACAACAAGGTGAATTGGCACTTGGACGTAACATGAAAGTAGCCTTCATGCCTTGGCAAGGTTACAACTTCGAGGATGCGATTGTAATTTCTGAGAAAGTTGTTCGTGATGATATCTTTACTTCAATCCACATTGAAGAATTCGAACTAGAAGTTCGTGATACAAAACGTGGAGAAGAAGAATTAACAGCTGAGATTCCTAACGTTTCTGAAGAAACTGTGAAGAACTTAGATGAAAACGGTGTAGTACGTGTAGGTTCTGAAGTAAAAGAAGGAGATATCCTTATTGGTAAAATCACTCCAAAAGGAGAGTCTGATCCAACTCCAGAAGAAAAACTACTTCGTGCTATCTTCGGTGATAAAGCTGGTGATGTGAAGGATGCTTCTAAGAAAGCGCCACCATCATTGAAAGGTGTTGTTATCGATACCAAATTGTTTAGCCGTCCTAAGAAAGACAAAGACGAGCGTGAGAAAGCGAAGAAAGAATTGGCAATTTTGTCAAAACAATTGTCAAGAGACCTTACTTCTATCCGTGCTACGATGATAGGCAAAATGGTTGAATTGTTAGAAGGTAAAACTTGTAACGGTATCAAACATAAATTCGGTTCGGTTATCCTTGAAAAAGGAATCAAGTTTACAGCTCGTAACATCGAAGAGGCATTGTTCCCAGCTAAAAACTTGTACCGTGACGATAGCTCATATAGCGTTCCTGAAGAGGCTAACTTATTGGCTGACTTGATTTTGGAAGAAGCTAGCGATGATGATGCTGCCAACAAATTGTTGTTACAATTAGTGAAAAACTACAACGTTCGTCGTAACGAATTAGTAGGTCGTTTCAAACGTGAAAGATTCGTATTAGAAGTTGGAGACGAATTGCCAGCAGGTATCGTGAAATTGGCGAAAGTATATATCGCTAAGAAACGTAAGTTGAAAGTGGGTGACAAAATGGCGGGTCGACACGGTAACAAAGGGGTTGTAGCCCGTATTGTACGTGACGAAGATATGCCATTCTTAGAAGACGGAACACCAGTAGACATCGTGTTGAACCCACTAGGGGTACCTTCACGTATGAACATCGGTCAGATTTATGAGACAGTATTGGCTTGGGCAGGTGAAAAATTGAACAAGAAATACGCTACTCCAATCTTTGATGGTGCTACAGAAGCTGAAGTTGCTCACGAATTGACATTAGCAGGATTACCAGCTTGGGGTCGTACATACTTGTACAATGGTCTTAGCGGTGAGCGTTTTGATCAACCAGTAACAGTAGGTATTATTTACATGCTGAAATTGGGTCACTTAGTAGATGACAAAATGCACGCACGTTCAATCGGACCATACTCATTAATTACGCAACAACCTCTTGGTGGTAAAGCACAATTTGGTGGTCAGCGTTTTGGTGAAATGGAGGTTTGGGCACTCGAAGCATTTGGTGCTGCTAATATCCTTCAAGAAATTTTGACAGTTAAATCCGATGACGTAGTAGGTCGTGCAAAAGCATACGAAGCTATCGTTAAAGGTGAAAACATGCCAAAACCAGGTATTCCAGAATCATTCAACGTATTGATCCACGAACTAAGAGGTTTAGCGCTCGAAATTACGTTAGAGTAATAAATGACAAGGAAACTAGGTGTTTGGTTACTAGGTATAATACCTCCATTGATGTTTGCCTACTTCTGTTTTTATCATACACAGAATCTTGTGATATATGATGACTACACGATGGTTGCAGGAGCATTTTTAGGAGAACTAAAAGCATCAACTTTTAGCGAAAAACTTACCGCATTGTTTGCACAGCACAATGAGTATCGTTTTCCTATTTTGACGCTGATGAGTATGTTTCAATACAAGGTATTTGGTCAGATTCATTTCAACTATTACCCTTATATAGGAGACTTCTCATTGTTAGGATTGTATTTAGTAGTGTATAGTACCTTCAGAAGAGTTGAAAGTAGTAGTAAGCTGTTGCCAATGGTATATCTTATGTTTCCTTTACATATTTATATCATTATTACTTGGGCAAACTCTTCTTGTCAGTACTTATGGGCATTGTTTTATAGCATTTGGACAGTATATCTATTGTTACAGAAAAATTCTAAGTGGAATTATCTTGCATTTGGAACTGTATTAATGGGCATTTTTTCCTTTGGTAGTGGCATCTTTGCCCTACCACTGGGAGCTGTCATTTTATTAGTAGAAAAGAAATATAAGCTGCTATTAGCGTGGTTGGCTTATGCAGCGATAATAGTCGGATTCTATTTTCATGGTTACCAAAAGCAACCATTTATTGAATTAGGACTTAAGACGTTTCAAGAGCATCCAACTTATATTCCTTTAGGGTTTTTGTACATTTGGGGTGGATGGGCTGATTTATCCTTGTCGGCATTGAGTTTTTGGAAGGCTACAGTACCAGGTATAGCAGGGTTTTTGACTCTACTTTTGGTATTTTTTGTTTTGTGGAAGTCTTTTCTCAATATGAGAGCAAAAGACCAAACTGAACGTTTTGTAGCATCATTTACATTTTATGCACTTGGATACCTGCTTTTCACAACCAGTGTAATCGCATTTGGTCGAACAGGAAGTGATCCAGAATTTACGATGTTAGTTTCCAATCATCGTTATTATGCTTTCATGGCACTGGCATTGGTGTATGGATATTTTGTGATGAATGTGAGGTATGCACATTTTGCTAAAATTGCTTTAGGATTTTCTATGGCAGTCTTCTTTTTAGGATATGCAAAATTTTGGGGACTAATGTCCTCGCGTGCCAAACTTTTAGCTGCAGTAACATTTAATCATTATTATGATGGTGTTCCTCCTACTCATCCACATTATAACCCATTCTACTTTATCAAAAAGACGAACGATTCGTTAATGAATCATTATAAAGCTTATGTTTTTCCAGCAACACCTTTACACAAAGAATGGAAGTCATTTGCTGAAAAACCGACTTTTGAGAAGGAAACCTTGACTTTGCAATCTGTGGTAACAGATTCCACATTGACATTAGACGGTAATAATCTAGAGCAATCTGGACTTAGTGGAACTTATTATCTGTTGAAGTCGAAAGAACATTTATTTGTATATAATCCAAGTAGAGTTCAGTTGGCATCAAAAAAACCTTATTTGCAAAGCTCAGAATACAATACGATTATATCAAAAAGCGAACTGTACAAAGGATCTTACGAGTTAATCTTGTGTGATTATCAGGAGTCAAAAGCAAAATATTATAAGACAAATCTTACTTGGAATGTTTTATAACATAATTAGCTTTTTTCATAAGTGATTAAGTATCCTCGCTAAATCATAAGGTTGTTTTTCTGAAAGTCAATTACCAAGGAGAAATAATGCCATGTGTTAATTTCTCCAAACCCTTAGATATTTTAAATTAAAAACAGATTTAAAAATGTCATTCAAAAAAAATAGAAAATTAAATAGCGACTTCCAGAGAGTAACAATCTCGTTGGCATCGCCAGAGTCAATTCTTGAAGGTTCGCATGGTGAGGTTACTCAACCTGAAACCATCAACTATAGGACTTACAAACCAGAAATGGGTGGTTTGTTCTGCGAGCGTATCTTCGGTCCAACGAAAGACTGGGAATGTCACTGTGGAAAATATAAGCGTATTCGCTATAAAGGTATCATCTGTGACCGTTGTGGTGTAGAGGTTACTGAGAAAAAAGTACGTCGTGAGCGTATGGGACACATCGAATTGGTGGTGCCTGTAGCGCATATCTGGTACTTCCGTAGTTTGCCTAACAAAATTGGTTATTTGTTGGGTCTTTCTACGAAAAAATTGGATCAAGTTATCTATTACGAAAGATACGTGGTAGTTCAACCGGGTATCAAAGAGGAAGATGGTGTTAACAAAATGGACTTCTTAACAGAAGACGAGTATTTGGACATTATCGACAAATTGCCTCGCGAAAACCAATTGCTTCCTGACGAAGATCCTCAAAAATTCATCGCTAAGATGGGTGCAGAGGCACTTGAAATGTTGTTGAAACGTACTGCGTTAGATGACCTTTCTTATAGCCTTCGTCACTCGGCTGCTAATGATACTTCTCAACAGCGTAAGGCTGAAGCTTTGAAACGTTTGAAAGTAGTTGAAGCATTCCGTGAAGCGGGTACTCGTATCGAGAACAAACCAGAATGGATGGTAATTAAAATGGTTCCAGTAATTCCACCAGAATTACGTCCATTAGTGCCTCTTGATGGTGGTCGTTTTGCAACTTCCGATTTGAACGATCTTTACCGTCGTGTAATTATTCGTAACAACCGTTTGAAGCGTTTGATCGAAATCAAAGCTCCTGAAGTAATCTTACGTAACGAAAAACGTATGCTTCAAGAAGCTGTTGACTCATTGTTTGACAACTCACGTAAAGTTAACGCTGTTCGTTCTGAAGGTAACCGTGCTTTGAAATCTCTTTCTGATATGTTGAAAGGTAAGCAAGGTCGTTTCCGTCAAAACTTGTTAGGTAAACGTGTTGACTACTCTGGTCGTTCGGTAATTGTAGTAGGTCCAGAATTGAAGATGCACGAGTGTGGTTTGCCAAAAGATATGGCTGCCGAGCTATTCAAACCATTTGTTATTCGCAAATTGATTGAGCGTGGTATCGTTAAAACGGTAAAATCTGCTAAGAAAATCGTTGATAGAAAAGACCCTGTGGTTTGGGATATTTTGGAAAACGTAATGAAAGGACACCCTGTTCTTCTTAACCGTGCCCCAACTCTCCACCGTTTGGGTATCCAAGCTTTCCAACCTAAGTTGATCGAAGGTAAAGCTATCCAATTGCACCCATTGACTTGTACGGCCTTCAACGCTGACTTTGATGGTGACCAGATGGCGGTACACGTTCCACTAGGTCAAGAGGCTATCCTTGAGGCATCATTATTGATGTTGGCTTCGCACAACATCTTGAACCCTGCCAATGGTGCTCCTATTACTGTACCTTCACAAGACATGGTTCTTGGTTTGTACTACGTAACAAAAGGACGTAGACATACACCAGAGTACCCAATCCTAGGTGAAGGAATGAAATTCTACGGCTTTGAAGAAGTAGTAATTGGTATGAACGAAGGTAGAGTTTCGAAACATGCTAATATCGAAGTAAAAGCTAAGGTTCGTAAAGAAGACGGTACATTGGTTGAGGAAATGGTGAAAACTGTTGCTGGTCGTGTATTGTTCAACCTTTGTGTTCCTGAAGAAGTAGGATATATCAATGAATTGTTGACTAAGAAAAAATTGCAACAAATCATTTCTCAGGTATTCAAAATTTCAGGAGTAGCTCGTACAGCTAAATTCTTGGATGATATTAAAGAATTGGGTTACCAAATGGCCTTCAAAGGTGGTCTTTCAATGGGTATCGGTGATATTATCGTACCAGAAGAAAAGGCTGATTTGATTACTAAAGCTACTGAAGATGTAGCATCTGTAACAGATAACTACTTGATGGGTCTTATTACCGATAACGAGCGTTACAACGCAGTTATTGATATTTGGACGAAAGTAAACTCGAAAATCACGGATACGTTGATGAAGCAAATGGAAAATGACCAGCAAGGCTTCAACGCAATCTTTATGATGATGCACTCTGGTGCACGTGGTTCTCGCGAGCAGATTCGTCAGTTAGGTGGTATGCGTGGTTTGATGGCAAAACCTCAAAAGAACTTACAAGGTTCGGTAGGTGAAATCATCGAAAACCCAATCCTTTCTAACTTTAAAGAAGGTCTTGACGTACTTGAGTACTTTATCTCAACGCACGGTGCTCGTAAAGGTCTTGCCGATACAGCCTTGAAAACGGCCGATGCTGGTTACTTGACTCGTCGTTTACATGACGTTGCTCAAGATGTTATCGTAAACGAAGAGGATTGTGGTACATTACGTGGTATCCAAATCGCTGCGTTGAAAGATAACGAAGAAATCATCGAACCACTTTCTGAGCGTATCTTAGGTCGTGTGTCTATCCACGATGTACACGATCCTGTTACTGGAGATTTGTTGATTCCTGCAGGTGAAGAAATCACTGAAGAGATGGCAACAAGTGTAGATGATACGGCTATCGATTCTATCGAGATTCGTTCGGTATTAACTTGTGAAACTCGTAATGGTGTTTGTGCTAAGTGTTATGGACGTAACCTTTCAACAGGTCGTATGGTAAGTATTGGTGAAGCTGTAGGTGTAATTGCATCACAGTCAATCGGTGAGCCAGGTACACAGTTGACACTTCGTACATTCCACGTTGGGGGTACTGCACAAAACGTAACCCTTGATGCGACGATTAAAGCGAAATTTGATGGTATCATCCGTTTCGAAGAGATGCGTACTGTAGCCTCTGTAGATCCAGAAGGAAATCCAGTAGAAATCGTAATGGGTCGTTCGGGTGAGGTTCAAATTGTGAATCCAGCTACTAACCAAGTTTATATCACCAACAACGTTCCGTATGGTGCTTACTTGCGTGTGAAAGATGGACAAACGATTACTAAAGGTGCAGAAATTTGTGCTTGGGATCCATACAACGCCGTAATCCTTTCTGAAGCAGATGGTATTGCAAGATTCGACTCAATCGAAGAAAATATCACTTATAAGGAAGAAGCCGATGAGCAAACTGGTTTGAGAGAAAAAGTTATCATCGAATCTAAGGATAAAACTAAGAACCCTTCAATCGTAATTGTTAACAAAAACGGTGAAGAAACTTCGTTCAACGTACCTGTAGCTGCTCGTCTTTCTGTTGATAACGGTGCAGTAATTAAACCAGGTCAGATTCTTGCTAAGATTCCTCGTGCAGCTGGTAAAACTCGTGACATTACGGGTGGTCTTCCACGTGTAACCGAGTTGTTCGAAGCTCGTAATCCATCTAACCCTGCCGTAGTTTCTGAAATCGACGGTGTAATTACATTGGGTGGTATCAAACGTGGTAACCGTGAAATCTATGTGAAAGCTAAAGATGGTGCTGAACGTAAATACTTAGTTCCACTTTCGAAACACATCCTTGTACAAAACAATGACTTTGTTCGTGCAGGTGTGCCTCTTTCAGATGGAGCAATTACACCATCAGATATTTTGGCTATCAAAGGACCAACAGCGGTACAAGAATACTTAGTAAACGAGATTCAGGACGTTTACCGTTTGCAAGGTGTAAAAATCAACGATAAACACATCGAATGTATCGTTCGTCAGATGATGCAAAAAGTTGAAATCGTTGATTCTGGAGATACCATGTTCTTGAACAACCAGAATGTAGATCGTTTTGCAGTTCGTTTGGCAAATGATGATATTCTTGACAAGAAAGTTGTTGTAGATGCAGGTGACTCTGACAAAATGAAGGTTGGTATGATTGTAACGACTCGTGCGTTGCGTGATGAAAACTCTTCATTGAAACGTCGCGACTTACGTAAAGTAGAGGTTCGTGACGCTCAACCAGCGGTATCTCAACCAAACTTGCAAGGTATTACTCAGGCGTCATTGGGTACTGAATCATTTATCTCGGCTGCGTCATTCCAAGAAACAACGAAAGTATTATCTGAAGCTTCTATCAGAGCGAAATCAGATGGCTTAGATGGCTTGAAAGAAAACGTAATCGTAGGTCACTTGATTCCAGCAGGTACAGGTGTTCGCAAATACCAAGATTATATCATTACTTCGAAAGAAGAGTTACAACAAATCGAAACAGCTAAAGAACAGCAAGCTCAACAAAAAGTGGGTGGCTATCGTAAAGCTCGTTGGATTGTTTAGTACCAACTTCTTTTTGAATATATTTTCAAAGGCTCTTAGATTCAGTTCTAAGGGCCTTTGGCTTTTTTGATGAAAAATATCAAAATCTCAAATAGAATAAATGTTGATTTTATGGCAGTAAGTATTTGATATACAGGATTTTAAATTATAGTTTTCGTGGGGTATTTTTTACTGTTTTTCTTTTAAAAAATGTGTATTTTTTGATTTGAATGACTTTAAAATATCTTAACTAGCATGATTTTTTCAAAAGAAAAACTTTAATTAAAAGCTGGAATAATTGAATAGGTAATGTTTTTGATTAAATTTGAAAATCAAACTTTTACGTTTTTAAACTATGGCAAATCAACAAGACGAAACACAAATTAATGTAGAGCTTACAGAAGAAATGGCTGAAGGCGAGTATGTAAACCTTGCAATGATTGCACATTCACAAAGTGAATTTGTAATTGATTTTATTAAAATGATGCCAGGATTACCCAAAGCACGTGTAAAATCACGTGTAATAATGACACCTGATCATGCTTACAGATTATTAAATGCATTGAAAGATAACATCGCAAAATATGAGGATGCTTATGGTAGCATTTCTGATGAGAAAGGCGCTATTGGTTTCCAATTCCCAACAAATTATAGTGGTCCAGTCGGAGAGGCATAATCTGAGATTTGACCAGTTACTATGAAAATATAATCCTATATGCTTGGTAAATCTATCGGGTTTGAGCCAATTGATAGATATAATAACAAATGAGTTTATTCTACAGATTATTTAACTCATACCCGAGAGCACCAAGTTCCTACCTGTAGTACACGAATTTTCCAACCTAAAGGTTTGGGACACATCAACATCCTTAAGAAATAATATCTCTAAAATAGAGTAGAATAAACCCCTTATTTTACTTTCTAGTCAAGTATGTATTTACAAATTATATTCGTTGTGTGATGGATCTTAAACTAACCAAGTCATTTTTGTCGACAGCTACTGCCCAATTTAAAGGACAAGTACAAGTGCCTGATGAAACGCTATTCTCTTTACCTGAAAAAGTATTACAGTTTGGTACAGGCGTATTATTAAGAGGCTTATGCGATTATTTTATCGATAAAGCCAACAAACAAGGTGTTTTCAACGGAAGAATCGTTGTGGTAAAATCTACTGATAAAGGAGATGCCGATGCCTTTAATGAACAAGATGGCTTATATACTCACTGTATAAAAGGCTTAGAAAATGGCAAGTTGATTGAAGAAACAATCATCAATAGTGCTATTTCTCGTACCTTATCGGCTCGTAACGAATGGAGTGCTATTTTGGAATGCGCACGCAACCCTGAAATGCAAATTATTATTTCGAACACAACGGAGGTAGGTATTACATTACTTGAATCAGACAAGGTTACGTCGACACCACCGCAATCTTTTCCTGTAAAATTATTGGCATTCTTGTATGAAAGATGGAAACACTTCGGTGGTTCTGCTGAAAGCGGAATGGTGATTGTTCCAACTGAGCTGATTGTTGGTAATGGTGATAAATTACAAGAAATCGTTTTAGAACAAGCTCACCGCAATGCACTTGAGCCTGAGTTTATAGAGTGGATAGATACGCATAATCGCTTCTGTAATTCATTGGTGGATAGAATTGTACCAGGAAAGCCAGAAAATGCAACCGAAATCCTGCAAAAGTTAGGTTATCAAGATGACCTAGTAATTATGTCTGAAGTGTATCGCTTGTGGGCTATTCAAGGCGATGAGCACGTTCGTAAGGTATTGAGTTTTGCTCAAGTCGATGAAGGTGTTATTATTGAAAAAGACATTGAAATTTATCGTGAGTTAAAACTTCGCTTGCTCAATGGTACACACACGCTTATGTGTGGGATGGCGTATTTGTTAGGTTTTAAATACGTAAAAGACGTTATGGCTAATGGCTATATGAGTCGTATTATTACCAATCTGATGTTAGGTGAGTTGTCGTTGGCGATTCCATATAAAGTAGATTCAAAGACAGCAGATCGTTTTGGTCGTATGGTTTTGGATCGTTTCCGTAATCCATATATCAATCATAAGTTATTGGATATTACAGTACAGTATTCTGCTAAAATGCGTATGCGTAATGTACCAATCTTGATGGAGTATTACCGTGAATTTGGTCGTGCGCCAGAGCTATTTGCTATGGGTTTTGCTGCTTACTTGCAGTTTATGCATGCTGTAAAAGAGGTAAATGGCAACTATTACGGAGAATGTAACGGTGAGCACTATCAGATTAACTGTAACTATGCATCGTATTTCTACGAAGCTTGGGATAATTTTGATTTGCACAAAGTATTGTCTAATCGTAGCCTTTGGGGCGAAGATTTGACTCAACTAGCAGGCTTTGAAGAATCAGTATCTAAATACTTGTAAGCACTGTTTGTTTATCATATATTAAAATAAAAGAGGCGTTCTATCTCATCAAGAGTTTAGAACGCCTTTTTACATTCCTAAAAATAAGATTTCTGAAACGTATTTGTTATCTTTCGGAAAGCTATGTCTAATAACCATTAAGGAATCTGGAATCATGAAAAAAGTAATCACCTTTGGCGAAGTTTTGATGAGATTAACTACGCCTAATTTTGCAAGATTTTCACAGTCAGATGCTTTCAATATCAACTTTGGTGGTGGCGAGGCCAATGTGTCATCTTCTCTTGCAATTATGGGTATTCCTGCAAGTCATGTAACAGTTTTTCCTGATAACGACCTTGGTTATGCTGCTCGCACCACCTATCTCAAATACGGTGTTGGTACTGAGTTTATGCAAATGAAAGGAAATCGTATAGGGATCTATTTTGTAGAAAATGGTGCCGCTATGCGCCCATCAAAAGTAATATACGACCGTTTTGATTCTGCTTTTGCACTATTAAATCCTGCTGATTTTGATTGGGAAACAATCTTTGCTGATGCACAATGGTTTCACTTTACAGGAATATCTCCTGCTATATCTGCCTCGGCTGCTGAAGCGTGCTTACAGGCTGTCAAGGTAGCTCGTCGGATGGGTTTGACTATTTCAGCCGATGTTGGTTATCGTAAAAATCTTTGGCAGTGGGGTAAAAAGCCAAGTGAGGTAATGCCTGAGCTAATCTCGCATTGCGATGTGATTATTTGTAGTAAAGGCGATGCCAACGATATGTTTGGGATTACGCCAAATGATGAAAAGGGTAGTTTTAAATCTATTTGTCAGCAGATTTTAACCCAATTTCCTCAAGCAAAATTTGTATTGAATACCAAAAGAGGTCAAATTTCAGCTTCGCATAATACCCTTTCGGGGCAGTGTTGGAATGGTACCGAAATGATCAAAACAAAAACTATCGATATACCGAATATTGTAGATCGAATCGGCGGTGGCGACGCCTTTATGGCAGGTTTTATTTATGCTTATATTACATTTCAAGATATTCAAAAAGCATTAGAGTATGGTGTGGCAGCATCAGCCTTGAAACATACTGTGGAAGGTGATTTTAATTTGGCTACTTTACAAGAAATTGAAATGGTCGTGAAAGGCGATGTGAGTGGTAAACTCAAACGTTAATCTGACATTATTTTTTTTAGAATTGACATAGATTCTTCAATCTCAGAAAGATTCATAGAGGCAAAACCAATTCTACAGGCATTTAAAGGCTTATATGCGCCTCCATTTGGTAAGTATAAGCCTTTTTTATGGGCTTTATCCGATAATAACGCTAAAGGATATTTTTCCGAGAACTTCATCCAGATTGCCATTCCACCTTGCGGTTTTTCGAAGGAGACTTTTTCTCCAAGCTCTTTTTCAAATAACTCACAGGTAAAATCTCGACGCACACGATATTCTTTGAGCGCCTTGGTTACGTGGCGTCGGAGTGTGCCATTTTCCAATAAGTCAGCCAAGCATGCTTCAAGTATAGTATCTCCTTGTCGGTCAATAATTCGTCTTATTTTACCTAATTCTTCTATAGTTTCGGGGTTAGCAACTACATATCCTACTCTAAAAGTTGGTGCTATTAACTTAGTAAACGAACCAATATAAATAACTCTTCCATGTGTATTAGCACTTGCCAATGGTAACACTGGGCGATTGGCATAATGAAAATCATAATCATAGTCATCTTCGATAATCCAAAAATGATACGTTTCAGCGAGTTGCAATAAATGCAAACGACGTTCAGGTTTGAGCGTAACAGTAGTCGGATGATAGTGGTGTGAGGTAACATATACCATCCGAATTGGATGCTTCTGACAGAGTTTTTCTAAGGCAATAGTATCTAAACCATCTTCATCCACAGGGATTGTCATCACTGTTGCCCCAAAATGCTCAAAAGTCAAGTTGGTTGCTTGATAACTTAGCTCACCAACCATAACCAAGTCGCCTGAACGGATAAAAGCATGAGCCACCAAATAAATTCCCATTTGACTTCCTCGTGTGCTTAGGATATGTTCGGCAGTGATGGAAAGCCCTCTGGTTTGATTGAGTAATGCTGCCAAATTTTCTCGAAAACGGCGTAATCCATAAACCTCTGTATAATTTAATAGAGCTGGTTCGGCGTAGTTTATATAATGTGCATAACGTTTGGCCAATGCCTCTCGAGGCGCCAAACGTGGATCGGGCAAGCCATCGTTGAAGGCAAGACGATGTTGAATTAATTTAGGTAAAAATAATCCCGAAGCTCGGTTGGTCAGGATACTATCCTTTTCGCTCGCTTCACTTATTTGAGTAGAAATAAATCCTTTTGCTTGAACAATTGGAAGTTGATTACTCACAAAAACGCCCCTTTTCGGTAAGATTTCAATCCATCCTTGCGATTGTATATCTTCATAAGCCTGAATTACGGTCTGACGATTTATTTCTAATAAATCAGCCAATGGACGAGAACCCAAAAGTTTATACCCTTTTGGAATAATACCACTTTGAATATGCTGAATAAAAGCATTGGCAAGCTGTACATACAAAGGCACTGCCGAACTGCGCTCTAACACCAAAATTGACTTATATGGAATTTGCATCTGGACTGTTTTGCTATTTATAACTGGACTAATGAACTAAGCCAGTAAAGATAGAAATTTGTAACATGATTTATCAACATATCTGTTAACAATCCACATTTACAAGAACTTATGGAAGAGGTTAATTTAAAACCAAGTCGATTAGCAAAAAGAGCCAGCTATGACTCCGATCAAATTTACAGTATCCTCGACGAAGGATTGGTTTGTCAAGTAGCTTACGTAGAAAATGGCAAACCAATGATGATACCAACAGGATATTGTCGAATAGGCAATAAACTTTATATCCATGGCTCGGTTGGGAGTCATTTTATGCGAAGTCTCGCAGATGGTCGAGAGGTGTGCCTATCGGTTTCATTGTTGGATGGTTTGGTATTAGCTCGCTCGGCTTTTCATCATTCGGTCAATTATCGCTCTGTGGTGGTATTTGCACAAGCTGAACTTATCACCGATGCACAAGAAGCATGGGATGCTTTAGAAGCCTTTACTGAACACGTTATCAAAGGTCGCTGGGCAGAAGTTCGTGAGCCAGATGCTTCCGAAATGAAGAAAACTATGGTTTTGGCCTTTTCGTTGGAAAAAGCTTCGGCTAAAGTACGAGTAGGGAATCCAAGTGACGATGAAGAAGATTATGAGTTACCAGTTTGGGCGGGAGTTTTACCATTAAAGCAAGTTGCGCAAGCCCCAATTACAGATCCACTTATGCGTCATCAAACACCAGTGCCTGATTATGTAGCAAATTATTCTCGTGAAAAATAAGCTTTAATCTCTAAATCAAAGAGGGCAACTTGTTGCCCTCTTTCCTATTCTTTAAATCTTTCTTGGGAATGATTGGGTAAAAAAAAACAAAGATTGCCTTTATAAATTAATCGCATCTTTTCATCCTAATCAATCTTAAAATGCCCTTAGAACAAACATTTCGTTGGTTTGGTCCAAAAGACCCTGTATCATTGGCGCATATTCGTCAGGCAGGAGCTACAGGTATCGTAACAGCACTTCACCATCTACCCAATGGCGTAGTATGGTCTTTGGAAGAAATTTTAACTCGTAAAGCCGAGATAGAAAAAGCAGGACTTAATTTTTCTGTAGTCGAAAGCGTTCCTGTACACGAAGACATTAAAAAGCGTTCTGGTAATTATTTGCAATACATCGAAAATTACAAACAAAGTTTGCTAAACCTTGGCAAAGCAGGCATTGATACTGTGTGTTACAATTTTATGCCTGTATTGGACTGGACTCGTACCGACTTGGATTATCCGTTGGCTGATGGTTCGACCGCCCTACGCTTTGATGCTACCGAATTTGCAGCTTTTGAAGTATTTATTCTAAAAAGAAAGGGTGCAGAAGAAAGTTATACAGAAACGCAATTGCAAAAAGCCCACACTTGGTATAATCAAGCAAGTGAAGCAGCCAAAACCAAGCTTATTCGTAATATTATTGCAGGTTTGCCAGGAAGTGAAGAAAGCTTTACCGTAGAGGAATTTGCTGCTGTATTAGGAACCTACAATGAAGTTGGAGATGCAGAGTTGCGTGCCAATCTTTATGAATTTATCAGAGCTATCACTCCAGCAGCAGAAGAGGCAGGCATTAATCTTGCCATTCACCCTGATGATCCTCCTTATCCTATTTTGGGCTTGCCAAGAGTGGTAAGTACCGAAAGCGATGCACAACAATTATTAGCAGCTTATGAAAGTACTAATAATGGTCTTTGTTTCTGTACAGGAAGTTATGGTGTTCGTGAAGATAATGATTTAGCGGGTATGGTTGAACGCTTGGGAAGTCGTATCAACTTTATTCACTTACGTGCTACCAAACGTGATGCCGAAGGCAATTTCTATGAAGCAGACCACCTCGATGGCGATGTAGATATGTATGGTGTCATGAAAGGTCTGGTTTTAGAACAACGCAAACGCATTTCAGAAGGTAGAACAGATTATCGTTTGCCTTTCCGTCCAGACCATGGGCATCGTATGTTAGATGACTTAAATCCTGAAAAACGTACCAACCCAGGTTATACTGCCATTGGTCGTTTGCGAGGATTAGCTGAGCTTCGAGGATTAGAATTAGGAATCGCTAGAAGTTTATAAAATCTTAAGCCTATGCCCAAAGCATAGGCTTTTTTATTCTAAATTTAGGGAAAAACTCTATTTGTATTACTCTAATAATATTGTATTGTTAAATCCTTGCAGATAGTCATAGAATATCCTCAATAGAAGTCTAATTTTGATAGACTATTGAGTACAACTTTAAGATTATCTGTGTACTATCGACAATTGACAGTGAGAATGCTTGAATATTAGTGTTTTCTCAAGTAGATTGTCGAGGTACATAAACTTAATTTTCTGAAAAATTATGAAAAAAGTATTTTACCTACTAGCCAGTATATGTTTGTTGGCTACCAATGCAGAAGCACAAGAAGTGCAGAAGATTGATGGCGCTTTGAAGTTTTTGGTGATGGGCGATTGGGGACGTGTTGGTGAAGACCACCAAAAGCCTGTGGCTGATCAGATGGGAAAAGTTGCAAAACAAATCGGTAGTGAGTTTGTCATTTCTACGGGTGACAATTTTTACCCAAGAGGTGTTCAAAGTGAGTTTGACCCATTATGGAAATATTCTTTTGAGGATATCTACACAGCTTTCTCCTTGCAGTGGGACTGGTATCCTGTTTTGGGAAACCATGACTACGGTGGCAATCCAGATGCTCAAGTTGCCTATTCAAAAATTAGTCGTCGTTGGCGAATGCCAGCCCGTTACTATACTAAAACCTTTCAGATAGATGGAGGCAACGAAGTATTAGTAGCATTTATAGACACGAACCCATTGATTCCAGATTTTTATAAAAATAAAGATTATGGTCCCAATGTAATCAGCCAAGATAGTACAGCTCAAAAAAAATGGTTGGATAAGGTATTGTCAACAAATTCTCCAAAAGTAAAATGGAAATTGGTAGTAGGGCATCATCCTTTGTTCACGGCTACTGAAAAACGAAGAGAAAGTTACGATACCAAGGCCGTAAGAGCATCTTTGAAAAGTGTTTTGGATAAGCATCAAGTAGATGCCTATATCTGTGGACATGATCATGACTTACAACATTTATTACCACCACCCAATAAAACACACTATTTTGTGTCAGGGTCGGCTTCAGAAAGTACCGCTATTGGGACATTACCTATTAGTAAGTTAGCTAGCAACGAATATGGCTTTATGGTGTTTTCGGTGACCAGTAATAAACTCAACGTTCAAGTAGTAAATCAAGACGGGAAAGTCATTTACACAACAGAACTTACCAAATAAGCTTCAAAAGATTAAATCAAAAGCAAGGGGATTTTGTGCTACAATTGTCACAAAATCCCCTTGCTTTTTTATGACGAAAATGTGCTAATTGTTACAAAGCCCTAATTCTGAGATAATTATTAAACGTATTGAGAAAATAATTGTATCAAACCTTTTGTTTATCAGAGACTTTACGTAATTTTGCACCCCTGATTTGAGCGACTATCAAATGAATTTCTTAGAAAAGTGCAGTTGAAATCATTCAAATTAGGAAAGTGTATCTCTCAATAACAACAAGACAAAATGCCAACTATACAACAGTTAGTACGTAAAGGTAGAGAGCAAATGACTTGGAAGTCAAAATCTCCAGCCTTAGATTCTTGTCCACAACGTCGTGGCGTTTGTACAAGGGTATATACTACAACGCCAAAGAAACCAAACTCTGCGATGCGTAAAGTAGCCCGTGTACGTTTGACAAATGGTAAAGAAGTAAACGCATACATTCCAGGTGAAGGTCACAACTTGCAAGAGCACTCAATCGTATTGATTCGTGGTGGTCGTGTGAAAGACTTACCAGGGGTTCGTTACCACATTATCCGTGGTGCATTGGATACTGCAGGTGTTAACGGTCGTCGTCAGCGTCGTTCTAAATACGGTGCTAAACGTCCTAAGCCAGGTCAGGTTCAAGCTCCAGTAAAAGGCGGAAAAGGCGGTAAGAAAAAGTAATTTGAAAATTTGAAAATTCGTCAATTTGAGAATGTGAAAAATTCGTTTTCAAATTTTTCTGATTATCATATTTCCAAATTCAACAACCAGTCCAGTATGCTAAGTTAAGAGCAGAAGCTTGGGCTATCATTAAAAAACTTAACAAATCCAATGAGAAAGGCAAAACCAAAGAAAAGATACGTGTTACCTGATCCTAAATTTAGAGATGTAATGGTAACTAAGTTTGTTAACAACTTGATGTACGATGGTAAAAAATCAACGGCATTCAACATTTTTTACGGTGCATTAGACAAAGTTGAAGATAGAACAAAAGAAAACGGTTTGGAAACGTTCAAAAAAGCTTTGAACAACGTAATGCCAGCTGTAGAAGTAAAAAGCCGTCGTGTAGGTGGTGCTACATTCCAAGTACCAACAGAAGTACGTGCAGATCGTAAATTGTCAGTAGGTATGAAGTGGTTGATTCTTTATGCTCGTAAGCGTGGAGAAAAAACAATGGTAGATCGTTTAGCTGGTGAAATCATCGCTGCTGCTAAAGGTGAAGGTGCTGCTGTTAAGAAAAAAGACGATACACACCGCATGGCGGAAGCGAACAAAGCGTTCTCACACTTCCGTTTCTAATTCTAATCAAGTTAACAACACTCAGAGATACACACACGAAGGCAAACTCAGCAATGGGTTTGCCTTTGCTTTTGTTATAAAGCTAAATTTTTAAAAACCTAGTATCGTATTAGGTGTAATTACTGTTTGAAAATCAGTGTTTTATAAAGTATTTGCGATTTTTTGCTTCAAAAGTTTGGTAAATGCCTTATGAATACCTAATTTTGCATTCCAAACAAAAGGGTCTTGTGGCCGAGTGGCTAGGCAGAGCTCTGCAAAAGCTTGTACAGCGGTTCGAATCCGCTCGAGACCTCCAAAAGCGTAACTAGTAATTCTAGTTGCGCTTTTTTTGTTCTACGATTTCTAAAGTAGAAAACAGATAAGTCAAATTGTAGATTGGAAAAACAATTTAATACTTAAGTTAGTGGGCAAAATAGAATTTAATTTTTGTGCCTAAGGCATTCAGGTATCAGCTTTCGGCGGTGGGCTTTGGAAAAAAGCATAGCTGTGGTTAATAAAAACATTTTAACACTCTGTGCCTTGTGCCTGTTGCCTTGTCCCTAAACACATAACTTAAATATTATTCTGCTCGATTACTTAATCATCTTTCTTTCTAAGTACTTCCTCTCATTAGCCTCTTCTGTAAATGGTTAGCTAACATCGATGAATTTAGCTAGAAGCCTAGCTTTTTAACGCTTGCATGAAATTCTCCCAATTTAGAGCGAGCGTGTACAAAGAGTAAAAAAAGCTTAGTTTTATCTTTCCTCATTGGCATTATTTTTCATAACGAACGTTAAATTCTTCTATGTCAATTAGTAAGTAGTTTTAGTATTTTTCCAAGAATTGGTATTTCATAAAGATTATCAAATCTATCATATTACTATGCTATTTCATTTGAATAAAATTCGAGAAAAAAAATGATAAAAATCATGCTGAAGTACACAAATTGAACAGTGACAAGGATGGTGAATTCAAAAAAATGAGCTAAATTCGAAGGTTTTATTTATAAGATAAATGGTCTTATAAATGCCGAATAAGTAAGGCTGAATGAATTAAAATGAACTAGCTGATTTTGTGGAAATTATGTAGGATATTTTGAAGCCGTATATTCAACAAAATTGTAAATAACTTAGAATTATTCTAAATAGTTCACAACTATACTAATTTTGCTGAAAATCAATAATAAATAAATTGGTTCGTAATTATTCCGATTGTACTTTTGTGACCCGAAATAGTGTGTTTCTTCTAGTTTTTTGCCTTAGTTTTTAGATTGAAAAGTTTAAAAATAAATGGAAGTCTCAGATTATTAGGTAAATAGTTTGGCGTAGTACTTAATTATTAAAATTAGTTTATAGATTCTTATGATAACCATGAAACGCTTGAAAATTGTTGCTTTGACAATGCTACTGGGAATGTTTGCCTCGGTTGTAAGAGTAAATGCTCAGGATGTAGCAGAAGGAGAGCAAATTTTCAAAAACAACTGTGCGGCTTGTCACAATACAAGTGCAGAACCTTTAGTGGGGCCAGGCCTTCAAGGTGTAGGTCAGAGAAGACCGTTGGATTGGATTGTAAAGTGGGTTCACAACCCTCAGGCAGTTATCGCCAGTGGTGATAAATATGCTAACGATCTTTACAACAAGTTTGGTAAGGCTCAGATGACGGCATACCCGAATTATTCGGAAGCCCAAATTAAGAGTGTACTTGCTTACATCGAGGCACAAAACGCAGCTCCAGCGGCTCCAGCAGCAGGTGCAGCTCCAGCGGCAGGTGCAGCAGCTCCAGCAGCTGAATCTAACGGCGGCATGTTACAGTATATCCTAATCGCACTTCTTGGCGTGATGGTGTTGGTATTGGTTGCTTTGTTGTCAATTGTTACTACGCTTTCTAAATTGGCATCAGTGTCGGCTGAGGAAGCTGAAAGTATTCCATTGTTACAAAGAATTGCTGAAAATGGTAAAAAATTAGCGGCAAATAATGCTTTCAAGACAGGTGCAGCGCTTTTGATTACTTTATTGATTGGTAAAGCTACAATTGATGCAGCTTATGGTGTAGGTATTCACCAAGGCTATGCTCCTGAACAACCGATCCATTTCTCTCACAAACTTCATGCTGGTGATTATCAAATCAATTGTGGATACTGCCACACAGGTGTTTACAAAGGTAAAGGTGCTAACGTTCCTTCTCCAAACATCTGTATGAACTGTCACAACACAATTAAGCGTGAGTCTCCAGAAATTCAAAAAATTTACCGTGCTATCGAGAAAGATGAGCCAATCCAATGGATTCGTGTTCACAACTTGCCTGATTTGGCATACTTCAACCACGCACAGCATACAAACGTAGCTGATTTGGAATGTCAAAACTGTCACGGTGAAATTCAGAAAATGGAAGTAGTTGAACAACGCTCAACATTGACTATGGGTTGGTGTATTGACTGTCACAGAAAAACTGACGTAAATACAAAAGGCAACGCATACTATGATAAGCTTGTTGAAATTCACAATAAAGAAAACAAAGAGCCTTTGAAAGTTGCTAACATCGGAGGTTTGGAGTGTTCAAAATGTCACTACTAAGAAGTCAAATGTCAGAAGCAAAAAACAAAAACGTTTTTCTTGCTTCTGACTTGTTACTTCATTTTAATATTCAATAGTTTCTGTTTATACTATTATAATATATATGGAAAATACTACAAAAAGGTATTGGAGAGGAATTGAGGAGTTAACTAACGATGCTGAGTTCGTTAAATATGCAGACCGTGAGTTCGGTGATGCCCCGTCAGCAGACGAAAAAGAAGGTGCTATCTTTGATGGTACAGGATCTCATCGTCGTGATTTCTTAAAAGTGTTAGGATTCGGTATGTCAGCGGTAGCGTTGGCAGCTTGCGAAGCTCCAGTTAAGAATACGATTCCGTACTTAAATAAGCCAGAAGATGTTGAGCCTACTATCGCTAACTGGTATGCTTCAACTTTTGTTGATGGCGGAGAATACGCTTCTATCTTGGTAAAGACTCGTGAAGGTCGTCCTATCAAAATTGAAGGTAACAAAGCTTCTTCTGTATCAAAAGGTGCTCTTTCGGCACGTGCTCAAGCATCAGTATTGAGTCTTTATGATAACGAAAAATTAAAAGGGCCTCAAATTGCAGGTAAATCTGCTAATTGGGCTTCTATAGATAAAGAAATCATCTCTGGATTAGCTAAAGGTGGACAAATCAGAATTGTAACAAACTCTATTTTGTCTCCTACTACAAAGAAAGTTATTGGTGATTTTATCGCTAAATACCCAACTACTAAGGTTGTTACTTACGATGCAAACTCATTGTCAGGTTTAGTAGCAGCTAACGGTGTATTACCAAGTTTTGATTTCAGTAAAGCAAAGACAATCGTTTCTTTGGGTGCTGACTTCTTAGGAACTTGGATTTCTCCATCTGAATTTGCTGCACAATGGGCTAAAACTCGTCGTGTATCTTCTGCAAAAGATGGTAACAAAGAAATGTCTCGTCACTATCAGTTTGAGACAATTATGTCTAACACTGGTGCTAACGCTGATTACCGTGCAACATACAAGCCATCTCAAGAAGGTTTAGTTGCAACAGCTCTTTACAATGCAGTTGCTGCGAAAGTAGGTGCTCCTGCATTGTCAACTTCAGCTGTAAAAGTTGAGTATTTGGAGAAAGCTGCTGCTGATTTAGTTGCATCAAAAGGTGCTTCAATCGTAGTATCTGGTTCAAATGACGCCTCAGTTCAAGCTGTGGTAGCTGCAATCAATGGATTGGTTGGTGCTTATGGTACAACAATTGATTTAGGAACTCCAGCAAACTACCGTCAAGGTTCTGATGCTGAAATGAATCAGTTCATCAACGAAGCTAAGTCTGGTGCAATCGCTGCGGTTATTTTCTACAACGCAAACCCAGTTTATAACCACCCTCGTGGTGCTGAATTGGCTGAAGCACTTCCTAAGATTGCTTTAACAATTGCAACAAACGATAGAGCTGACGAAACAGCTTCATTAGTAAAATATAACACTCCTGACTCTCACTTCTTGGAGTCTTGGAATGATGCTGAGCCTAAAAAAGGGTATTTTTCATTGACTCAGCCAACTATTTCAACTATTTACGCAACACGTCAAACACAATCTAGCTTATTAACATGGGCTGGTTTGAATGCTGATTATGCTGCTTACTTGGAATCTAACTGGACTAGCAATATCTTAAAAGCTGGTAAAGTACAATGGTCACAAGTATTGCATGATGGCGTTTATGAGTTTGGTTCAACAGCTAGTGCTGCTGCTCCTGCTGTAAACTTGGCTGATGCTACCGCTGCTATCTCAAAGAACTACAAAGCTTCTTCTGATAAATTAGAATTAGCAGTGTATGAGAAAGTAAGTATGGGTACAGGTTCTCAAGCAAATAACCCTTGGTTGCAAGAATTGCCTGAGCCAGTTTCTAAAGCTTGTTGGACAAACTATTTGGCAGTTTCTCAAAAAACAGCTGCTGAATTGAAATTAGAACAAGACAAAGAAGCTGAATTGACTATTGGTGGTAAGTCTATCAAATTGCCAGTATTGGTTCAACCAGGTCAGGCAAATGGTACTATCGCTGTAGCTATCGGTTACGGACGTACAAAAGCTGGTAAATCAGCTGATGGAGTAGGTGCTAATGCTTATCCTTTCATCTCAACTGTTAATGGTACGTTAGCATTCTTCAATACTGGAGATGTAGCTATCAAATCAACTGGAGAAGAGGTTAAAATTGCTCAAACACAAACACACAATACTGTAATGGCTCGTGAGGCTGTTGTTCAAGAAACAGTATTGTCTGAATACAAAAAGAATGTAGAAGCAGGACGTTTCAAGCCAGAAATCTTAACAGCTGAAGGCAAGAAAACTGCAACTGATATTTCATTGTGGAATGGTCACAAATACAACAACCACGCTTGGGGTATGGTGATTGACCTTAACACTTGTACTGGATGTAGTGCATGTGTTGTGTCTTGTTCTGCAGAAAACAACGTTCCAGTTGTAGGTCGTCAAGAAGTTATTAACCGTCGTGAAATGCACTGGATGCGTATCGACCGTTATTATTCTTCTGATGCAGATGTTGAAGACTTAAAAGGATTGGAAGTAGCTTCTGAAAACCCAGAAGTTGTATTCCAACCAATGTTGTGTCAACACTGTAACAATGCTCCTTGTGAAACTGTATGTCCAGTATTGGCTACTACACACTCTACAGAGGGCTTGAACCAAATGACTTACAACCGTTGTATCGGTACACGTTATTGTGCAAACAACTGTCCATATAAAGTACGTCGTTTTAACTGGTTCCGTTATTTCCAAACTGACGATTTCGATTTCCATTTGAACAATGACTTAGGTCGTATGGTGTTGAACCCAGACGTAACAGTTCGTTCACGTGGTGTAATGGAAAAATGTTCAATGTGTGTTCAGCGTATTCAAGCTGGTAAATTGGAAGCTAAGAAAGAGAAGAGAAGACCAAAAGATGGAGAAATCCAAGTGGCTTGTGCTCAATCTTGTCCAACAAACGCTATTACGTTCGGTGACATGAATGATCCAGAATCAGAAATCTCACAAGTACTTGCTGCTGAGAAAACTGGTCGTTCGTTCGGTGTGATTGAAGAAATTAACGTTAAGCCAAATATCTCTTACTTAGTAAAAGTACGTAACAAAGAAAGAGAAGGAAAAAAAGCTGAGGGCGAAGCGAAAGAACACGCATAAGTAAGAAATTTAGAGAGGGTGAAAGCCCTCTCCTATTAGAAAATAACGAATTTAAAACTATTAAATCTTAAAATATGTCGCACGTAGTATCACCAATAAGAGAAACCCTCGTAGGAGGTGGTAGATCTTATCACGATGTAACACAAGACATCTGCAAGCAAGTTGAAGGTGAACCAACGAAAGAGTGGAAAATTGCCTTTTCTGTGTCTTGTGTGATTTTCGCCTATGGTGCCTATTGTTTAGGTTACACATGGTGGCAAGGAATTGGAGTTTGGGGTTTGAACAAGACCGTAGGTTGGGCTTGGGATATTACAAACTTCGTATGGTGGGTAGGTATCGGTCACGCTGGTACACTTATCTCAGCTGTATTGTTATTGTTCCGTCAAAAATGGAGAACTTCAATTAACCGTGCAGCAGAAGCGATGACGATTTTCGCCGTATTATGTGCTGCTTCATTTATCTTGGCTCACATGGGTCGCCCTTGGTTGGCTCACTGGGCATTACCACTTCCAAATACTTTTGGTTCACTTTGGGTTAACTTCAACTCACCATTGGTTTGGGACGTATTTGCTATCTCAACTTACCTTTCTGTTTCGTTAGTGTTCTGGTACTTAGGTCTTATTCCTGACTTGGCTACAATTCGTGACCGTGCTCAAACTAAGGCTTCTAAATTCTGGTATGGTTTGTTCTCTGTGGGTTGGACTGGTTCTGCTAAAACTTGGGCTCGTTACGAATATGTGTCTTTGATTTTGGCTGGTATTTCTACTCCACTTGTACTTTCTGTACACACGATTGTATCAATGGACTTTGCTACTTCGGTTATTCCGGGATGGCACACGACAATTTTCCCTCCATACTTCGTAGCTGGTGCTATCTTCTCTGGTTTTGCCATGGTACAAACCTTGTTGTTGGTAACACGTGTAGTATTTAAGTTGGAAGATTACATCACAATGGAACACATTGAAATGATGAATATCATTATCACTGTAACAGGTTCTGTTGTAGGTATTGCTTACTTAACTGAGTTTTTCATTGCTTGGTACTCAGGTGTAGAATACGAAAGCTATTGTTTCATTAACCGTGCATTTGGTCCTTACTGGTGGGCTTATTGGATGATGATGACATGTAACGTAATCTCTCCACAATTATTCTGGTTCAAAAGTATTCGTACAAACATCCTTATCTCATTTATCCTTTCGGTAGTTGTGAACGTAGGTATGTGGTTCGAACGTTTTGTAATCATCGTTTCTTCATTGCACCGTGACTATATTCCATCTTCATGGGCAATGTTCTCTCCTACGATGTACGATATTGGTGACTATATTTTCTCATTCGGTTTATTCTTTACATTATTCTTCTTATTCGCTAAGTTTTTGCCAGTAATCAACATGGCAGAAGTGAAATCTGTAATGAAAGGTGTTTCTTCAAACTACCCATTCAAGAAGAAGTCTGAAGGAGGAAAAGAATCAGTTACTCATTAATAATTATTCAAAAGAGATGGTGCAGTGCAAATCTGCACCAATTCTAGCTTTTGAAATCAATATCAAGACATAACGAATATTAAAATGAATACAACAGAAAAATACTTGGTTGGAGTTTACGACGATGAGGACGAGGTATTACACGCAGTAACTGAAGTAAAAGGAAAAGGCGTGAAAATTGAGGAAGTATATACTCCTTTCCCAATCCACGGACTTGATACTGCTATCGGTCACCCGCGTACAAGAATTCCTATCGCTGCATTCTTGTTTGGTTTAACAGGTTTGACTTGTGCTCAGTTCTTGATTAACTATACAATGGTTTTTGACTGGCCAATGATTATCGGTGGTAAAGACTTCTTCGCATTACCAGACTGGATTCCAGTTACTTTCGAAGGTACGGTATTGTTCACTGCATTTGGTATGGTATTTACCTTCTTTGTATCAAATAGCTTGTGGCCAGGTAAAAAGCCAAAAACATTTGATTTAAGAAGTACTGACGATAAGTTCATCATGACCATTAACATGGGAACTAACAAGAAATCTGAAGCTGAGATCGAAGAAATTTTAAAGGCTTCTGGTGCTATCGAAGTGAATGTAAAGCAATTCTAAGCATTGAACCTTAGGAATACCCTAAAGCAATGTCCAACGACTAATTAAAATCAAAAATATGTTAACTAATAAATACATAGGTCTGTTTTTATCGGGAGTTGTTGCTTTATCTGCAACTTCTTGTAAAGATAGCCATAATGATACAGGGACAGAGTTTGCGCCAAACATGTATCACTCGGTTGCATACGAACCAATGACTCAAACTGAGGGTGAGTTGAATACAATCAACCCTTACGGTATGAACATGCGTACTCCTGTTAAAGGGACAGTACCACGCGAAAAATTTGCTGCTGCTGATGGAGACACAGTAAACAGCAAATTAATGAAAATGGATATGATTGCTCGTAATATCGGTAAAGACGATATGGCTTCTTCTGAAGCGTTGTTGTCAAACCCATATCCAGCAACCCCCGAAAACATTGAAGCAGGTAAGACTCAATATGAAAGATATTGCCAACACTGCCATGGTGAAGCTGGTAAAGGCGATGGCTTAGTAGCAAAAATGTACAAAGGGGTTCCAGTTTATTCATCGGATGCCTTGAAAAGTGTAAACGACGGTCATATTTACCATACAATTACTCATGGTAAAGGACGTATGTGGTCACACGCTTCTCAAATTTCATCAGCAGACCGTTGGAAAATTGTACTTTACGTACACGAATTGCAAAAGCAGTAATTTACAATTTGTAATTATTGCGCATAGTCAAAAAAGCATCAATGTTGATGCAATCTTTCATACTATTAAACTTACAAACTTATAAGTATAATGGCGGGACATTCACATTTTTCCCCAGCAAACGTCGAGGAGTTTTATGAATTTACTCCGGAGGCACGCAAGAGAGTGATCACTGCGATGATCATTGGTGCTGTGCTTTTGGGTATTGGCGTTTTCTTCTTAGGAAGTGGTGAGCACGAAGCTGCTCACGCAGTGGCAGGTCATGCTGCTGAACATGGCGGAGAGCACCTTTCTGGCGGTGCAGCTTCTCACCATGAATCACCTTGGAATCCATTAAATCGTCTTTGGGTTAACCTTTGGATGAATGGTGTTTTCTTCTCAGGTATTGCCGTAATCGGTATGTTCTTTGTTGCAGTACAATACCTTGCTAAAGCAGGTTGGTCATCTGTAGTAAAAAGAATTCCTGAAGCTTTCCCTAGATTCTTGTATTTTACCTTCCCTGTATTGCTTTTGTTATTCATCTTCAAAGGCGATGTGATCTTCCACTGGATGCACCATGGAATCACTGATCCAGCAAGTGAGCATTACGATAAAATTATTGCAGGTAAAAAAGGATATTTGAACTTCACATTCTTCTTGGTTCGCTTGGTTGCTATTTTTACTGTATGGATTGTTCTTTGGAACATGATGCGTAAAAAATCAATCGAGGAAGATTTGAACGGTGGAACTCAAAACTTTTTTGACATGGTACGTATCGGTACTGGTTTTGTTGTAGCAATGGGTATTTCTTCTTCATTGTCTGCTTGGGACTGGGTTATGTCTATCGATACTCACTGGTTCTCAACCATGTTTGGATGGTACATGTTCTCTAGCTGGCACGTAACTGGTTTGGCTACTATTACATTGACAGTATTGTTGTTGAAAGACAAAGGATATATGCAATATGTTAGCGATAGCCACTTGCATGACTTAGGTAAATTCATGTTTGCATTCTCTATTTTCTGGACTTACGTATGGTTTGCTCAATTCTTATTGATTTACTATGCTAACATGCCAGAAGAAACAATCTACTTCTTAGAGCGTTGGGAAGGTCACAATAAAGTGTACAAAGCAGTTGAAATCTTGAACGTGTTCATGAACTTCTTCTTCCCATTCTTGATCATGATGACTCGTGATGCAAAACGTACTCCGATTTTCTTGAAAATCTGTTGTTTCTTTGTGATTGTAGGTCACTATTTGGATTTCTACCAAATGATCATGCCAGGTACGGTTGGTCCTCACGGTGGATTCGGATTAGTTGAATTTGGTACTGTTATTTTGTTTGCTTCAGCATTTGTTTATGTTGTTTCAACAGAATTAACAAAAGCGTCTTTGGTTGCTAAAAACCACCCATTATTGGAAGAGTCGCTTCACCACGATATTTAGTGACTAATTGGATGCCTACGGGCATCCAATTATTTTCTCAGAATTTTCGAATTCGGTAAAACATTTTTGCTGAACATTTCATTTTAAGAATTAGATTCAAAACAATAAATTAATTCAGACATGACATATCTAATAGGTCTTTTGTCAGTAGTATTCTTGGGTTTGGCAATTATGATTGTCTCTAAGAGTATTGCTCTTTCGAAAGGTATTCAGGGTGCTGATGACTCTGATGCTCGCGTAGATGGGGCCAATAATGGTAATGCCTTTGGTTTTCTAGTATTCCTTGTATTAGGTTCTATTGCCGCTGCTTGGTCTTTCTTACACTCACAGCCAGACTTCCTTCCAGTTGCTGGTTCAGAACACGGTTTGAAAACAGACCAAATGTTCTGGATTTCAATGGGTGTTGTTACAGCTGCTTTCTTCTTAACTAACACATTGTTGTTTGTTTTTGCTTTCTTGTACCGTTACAAGAAAAACAATGTAGCTACTTTCTATCCAGTAAACCACAAGTTAGAAATCATTTGGACAATTATTCCAGCTATCGTAATGGCCGTATTGGTATTTACAGGTTGGAGAATTTGGAGAGATATTACAAAACAAGCTCCAGACAATGCAGTAGTTATAGAAGTTACAGGTCACCAATTTGGTTGGTATGTACGTTACGCTGGGAACGATGATAACAAATTGGGTAACCAAAATTATAAGTTGATTGACGATACAAATCAAATTGGTATCGACTTCACTGACGAAAGTTCTTTTGACGACTTTACAGCAAATGAATTACACTTACCAAAAGGTGTACCTGTTTTGTTGAAAATTAAAGCACAAGACGTACTTCACTCTGTATACTTGCCATACCAAAGAGTTAAGATGGATGCCGTTCCAGGTATGCCTACTAAATTCTGGTTTGTAGCAAACAAATCTACAGATGAGATGCGTGCAGAGTTAGGTAAATCTGACTTCAACTACAAGTTGAACTGTACAGAAATCTGTGGTCGTGGTCACTTCGGTATGGCTATCACAGTATTTGTTGATGAACCAGAAGATTATAAAGCTTGGGTTGCACAACAAAAACCTTTCTTGACTCAAAATCCTGATTATTTAGCAAAAGTTCCTGAAAAGTTAAAAGGTAAAGCTCAAAAGTATGTTCCTGCTGAAGCTCCTGCAGCCGAATCAGATAGTACTCAAGCTGCTGCTGGTGCAGCTCCTGCAACTGCTTCTTTGAGAAGAAGATAATCAATTTTTGAAATAGAGTTTTGAACAATTACTATTAGAATAATCATTGTAATCTATGGCAACTGCGACACTACACGCAAACGACACTCACGCACATGGTCATGACCACGAGCATGAGCATCACGAGCCTGGCTTCATTAGAAAGTATATTTTCTCTGAAGACCACAAAACTATTGCAAAGCAATATTTGATTACAGGTATCATCTGGGCTTTCTTCGGTGGTGCTTTGTCAATTATCTTCCGTTTACAACTTGGTTTCCCTAACATGAACCTTGACTGGTTGAAGCCAGTTTTAGGTGAGTGGATTGTGGAAGGTAAATTGGAAAAAGAGTTTTATCTAGCTCTAGTAACTATGCACGGTACCATCATGGTATTCTTTGTATTGACTGCTGGTTTGTCTGGTACATTCTCTAACTTCTTAATTCCATTACAGATTGGTGCTAGAGATATGGCTTCAGGTTTCTTGAACATGTTGTCATATTGGTTCTTCTTCCTTTCGTCTGTAATCATGTTTGCGTCTCTTTTCATTGAGACAGGACCTGCTTCAGGTGGTTGGGTGATTTATCCTCCATTGTCAGCTTTACCACAAGCTATGCCAGGTTCTGGTCTAGGTATGACTATGTGGTTGACAAGTATGACCTTCTTTATTGTATCACAATTGTTGGGTGGTGTAAACTATATCACTACAGTTATCAACTTGCGTACAAGAGGTATGTCATTCACTAAAATGCCTTTGACTATTTGGGCGTTTTTCTTTACTGCAGTATTAGGTTTGTTATCATTCCCAGTATTGTTGTCTGCTGCCTTGTTGTTGATTTTTGACCGTAGCTTCGGTACATCATTCTACTTGTCTGAAATCTATATCGGCGGTGAAGCTCTTCCAAACGTAGGTGGTTCAGCTATTTTGTACCAACACTTGTTCTGGTTCTTAGGTCACCCTGAGGTGTATATCGTATTGTTACCTGCTTTAGGTATTACTTCTGAGGTTATTGCAACCAACGCTCGTAAGCCTATCTTTGGTTACCGTGCTATGATCGGATCTATGATGGGTATTACAGTTCTTGCGTTTATCGTATGGGCTCACCACATGTTCGTAACAGGTATGAATCCATTCTTAGGTTCAGTGTTTATGTTCTTGACGTTGATTATCGCGGTTCCTTCAGCAGTTAAAGCGTTTAACTACATTACAACCCTATGGAAAGGTAATATCATCTTTACACCAGGTATGTTGTTCTCTATCGGTCTTGTATCGTTGTTTATTTCAGGTGGTGTTACTGGTATCATCTTAGGTAACTCTGCATTGGATATCAACTTGCACGATACTTACTTCGTAGTAGCTCACTTCCACTTAGTAATGGGTGCTGCATCATTCTTCGGATTGTTGGCAGGTGTGTACCACTGGTTCCCTAAATTGTTTGGTCGTATGATGAACAATACTTTAGGATATGTTCACTTCTGGTTGACATTTGCGGGTGTTTACTGTGTATTCTTCCCAATGCACTACATTGGTATCGCAGGTTTCCCTCGTCGTTACTATTCATTTACTGCTTTGGCAAACAATGCACAAGATACATTTGCTGATTTGAATGCATTTATCTCAATCGCTGCGATTTTGACATTTGCTGCTCAAGCAATCTTTGCATTCAACTTCTTCTATTCAATTTTCAAAGGTAAAAAAGCTACGCAAAACCCTTGGAATTCGAATACGTTGGAATGGACTACGCCAATCAACGTAGGTCACGGAAACTGGGAGGGAGAAATTCCAGCAGTATATCGTTGGCCTTATGATTACAGCAAACCAGGTTCAGCTTCTGACTTTATTCCTCAAAACGTTCCATTCTCAGCAACTCCTGAGTCGAACTTCCCAGAGGAAAATGAAGAAATTGCTAAAGAAAAAGAAATCGAAGGTTTGTTGGCGGTACAAAATGATGTTTACAATCATTAATAACTGCTCATATTGATTTGAGAATGTAGAGTGTGGAAAATCTACACTCTACATTCTCAAATTCATTTTAGGGAAATACCCAATTATATTTTTTCAAGATTTGATTCTTTCGATTCAATCTAAAATCCAATTTTAAACTTATGTGGTTCCGTAAGCTTGGTCTTGTTACAATCGTCTCTATTTACTTATTAGTATTGGCAGGAGGGATTGTAAGAAGCACGGGGTCGGGAATGGGTTGTCCGGACTGGCCAAAGTGTTTTGGCATGTGGGTTCCTCCCACAGAGGTAAGTCAGTTACCTCCTAATTATCAGGAAATTTATGCAGAGAAACTTCACGGAGAAGTGGAGTTCAACCCTGTAAAAACATGGATTGAGTATGTGAATAGATTGGTAGGTGCGTTTACAGGTATTGTAGTTTTTGGCGTTTTTTTGGCTTCATTTAGCTATCGTAAAAGAGATAAAAGCTTAATTTATTTATCATTTCTTGCAGTAGTATTAATTGGAGCAAATGCAGCATTAGGAAAATTTGTTGTTGACTCGTTCTTGAAACCTGGCGTAGTTACAGCGCATATGCTTCTAGCAATTTTGGTTGTTTTTGTATTACTCTACTCAATTGCAAGAGGATGGTCTGAAGTGACAGAAACTGAAAAAGTAACAAACAAGTCCTTATTAAGTAAGATATTAACGCTTCTTTTGATCTTGTCTACCGCACAAGTATTGATTGGTACTCAAGTTCGAGAGGCTATTGATAAAATAATAGCAAACCCTATTTTTGGTTACGATCGTTCTACTTGGATAGAACAATTGGGTTTGTCTTTTTACATACATCGCTCTTTCTCATTAGTATTATTAGGCTTACACATTTATTTGATTGTTCAGCTCAAAAAGAATATTCAATCTGAAGGAATTCTATATAAGTTTTTCAGAGCACTAGTACTATTGGTTGTTGTTGAAATTGTATCAGGCGCCGTGATGGCGTATTTTAGTGTACCTGCTTTTATTCAGCCTGTACACCTTACATTAGCGATTGTAGCACTTGGATTGCAATTTGTAATTTTATTGTTGCTCAATTCTGAAAAAGTCTTTCAAAAGGAAACGGCGTAAACGAACGTCAAGTAACAAATGGTTACCACAAACGAAAACATCTCAATAGGTATTGCTGGTAAAGTAAAAGCATATTATGAGTTATTGAAATTTAGATTATCATTCCTAGTTGCATTTTCTGGAGCATTTGGGTATTCTCTTGCTGTTGAAAGAATTGATTGGGGACGTTTGATTTTGATTAGTCTAGCTGGTTTTTTGATTACAGGAGCTGCTAATATTGTCAATCAAATCAAAGAAATTGAGTTGGATAAACTCATGAAACGAACTGCGGGCCGTCCACTTCCAACTGGACGCTTATCAGTCACAGAAGCTTCAGTATACTGTTTGATTTTATTAGTTTTATCGAGCTATATATTGTTTTTCGAATTCAACTTCAAATCGGGAGTTATAGGAGTTCTTTCTTTTATTTTATATGGATTTGTATACACTCCACTTAAAAGAGTAGGACCCATTTCTGTATTTGTTGGAGCAATTCCTGGAGCTTTTCCTCCAATGATTGGTTGGGTTGCGGCTACAAACCACTTTGGGTTGGAGCCAGGTATATTGTTCGCTATTCAATTCTTTTGGCAGTTTCCTCACTTTTGGGCAATTGCGTGGGTTGCTGATGAAGATTACCAGAATGCTGGTTTTAAAATGCTACCCAACAATGGACACAAAGATTTGCGTACAGCTATTACCATTATGATTTATACGATCTTTTTGGTACCATGCGGCTTCGTTCCGTATATGCTTGGAATGACAGGCGTAAACTCAGCAATGGTTGCCGTACTTTGTGGTGTATTGTTTTTATCTCAAACCTTTTACTTAATGATGAAACCAACAGATAAATCAGCTCTGATGATGATGTTTGGCTCTTTTATCTACCTACCAATTGTTCAGATTGCCTTCTTGATGGATAAGGTATAGTGTGTAAAACAACAGATAGAAACAACAAGCAAAAACAAAATAAGATGACACAAGAACATTTGAAGGATATAGATATGGGTGAAGAACCTGTAAAAACTATGTCGATGAACCCGAAAAAGTTTATGTTGTGGCTTGCAATTGCATCGATTACCATGATGTTTGCAGGTTGGACTTCGGGATATTTAGTAAGAAAAGCAGAAGGAAATTGGCATGAATTTGACTTACCAAATATTTTCCTGTATTCTACAGCGGTATTGGTTGTAAGTAGTGTGTTTATGCATTTGGCAGTAAGAGCCGCAAAAAAAGACAACTTCAATACACTCAAAATAGCAATTTCTATTACTTTTGCATTTGGGATGGCCTTCTTGTTTATGCAATGGTATGGTTTCTCAGACCTTGTAAAGAATCAATTGCACTTCTCTGGAAGTGACGTTGCAGCCTCTTGGATTTACGTTTTTGTAGGAATTCACGGATTGCATATTATATCTGGTTTGGTTGTACTTTTGTTTTCATTGGTATCTTCATTCAGATTAAGCATTAATGCTAATAACTTAACAAGAATACAATTGTGTGCTACGTATTGGCACTTCCTCGATGGGCTCTGGTTGTATTTGTTCTTTTTCTTGTATTTTAATCGTTAATATTTAACGGTGATTGATAATCTAGTAATTAATATTTAACCAAAAAAGTAAAAAAGATGTCTTCAATTCACGCAGCACCTGCTGTTCCTGAGAAACTGACATGGGCGGGTGGTTCAGAACCTTTGAAAGCGAGCTATGGAAAACTAATGATGTGGTTCTTCTTGCTTTCAGATACTTTTACATTCTCAGCGTTGTTGGTCTCTTACGGAATGATCCGTTTTAGTCAACCTGCTTGGACAGGCGCTCACGAAAAGTTTTACTTCGCTACGACTCACTGGCCTATTCCTGAGAAGGTATTCGAGGCAATGCCATTCTTCCACGGCGAAGCTCCATTGGTGTTTGTTGGTATTATGACATTCATCTTGATTTTTAGTTCTGTAACTATGGTATTGGCAGTAGAAGCTGGTCACAGAGGCGACCGTGCTGCTGTTGAGAAATGGTTGTTGTGGACAATTATCGGTGGTTTTACTTTCTTAGGTTCTCAAGCTTGGGAATGGTCTCACTTCATTGCTGGTCCTCACGATTTAGCAAAAGCTGCTAAAGATGCATTGGGTAATCCAATCGTTGGGGCAAATCTTACACAGAACCCTTATGGTCCTCCAGCATTTGCAGACTTGTTCTTCTTTATCACTGGTTTCCACGGAACTCACGTGTTTTCAGGTGTAATTTTGATTATCATGGTGTTCTTCAACACTGCTACAGGTTTATATGATCGTCGTGGTCACTACGAAATGGTAGAGAAAGTAGGTCTTTACTGGCACTTTGTAGACCTTGTATGGGTATTCGTATTTACATTCTTCTATCTGGTTTAGTCTTTATGAGAAAATGTCATGGATAAATTTTATCCATGACATCATATATTTTTGAAAATATCTCTGAAATTATGGCATCACATTCACACTCTCACGCAACTGAGGAAAAAGTAATTCCACCAGCTCAGACTGGCGCTATCTGGAAAACATTCTGGATTCTTTTGATTTTGACTGCGATTGAATTTATCATCGCATTTACAATGCCTGCAAATGGTCTTCGTGTGGCAATCTTTGCTGGAATGACTATTGTAAAAGCATTTTATATTATTGGCGAATTCATGCACTTAAAACATGAAGTGAAGACATTGATTTGGATGATCTTGCTTCCAGTTATTTTCGTTGTATGGTTGTTGACTGCATTACTTTTTGAAGGCGGTCACTTGTATTGATCAGAAGCAATAAAGGTAGGCTGGCAAAATGCCAGCCTGTATTTTATTCAAGTATAAAGCATGATAAATATGCAAAAAGGTATCAAAGCTGGAATTCTAATCGTAGCATTAGCGGTTCCAGCTTTAATTTTTTTATTCTTGAGAGGTTTTGGTGAAAACCACTACAAACTCCCAAAGTTGATTCCTGTGATTGATTCTACTACAGGTTATATCAAGATGAAGAAAAACCCGAATCCGAAATGGGATGAACCCGAAATGGATACCGTTTTTCATACTATTCCTGATTGGACATTGACGAATGAGGAAGGAAAATCATTTACGAATAAACAACTGGCAGGAAAAATTTACGTAGCCGACTTCTTCTTTACAAGATGTACTTCTATTTGTCCTAAAATGTCTACTCAGTTGACTAGAGTACAAGATACTTTTGGGCAAGATAAAGATGTAGAGTTTGCTTCGTTTACGGTAGACCCTTCTCACGATACCCCCGAAATGCTACGCGAATACGCCAAACAATATGATGCTATTCCAGGAAAATGGCACTTTTTGACAGGTACTCGACAACAGTTATACCCATTGGCCGTAAAAGGATATTATATTCCAGTGGCAGATGCGTCAGAATATGATAAAGCGGTAAAAACACCAGATGAGACTTTTATTCATTCCGAAAAATTGATTCTTGTCGATAAAGAGGGGTATATCCGAGGGTTTTATGACGGAACAGATAAAAAAGACGTAGATCGATTGATGCTGGAAATTAAAGTACTTCAAAAAATTTACGAAACAGAAAAGTAAATATTGAAGTTATATCAATAAACAAAACGTAATAGATAATCCACTAAAACATGGCATCTTTTTCGATTCAGAAGGATAAGAAGAATGACAAAATCGTCAACGTCCTTGCTATCGCTATTCCAGTTGCGGTTGCACTCTTAATAGGTATTCGCCAAAAAATTGATTTAGGAAGTTGGACAAAAATATTGCCTCATGTCATAGGCATTTTGAATACTACAACATCCATTACACTCCTTTTGGGATATTCGTACATTAAAAAACAAAATCTTGAAGGGCATCGTAAAATGATGATGCTTTCTTTCGTTCAAGGTGCTTTGTTCTTGGTACTTTATATCTTGTATCATATTTCAAATGATTCAACTCCATATGGAGGTCAAGGTTTGTTACGTCCCATTTACTATTTCTTCCTACTTACCCATATTCTATTGTCAGTAGGGGTGGTTTGGTTTGTACTCAAAGCTGTATATTTTGCGTTGAGTAATCAAATTGCAGAGCATAAAAAAGTTGTTAAATGGGCATTTCCATTGTGGCTTTATGTGTCAGTAACAGGAGTAATAGTTTACTTGATGATTTCTCCATATTATCAATAATTCAAATTGTATGAAAAAGGTATTATTAGTTTTATTGCTAAGCGTAGTTTCGACTACCATGAGTTTTGCTCAATGTGCTATGTGCCGTTCGGTAGTAGAAAGTACGGTATCGAATGGAAGAAGCCAAATTGCATCAAACCTAAATACAGGGATTTTATATCTTTTGTCAGTACCGTATGTGTTGGCAATGGTTATTGGTTTTCTTTGGTGGAGAACTTCCAATCAAGGCTTAAGCCCTAAAGACATAATGCGTAGAAAATTGAAGCAAGCTTTTAAATAATAAAAAAACCTGTCTCGAAAGAGACAGGTTTTTTTATTATAATGAATTCATGCCTAATACTATTCCCAAAGCGGATAGTGTTGAAGTCGAATTTGTTCACCAAAAAATATTTTCGTTGATGTTTCAAATGATTGTGTATAATCAGAAACATAAAAGTGACGAATATGTGCATTCATCTCATTGAGTAAATGATTGTTTTCTAAATAATCATAAAGTGATTTTGCTACAATCTCAGAGGTGTCCAAAACTGTTACCTTACCATCGTAATACTGGTTAATTTGTTTTTTGATAAGGGGATAATGCGTACAACCCAAAATCAATGCTTCGATATCGTCTAATGTAGCGTTTTGAAGGTATTCATTAATAATACTTTCAGAAATATTATGATTAAAAAAACCTTCCTCTATCATCGGTGCTAAGAGTGGCGTCGCCAAAGATTTTAGCATAATACCTTTTTCAAGAAAGTCTATCTTTTTTCGGTAAATATTAGAGTTTACAGTCTGTTTGGTCCCAATTAATCCAATGGTCTTATTGGCATAATTTTCTCCAAGAAAAGCCACCACAGGGTCAATTACATTCATGACTTTCGCTTTGCTTCCTACATATTCTTTTACTAGTTCATAGGCAGCAGCAGAAGCAGAATTACAAGCAATTAAAATTACCTTACATTTTTGTTGTAATAAGACATTACAAATTTTGATAGAATATGCCTGAATGGCAGTCGCCGATTTGTCACCATAGGGCAAATGGGCAGTATCACCAAAGTAGATGATATTTTCGTTTGGGAGTAATCTCGTAACAGCATGTGCTACCGTGAGTCCACCAATACCACTATCAAAAATTCCAATTGGAGCGGATGTATGCATAAATAATGTGGGGTAAAAAGGAATTGCCGAAAATATAATCTGTTTTTCAAAAAAATTTCGTAAAGTTGAAAATTCATTACAATTCATGCAACCTTTCTAGCACCTTTTTCATCTACCTATTACAAAACTAAACCAAGACAATTATCGTGAAAATTTTACAACTCGGCGGTTTATCACTCTTTCAAAGCGAGGAAGCTCTGGTCAAAGCCTGTCAGAAAGGCGACCCCAAAGCTCAGCGAAGAGTGTATGAAAAATACTCCTCTAGAATGCTGGGAGTATGTTTTAGATATGTACACGATGATTTTGAAGCAGAAGAGATAATGATTGAAGGATTTGTGAAGGTTTTTGAAAAGATTGATACTTTCAAATTAGAAGGAAGTTTTGAAGGATGGATTAGAAGAGTCATGGTAAACGAAGCATTAATGTATTTAAGACGTACCAAAAATGCCAAACTTGAAATGAGCTATGATAATATCCTTTATGAACCAGAACCCGAACAATTTAGTACCCAATTAGAGGTAGATGATCTGATGAAATTAATAGAAACACTACCTATCGGTTATCGCACTGTTTTTAATTTGTACGCTATCGAAGGTTATTCTCACGCAGAAATAGCTGCATCTTTAGGAATAACAGAAAGTACTTCTAAATCACAATTATCAAGAGCTAGAGTTATATTGCAAAATGCAATAGCTCAACAAAAATCAACAGTTAATTAGCAGACAAAATGGAAAAGCATAATATAGATAAACTATTTGACGAACGTTTGCAAAATTATGAGCGTAAACCTAGACCAGAAGCATGGGATAAGTTGCAGGCTAAATTACAGCAAAACGAAACCAAAATAGTACCACTGTGGTGGAAAGTGGCCCGCGCGGCGTCGGTAGTTATATTATTAGGCGCAGCAGGTTATTGGGCATTCCATACAAATAGTGAAACAGAAATATCTGTGGCAGAAAAAACTAGTACTACGCAACAACCGTCAGGAGATTTACAAGCTGGAAGTCAAGGTTCTCAAATGCAGTCACAGTTGCCTGATCGTATTGTACCAATGAAGGAAGTTGTAGCTCAGAAGAAATCAGATAATAAAAATTCTTGGAAGACTACTAACCCAAAATCAGGTACACTTCGGGTGCATCAAAACCCATTGGTAGAGCCTAACAAAGATTTATCGGAAAATACCCTAGCTACAGTTGATCCGATACAGCCTGTATCAAAAACCAATAATACCATCGTATTACTAATGGAGCCAAGTCCTGAACCTGCTAGTTCGCCAAAAACTTCAGAGACAATTGTTTTAGCAATGGTAGATGCAATGGATACAGGTGGGACTGAAAGACCCCGACCATCGGTATGGACTGACGAACTCAATACCAAGAAAACGAGTAAATTTGGTAAACTTTGGCAACAACTCAAAAGAGCAAAAAATGGAGAAGGTGTAGATTGGAACGAGCTTGGTGTCAAACCTCAAAAAGTGCTTGCACGTGCTGATGCAAAGCTAGAAAATACGAAGGAGTCTATCGTAGAATCAGTGAAAGAGATAAAAAATAACGAAAAATAAAATTATCACGCAACCTAAGGCAATCGACTTGCATCTAGGAGATATAAAACAAATTAGAACTTTCTAAATCGAGTATAAATCATTAAAGTCATGAAATCTATAAGCCAATTAGATGTAACAGTAAACTGGGTAAAATTGTACATCGTCGCATTTTTTATGGTATTAGCAATTCAGCCAACAATTGCAAGAAATACTGAGACTGACTCAACAGTCATCAAAATAGATAAGAGAAACCAGACCGTTTTAGAGAGAGGTAAACCCAACGTAAGTTTGAAAGAGGATATACAGGCACTTTTTCAAAAAAGTGGAATGACCTTGGACGATGCTACATGGATTGGAATAAGAAGGGTGGTTAATAGTGATATTACAAAAGACACTGTTTTGGTAATATCACAAAATAACAAAACAATCAACGTAGCTATTAAAGCAAATGCTTCTTCTAATACCAATAGAAATAATGGGTCGTCAGGAAATAATGGTTCTAAAGGTGGCGTAAGTGTGGGTGCTGGAGGAGTACACATTCAAGATGGAAGAGATGAAGTCCATGTGAGTATTAATGGAGTAGTGGTAAAAGATGGTAGTGAAGAAACCAGAGTGATGTGGAGAGATACAGCAAAAGTGGCACGCAGAAATGGGGAATTTGCCTCTCGTTCAGGATTTAATATCTATTTTGGTTTAAATAGCTTTACTAATACGGGTTCTATAAGCGGTATATACAATACGAAAGACTTTGAATTAAGTCCATTTGGCTCTCGTTATTTCGGTTTTGGATGGACTCGTAGTGCAGCCATTAGTAAAGGAAGCAGTGCAGCTTTGAAAATAAGCTACGGATTGGAGTTTTCTTGGTACAATTTCATGTATGAAAATAACAGATATGAAATAAAAGGAAATAACAATATAGAATTTAGAGACTATGTTGATGACAAAGGACAACCTGTAGACTTATCAAGAAATAAATTAACGGTAGCTTATATTAATCTTCCTGTAATGCCATATGTGGCATTTAAAAAGAGTAGCACAGTCACTTATATCGGATTTGGGGGATATGTTGGTTACAGATTAGATAGCTATACCAAGACAAAAGAATCTGACAGTGGTAGAAAACTTTGGAATCACAGCAGTTTTTACTTGAATAATCTTCGCTATGGACTTGCTTTGGAGCTTGGTTTGAAAGATTTTCCAGATTTATTTGTGAATTATGATTTGTCACAATTGTACCAAACAGGCTATGGCCCTAAAATTAGTGGCTTAAGTTTTGGTATTCGTTTCTAAAAAATCAAAAAAAAATAATTTTTTTTCGGGGCTTAATGTACTAGATAAGAAGTATATTAAGCCTTGATTTTTAAAATATTACAATGTTAGTTACGGGATGTTTAGCTATGTTTTTTGAGTTTTATTGAAAAAAAAGTAAAAATTTTTTTTCAATAATGTTTTGACTTAATCAAAAATCTACCTAGTTTTGCACACTCTTTCACGGGAACGTTACAAGAAACGGAAACAAAAGAGAAAAATGAGGGGATATACCAGAGTGGCCAAATGGGGCAGACTGTAAATCTGCTGACTTATGTCTTCGGTGGTTCGAATCCATCTGTCCCCACAAGTTTAGAGTTTAGGGAAACTTTTTCGAAACTTTTTAACCAGTTATAGAAAAGCGGGAGTAGCTCATTTGGTAGAGCGATAGCCTTCCAAGCTATAGGTGGCGGGTTCGAGCCCCGTCTCCCGCTCAAGAAATTAAGATGGTTGATTGTTAATAGTTAATAGTTAATAGTTTAGCGAATTAGCGATTAACGATTAACCATTTTTGTTTGTGGTCTACTTCAGTTTGGATTCACGAGAAAGCATTCAACGTCTGCCTTTGTAGCTCAGTGGTAGAGCACTTCCTTGGTAAGGAAGAGGTCGGCAGTTCAATCCTGCTCAAAGGCTCCATTCAAAACAACAAATAGTTAAATAGGAGCTATCAAGTATCTTTTATCTTTGGTTGTTGGAAGTTGAAAGGTATCAATTTTTTCATTCTTTTTATAAAACTAATTAAGAACTAAATAATCATGGCAAAAGAGAATTTTGACCGTAGTAAACCTCACGTAAACATTGGTACTATCGGTCACGTTGACCACGGTAAAACTACTTTGACTGCTGCCATCACTAAGGTGTTGTCAGAAAAAGGACTTGCTGAAAAGAAAGATTTCTCATCAATTGACTCAGCTCCTGAAGAAAAAGAGCGTGGTATCACAATCAACACAGCTCACGTAGAGTACCAAACAGAAAACCGTCACTATGCACACGTTGACTGTCCAGGTCACGCCGATTACGTGAAAAACATGGTAACTGGTGCTGCTCAAATGGACGGTGCTATCATCGTAGTAGCTGCAACTGACGGTCCAATGCCACAAACTCGCGAGCACATCCTTTTGTCTCGTCAAGTAGGTGTACCTCAATTGGTAGTGTTCATGAACAAAGTGGACATGGTTGATGACCCAGAATTGTTAGAACTAGTTGAAATGGAAATCCGTGAATTGTTGTCATTCTATGAATTTGACGGCGATAACATTCCAGTAATTCAAGGTTCTGCTTTAGGTGGTTTGAACGGTGAGCCAAAATGGGTTGCTACTATCGAAGCTTTGATGGATGCTGTTGATAACTGGATTCCACTTCCAAAACGTGATATCGATAAGCCATTCTTGATGCCAGTTGAAGACGTATTCTCGATTACAGGTCGTGGTACTGTAGCAACAGGTCGTATCGAAACTGGTGTTATCAACTCTGGTGATCCAGTTGAAATCTTAGGTATGGGTGCTGAGAACTTGAAATCTACTGTAACAGGGGTTGAAATGTTCCGTAAAATCCTTGACCGTGGTGAAGCTGGTGACAACGTAGGTTTGTTGTTGCGTGGTATTGACAAAGAATCTATCCGTCGTGGTATGGTTATTTGTAAGCCAGGTTCAGTTAAGCCTCACTCTAAATTCAAAGCAGAGGTTTATATCTTGTCTAAAGAAGAAGGTGGTCGTCACACTCCATTCTTTAACAAATACCGTCCTCAGTTCTACTTCCGTACAACTGACGTAACAGGTGAAATCATGTTGCCAGAAGGTATCGAAATGTGTATGCCAGGTGATAACTTGACTATCGACGTTACATTGTTGAACAAAGTAGCTATGGACAAAGGTCTTCGTTTCGCTATCCGTGAAGGTGGACGTACAGTAGGTGCTGGTCAGGTAACTGAAATCTTAGACTAATTCTAGGATTAACCATATAAAAAGGCGCTATCGTAAGATAGCGCCTTTTATTTTATAGATTATTGAGCTTTTTATCTAGTTCGGTATTTGTAAATAACAGTTTTTTATAAAAAATATTAATTTTAAGTTTTTGAGTAACAATGTTTTATGTGAATAGTTTTAATGAAAGTTAAAAATATTACAGAAAACCTAGGTCGGGTGCTTGGAAATACAAAATTGAACTGTTACCTTTGCAATCCAAACAATACGGGCATAGTATAAAGGTAGTACAGAGGTCTCCAAAACCTTCGGTCTGGGTTCGAGTCCTGGTGCCCGTGCAAAGTAAGTTCCGATTTTTAGTTTCGAGTTTCAGATTAATTATTTAAATTAGTCGGAATTTTAAGCTAGAATTCGGAACTTTAAAGTTTATAAAGGATAGCATCACTTTTTACAAGCGAAAAGCAAACCAAAGAAAGCTCGTAGCTTCATAACATTACAAAGAACATGAATAAGTTAACACAATTATTTAAAGATTCTTGGACTGAAGTTACAGAAAACGTAACATGGCCAAAGTTTAGTGAATTGCAAGCAAGCTCTACGCTAGTACTGGTTGCTTCTTTGATTTTTGCTCTTGTGGTTGGTCTTATCGACTTTTTGTTCAAGTCTGGTCTAGAGTTGTTCTATCAGTCATTCTAATTGAGCTGACGAACTGTTCCTTTACAAACAGATTTTGTTCTCAATCTCAAAGAAATCATTATTAAAGATGGCAGAAACTAATTGGTATGTCTTGAGAGCAGTTTCAGGACAGGAGAAAAAGATAAAAACATATCTTGAGAACGAGGTGCAAAGACAGGGTCTTACAGAGTACGTTCCTCAAGTAATGTTACCTACTGAAAAGACTTACGAAATTCGTAACGGTAAGAAAATTGTTCGTGAAAAAACTCTTTTTCCTGGCTATGTTTTCGTAGAAGCTGATATTAAATATGGTGAGGTTTCACACATTATTACTTCAATGCCAGGTGTAATTGGTTTCTTGAGCTGGAATGATGGTAAAACGTCTAAAACACCAATCCCTTTACGTCAAAGTGAAATTAAGCGTATCTTAGGGAAAATTGATGAGGTTGCTCCAATTGAAGAAGTAGCAACATTGTCGTTTACAAAAGGAGAAACTATCAGAGTTATTGATGGTCCATTCTCTTCTTTTGAAGGTACTGTCGAAGAAATTTTTGACGATAAGAAGAAATTGAACGTTATGGTTAAAATCTTTGGCCGTAATACTCCAGTTGAACTAAATTACTCTCAAGTAGAGAAATAATCATATTTGACATTCGTTTTTAAAGCGTCCTTATCGTAAGGGCGCTTTATTTGTTTATAGCTATGAACTTTATGTATTTAGCCCATAATTATTTGACCAATTTTGAGGATAAAGTTTGGCCTTTACTACTGCAATATGGCACGAAGGTATTGATGTCATTATTGATGTTTTTGATTGGGCGTTTGCTTATCAAAAAAGTAATTGGTCTCATGCATTCCAAAATGAAATTGGAAAGTATTGATCCTGATGTACAGCCTTTTTTAGCATCCTTGGTTCGTGCTGCTCTCAATATTATGTTGGTATTAAGCTGCGCTGGAATCTTAGGAATAGAGACCTCTTCGTTTATCGCTGCACTTGGAGCCGCAGGATTAGCCATTGGCTTGGCACTACAAGGGAGTTTATCAAACTTTGCAGGTGGAGTACTTATATTAGTTTTTAAACCTTTTAGAGTAGGAGAATTGATTACAGTGCACGGCTATACTGGATATGTCGAATCAATTCAAATCTTCAATACGGTAATTAGTACAACGAGTCATCGAACCATTATTCTTCCAAACGGAAGCTTGTCAACCTCACCAGTGGTAAATATTTCAAGAAAAGGCATTATTCGTTTAGATATGCAATTTCAAGTCGCTATGACAAATGATATTGATGTAACACGTAAAGCCATTAGGGAAGTAATAGAGGAATGTACTTTTGTCCACAAAGATAAGAATAATGATGTTTTGGTAGGAAGGCTAACTGATAGCGCTATATATTGGGATGTTAAGCTATGGGTAAATGCTACAGATTTAGATAAGACACAATATTTTATGAATGAACATATCAAAAAGCACTTTGATAAAGAGGGAATTCAATTTCCTGATCCAGTGATTACTGTAAAAAGTATTGGCTAGCTAAAGCAAAAGCCCCTTTGTGAACTCAAAAGCACAAAGGGGCTTTTGCTTTTTATCGGTATAAATACTTAATTTAAATAGATAAGTGATATTTTGGTAAAATGTAGCATAGAGGATAGACTTAGTTTTTTTATAAATTTGTAATACTACGATAACTAATCACCAAGAGGCTTTGATGCAAACCAAGGATACATACTTATGGGAGACCTTTTTGACAGGGGGGCGAGAAGCTTTTGAGGCTATTTATAACCAGCATTATAAAGCGCTCTACGAGTATGGCATGCGCAAGTTACAAAATGAAGAACTCGTTCGTGATTATGTACATGATTTGTTTGTAAAGCTATGGATGAATCGTACTACAACAGGTACAACAGATAATATTCGATATTATTTACTAGCATCACTCCGCAATTTCATTCTGAACCAAACTGCCAAGAAAAGCAATCTATATTATGTGGATATGGAAGAAGCCGAATCCTTTCATATCACTTTTAATGCAGAAATAGAACTTACCAAGCTTGAACAATCCGATGAACAAGCTAAAAAGGTACTTCAGGCTTTAAATCAACTTAGCCCTCGTCAAAAGGAGGTGCTTTATTTACGTTATTTTGAGGAATTAGAATACAACGAGATTGCAGCCATGATGGATATCTCGGTAAAAGGTGTGTACAAGCTCAATAGTCGTGCTTTGGAAACCCTACGTGGTATTTTGGATATGCCAAACTCAAGTATTATCAGTCTTATTCTACTTCTTCGTCTAAAAGGAATTTTATAATAATTCCTTTCAGGCAACACTCTCTTCTATTTCCTACTAATAAAAGACGTTCTCTATTAATAATATATTCGTGAGTAAGAGTTTCTTCATATTCATTTAGTTTGTGTTTAGCTACGTAATATTCTGTAACAGTGACTTTTAGATAGTTTTTGTTGATGTTTTTATAAAACAGAAAAAATATTAACTGTTTGATAGTCAGTTGTTTGTTTTATTTTTAAATGAATAGTTACAGAAATATTAAAAAAATGTGAAAAAAAAATTGGCTTCTATGGGGTAATGGCAAAAATTATTCGGTTTGTATATATAGAAGCCAAATAAATCTGGCAATAGATGGAAAAGTACAATACATATTCTACGGAAGATTTTTTGAGTGATGCGGGTTTTATCCGTTGGATCAAAGAAGGTGCAGAAGAAGAACGACAACAGTGGGAGGAATGGCAAGAAAGTCAGCCTGAGAGTTTAAAAGCATATCAACAAGCAACGTTGATATTAAGGACGGTATTGACTGCCAAACGCATTGAACCAGCGAAAGATTTTGGTACAAGTCTATTTGCCGATATTCAAACGAGTATTGGACAACAAGAAAAACGAAATAAAATTATCAAATGGGTAAGAGTTGCTTCGGTTGCCGTAGCAGCTATGTTGATAATAGCGATAGGAATCGGTTGGTATGAACAATCAATGATTACTATTTCGACCGAATATGCACAGCAAAAAAGAATCACCTTGCCCGATAATAGTATAGTGACCTTAAATGCCAACTCCTCGATTAGTTTCCATCGAGCTTGGGCTTGGCAAAACAAACGTGAAGTGTGGGTAAGTGGGGAAGTGTATTTGAATGTAAAACATTTGAATGCCGACCCCACTCATATCCAAAACAAGGAAGAGTTTCGCCTGCATGCAGGAAAAATATTGGTGGATGTCTTAGGTACAGAATTTAATGTAAAACAGCGTCGCCAACAAGTTCAGATTGCGTTGTTGAGGGGTAAGATTAGAGTGCAAGCTGAAAATCAGTCTCAGGCTATTATCATGAAGCCAGGAGAGATTGTCCGTTACAATGGCATTTTGCAAAAACAAACCCTAGAACAAGCACGGAACGTGCCCGAGGCTTGGCTCGAAGGAAATATGGTTGTAAGTGGTCTGACTGCACGACAGATTATTGACAACTTCGAAGATACCTACGGGTACAAAGTCGTTCTAGAAGACTCAACCCTAGCGTCCAAGCAAATTGATGGAACTATAGCCTTCAATAGCGAGGAGACTATCCTTTACACCCTATCCAATATCTTAAACGTAAATATCTATAAAGAAGGAAGAATCATTTATTTAAGATCACGGTAACATCGCATGAAACATTCGATTTCGAAAATACTGGGCACCAGCGCATTGTTGGTACTCCTGAACTTTGTTGCTTTTTGTCAACAAAAAACCATCCCATTGAAGGATGCTATTGCTCAAATAGAGAAAAAATTTAAGACCAAATTTGCTTATGAACATAATCTACTAAATGGCAAAACAGCTAAGACCTCAGCCCTCAATAACCCGTCTGTAGAAGAAATTTTAAAGGATATTTTGTATCCCAACAATCTACTTTTTCTGTATGTGAGTGGCAACTCATACAGTATTGTGGCGCGCGATGCTCGGTTTTTCAAAAATCCAGAAACACCTACCGAGCCACCAAGAACAAATGCGCCTACAACAACAGAAGCCCAAGAAACAAGGGATGATGAATTGATTTTGAGAGGCGTAATCACTGGCACTGAGGGTGTTTCATTACCGTGGGCAAATGTTTGGGTAAAAGGTACTCGTAAGGGTACCACTGCCAATGAGCGTGGTGAATACAACCTATCAGGTATGAAAGCGGGGGATAAATTGGTAGTTACTTATGTAGGATATAAAGAGAAAGAGGTTACCATTAGTGGGATTGGTACGCTGAATATTCAACTGGAAAGTGACGGTAGCAAAATGATTAACGAAGTGTCTGTAGTTAGCACAGGTTATCAATCTCTTCCAAAAGAAAGAGCAACTGGGGCGTTTAGTACAGTGAGTGCCAAAGATTTGGAAAAAGTACCTGTTCCTAATGTTATCCAAAGATTAGAAGGACTAGTGCCTGGTTTGGATGTTCAAAGTTACACGGGCGATAATTCATTCACCTATAATAATACCCGACTCGCCATTAATAGTAGTACACGTACGGTTGGAGCATCAGATTATAACTTGATCATTAGAGGGGTCACTACTAATTCTGGAGAGAAAATGCCATTGATTGTAGTAGATGGTTCAATTACAGATTTAGATTTGAAAACCTTCAATCCAAGAGATATCGACAACATTACAATCCTAAAAGATGCTGCTGCTGCCTCTATTTGGGGAGCTAGAGCTGCCAATGGTGTAATTGTAATAACCACCAAAAGGGGGTCAAATAATCAAGCTCCTAAAGTGAGCTTTTCTACAGACTTTATGGTTAGCGAACGCCCAAGATTAGACTATCTCAAGTTAATGACGGTTGATCAGACCATTGCTTATGAACAAGAAATTGTTAATAAAGGTCTATTGATAAACCCACTGACAACGTCGTTATTCCCACAAACAGTAGCGGGGGTTACCGACCTAACACTACAACTGAAAGCGGGCAAAATAACACAAACCGCCTATGATGCGGCAATCAGTACTTTAAGAACTAAAAGTAATGGGATGGAGCAGGTTTCAAAATATCTACTTACCCCTGCTACAAATCAACAGTACAATTTCTCGATTTCGGGAGGAGCCAGTGCTTCAAACTACTACTATGGACTATCCTACAGCAAAGAGCAACCGTCTACTGTAGGGAATAAAGGAGAGCGAATGACTTTGACCATGAATAATACTTTCAAGGTCTTTAATAAGATTACAGTGGCGACAAACCTCAAAGCATCACTGTTCAACTATAAGCAAGGTGCAGTAAGTTTGTCCTCATTATTTAGCCCGAGTTTAATAACATTTATGCCATATAATCAACTGATAGATGACAATGGCAATCGTGTAAGTTATTCAAGAAACTATTATAGTAGTTATTTGAGCGGTCTGGAGGCAAAAGGGTATTTGCCTTGGCGATATAATTACCTTGACGAACAAGATTTTGTGGATAATAGTGCAAATGACAACAATTATTTGGCTACAGTAAGTGTAACGGTACCCCTGTTAAAAGGATTATCGGCAATTGGCTTTTATAGTAATGAACGAACATTTTCATCGAGTAGAGTTTTTAATTCTCCTAATACTTTCTACACTCGAGATTTAATCAATATGTCAACTGTAGCGAATGCTTCGGGGCAATTAGTGAATGCAGTTCCAAGTGGAGGAGTATTACAGCAAACAAATACTCAGCTCAATAACTATAGTTTGAGAGGGCAGTTGGCCTATAACGAAAATTTTGGTGTTGACCATCAGATCAATGCAATCGCAGGAGCAGAGATGAGAGAAACGAACGTAGGACAAGGAGGTGCAACGCTCTATGGATATAATATTCAAACAGGTGTAGCTCAAAACGTCAATTATGCTTCAACCTATACTACTGCTATCGGAGGAATATCGTCGTTTGGCGGAGCCCCATCACAAGCAGATAAAACTAGAAGATATTTATCGTATTATTCAAATGCTTCTTATACATTCAAAAACAGATATGTGCTTTCAGGAAGTGTAAGATATGATGACTATAACAACTTTGGTCTTGACAGAGAATTTAGAGCAACGCCTCTTTGGTCATCTGGTTTGAAGTGGAATTTAGACCAAGAAGATTTCATCAAAAATATTTCATGGATTAACTCCCTTGGAGTAAGAGCAACTTATGGTGTAAATGGTAATATCGCAACTGATATTTATCCATTTACAAGTATGTATGTGAGTGGCTCGGATTTTACTACTACTAATCCTTATGGTGATATTCTTAACCCAGCGAACCCGACATTGCGTTGGGAGAATACTTATGTGACCAACTTCGGTATGGACTTTGGCCTATTCAACAGACGTCTTAATGGTAGTATTGATATCTACAATAAAGAAGGTCGTAATATCATTTATGAATTTCCTGTAAACCCTACCTATGGTGTCAGTACTTTGAAACGAAATACAACCTCTCTTTCTGGAAATGGGGTAGAGGTTTCTTTGAGAGGAGATGCTATCCGTAGTCAGGATTGGGGAATACAAGCTGGAGTGACCTTTTCCTATAACACCAATATGGTTACGGATACTCGTTTTGTACCTTCTTCCTCATATTTATCAAATCCAATTAGCCAAACGTGGATTAAAGGATATACAACCGATAAGGTAATGGTATATCAATTTGCAGGTTTGGATGCGAATGGTATGACCCAAATCTTTAATGAAAAAGGTGAAAAAGTAGCTGCAAGTCAGTCCATTACATCAATTGATGCCCTCAAATATGTAGGTCGATTAACAGCACCTTATTTTGGAGCATTCAATGCTACGTTGCGTTATAAGGCATTTTCTCTATATACGATTATTAATTATAGTTTTGGAAATGTCTTTATCAAGCCTTCGATTTCTGCCTATCCTGGAACTGCTAGAAATACGGGTTTGAAATATGATTTGAGCGCAGATATTGCAAAACGCTGGCAAAAAGCAGGCGATGAGCTCAATACAAACGTGCCCGGCATGGCGGGCGTTTATGCTTCATTAAGTCTTTTCCGTTATCAGTATTCTGATCTTAATGTATTGCCTGGTGATTATGTACGTTTGCGTGAAATCTCTTTGACTTATCAAATAGAACCTAAAATCTTAGGAAAACTTGGCATCAAGTCGGCATCGCTAGGGGTTGCAGCTCGCAACTTGGGTCTACTTTGGACTAAAAATAAGGAAGGTTTTGACCCTGTATTTGCTAGTCCATTATCGAGCACAACGTTGGGATTACCTCCAGCAAGATCATTTACAGCTTCACTAAACGTAAACTTCTAATAAATAAAGTCGTGAAAAAGATAGCAATACTTTTTAGCCTTGTGAACCTAGGGTTGTTTACAAGTGGGTGTGAAAGCTACGTGGATATCAAAACACAAGGAAGCTTAGTACCAAAAGACATCGCCAATTACCGTTATTTACTCAATTATACAGCAGGCTATGAAACTGGGGTTATCCTCGGTGATTTAGCAAGCGACGACATTGCCATTGTGGATGCATCTCAGCAAACAAGTTTGTTGAATCTTTCTTATAGTTATTACAAAAATACCTATACATGGCAAGATGATATTTTTCCGCTCAGTACAAGTTATGAAAATGATACAGACTGGAATACCATGTATGCTCGTATTTTCAGAACAAATACGATTATTAATGAATTACCAACTAGTAATGGTACCGAAGTAGAAAAATCAAGACTCATGGCGGAAGCATTGGTTCATCGTGCTGATGCCTACTTGACATTGATTAATCAGTATGCAAAACCTTACAATTCCACTACCGCTACTACTGACTTGGGAGTACCATTGTTGTTGACTCAAACATTTTCGCAAAGCCTGAATCGCGCGAGTGTCGAAACTGTTTATCAACAAATTATTACAGATTTGAAGCAGGCATTGCCTAATTTGCTTGCCTCGCAGTTATATAATACTTTACCTTCTAAACCGTCGGCTTATGGACTGTTGGCTCGTACTTATTTGTACATGAACAACTACAAAATGGCAGAGACGTATGCAGATAGTGCCTTAGCCATGAGGAGTACTCTCATTAATATGGCAACTATGACTACTACAAGTACTTTTCCGAAGCGTATTAGCGACCCAGAAATCTTATTGTCAAAAATCGCTGCTTTTGGAACGAGCGCTTACACACCAACAGCCATGCGCCTAAGCGATGATCTATTGACGCTCTTTGATGCCAATGACCAACGCTATAATCTATTTACTGTACCTGCTTCGCGCGTGTCATCTTCGTATACAGGACGTTATTTTTACCGTGAAATTATCACGGGTGAAAACCGAAATCTTGGTCCATCTGTACCCGAAATGATGCTCATCAAAGCAGAATCTTTGGCAAGAGCTGGACAGGCTGCTCAAGCGATGATATGGGTTAATAACCTTCGTAAAAATCGTATTTTGTCAACAGCCTATACGCCTTTGACCGCTACCTCGAATGATGATGCTTTGGTAAAAGTAATCAATGAGCGCCGTCGTGAGTTTTGTTTCCGTATGCTTCGTTGGTGGGATATGCGTCGTTTGAAAAGCGAGCCATTGTTCCAAAAAACAGTTACACGTACTTTCAATGGCGTAACTTACACTTTGGCCCCAGATAGCAAACGATATGTGTTGCCAATTGCACAATATCTTACCAAAATGAATCCAGAACTCGTTTCTAATCCTTAATAATGAATTAGTTAAAGTGCCTTATTTGGGCACTTTGACTCCCTAAAATTATGTTACGCAAACTTATTGGCATCCTTGGAATTTCAGCTTTTAGCCCTTTGTATGCTCAATCAATACCCAATAGAGTGGATGCCTTGATTACGGCCATTAATCAAAAGAATATTCCTCAATTGCTCACAATGGTAGACGATAGTTGTACCATTGCCAATTTACCCAAAGGGCAAAATGCCATTATCTTACCAGCTATTTTAGAAAAATACGTCGCTATTGCTAGTTATAAAATTGTGAGTCAAGAGACGAATGGGGCATTGACCAAAGTTCAACTTGATGTAAAATATCAGGATAACAGAGAAGGGCATCCTTATTTTGTTTTAGGAAAAGAAAAAGTAAGAGAACTCGGGATTATCAAATCAGCAAGGATACCCGAACCAGAAATGCCAATCTTAGCTGGCATTTTTCCTGAAAAGGTGGTGTTGCCTTTTAAAATGCGAAATGGATTGATTTTTCTAGAAGCAGAACTCAATGGACAAAAAGGCTATTTTCAGCTTGATAGCGGTTGCCCTGTAGTGATACTTAATCGTATGTATGCGCCCAAAACGCAAGGAAATCCTTTTACCTCTTTTTCTGGACTGAATGGTGCTATGAACGATGTACGCCTGACAGAGGTAAGTAACTTGAAAATAGGAGCAATCGAGATTACGAATAAGACATTGGTTTCGTCTCCCATGGAAATGACAGAGTTCCCTTTCTTGGGTTTGTTGGGATATGAATGGATGAAAGACTATGTCGTGACTTTTGATTACAAAAATCAACTACTGACTTTAGACAAAGCCCCCAAACTCACAAAAGCCTTGTTGAGTATCCCTTTTTCTCAAGAAAGACATATTCCGATTATACCACTTACCATTCAAGGCAAGACGTACAAACTTGGTATTGATTGCGGCGCGAATGCCAATGTGATATATCAGCCCTACAGCTCGGCAATTAGTCCGCTATTACAAAATGTTACGACCGAAAATGTTGAGGGAGCAGAAGGTAGCACTCAACAGAGTATTACTGGTTACTTACCGGAAGCAAAATTAGAATCCTTACTTTTTAAAGATATGTTTATGGCGTTGACCGAAAACAAAATTAATGTGGACGCTTCTCATCAACTGCCTATCCAAGGGTTGCTGGGAACGCCTTTTCTACAACTTTATAAGACCGTCATCAACTTTCCTGCAAAAACCATTGCTTTTTACAAAAATTAAAAACTATTGCTCTCCATGAAAAAGATGCTTTTGGGATTTATCCTACTATTTGCTCAAGTGTTGTTTGCTCAAGACCCTAATTCTAGAGTAAAATTTGAGCCACAGCGTGCAAAACCTGGTCAAGAGATTATTATCACCTATAATCCTGAAGGTTCGCCATTGGCAGGAAAAAAAGATATTAAGGCTGTTGTTTATACCTACGAAAATTATCTTTGGCAGGTAAATGACTTGGCTCTTAAAGAAGAAAAAGGTATTTGGAAAGCCAATTTCAAGCTTTCCAATACTTGTGGTATGTTAAGCATTAAGTTCACAAGTGGAGCATTAGAAGATACCAACAATGACCAAAGTTATACCCAAATGCTTGTAGATGATTCGGGTCGATTTGCACCTGGAGGTTATGCAGGCTGGGGGCTTATGCGTGCATCAAACTATGGTTATGGAGTAAAAAACTACTTGGAAAAACAGAATATTAGTGATTCTGCGGTGTACTTTTGGTTGAATCAAGAAATCAGTTTTCATCCAAAAGAAGCTAGCGAAGTACTTTCTGTACCTTTTTGCCAAGCATTGTTCAATATGCAAAGAGAGTCTTCTTTCCCAAGAATTAATCGTGTAGTGAGCTTTTTGAAGAAAAATCCTTCCGAGCCAAATATGATGAGACTCTTGTCGATTTATCAGCGTCCATTAAATAATAAAATCGCTTCTGACTCCTTAGAAAATGTGATTTTAAGTACTTATCCATCGGGTGATTTGGCACGATTGAAAGCCTATCAGCAGCTTAATTTTGAACGTGATTTTGGAAAGAAAGTCGAACTGAGCAAGTCATTTTTGAAGCAGTTTCCTTATCGTGAAGCAGACTATACATTCAATGAGAAACGAATGATAAATTATACCAATGTGTATTTGTTCTTGGCAATTCAGGCAATGATGCAAAAAGACTATGCTCGTTTGGAAGCCCTAAGTGCCGAGTTGCCAGCAATAAGTATTCCAACCATTTACTACAAGTGTATAGATATTGCACACAAGAGAAAGGACGTTGATGATGCTTCATTATTAGCTCCTGCCAAAGCGATGTTTATTCGTATGGAATCATTCAAAAATCAACGCCCAGTTGAATATTGGTACTTGTCTCCAGAGGAATGGACGGCAGAATATGAGAAACTTTACAGTCAAAATCTAGCACTTACGCAAATCGGTATTTTACGTAATACAGGCAACTTTGAGGAGGCTTTGGCTTTAGCGAACCGTGCTCAAAAGTTTTTCCAGTTCAAGTCAGCCCTTTTGAATAACGAGCAAGCTTTGTTACTTGACTATTTCAAGAAATATGACCTTTTACAAGATGTTTTGGTAAAAAGTATGCACGAGAATCAGAGTTCACCAGAAATGTTGGAATTATTGAAAAAAGACTATATCCGTGCAAGAGGTTCCGAAAATGGCTTTGATACCTATGTGTCGGGACTAAAAAATCCAGAATTAGCAACCAAAGAATTGGATGAGTTAAAATCAATTATGATTAATAAAGTCATGCCAGATTGGACCATGAAAGATGGTAACGGAAAGGTTGTAAAGTTTAAAGATTTAAGAGGAAAAACTATCTTAATGGATTTTTGGGCTACATGGTGTGTGCCTTGTAAAGCGTCTTTTCCGGGTATGAAACTGGCGGTCGAGAAATACAAAAATGATCCGAATGTGGTGTTTTTCTTTGTTGATACCGAAGAGCGTTCTCCTAATTACAAGCAGGAAATCATGCAATATATCAAAGACAATAACTATCCTTTTACTGTTCTTTTCGATAATAAGCTACCAAATGAAAAAGCAAATGACGAAGTGTTCAAACGTATATGTAAGGCATTTACGATTTCGGGTATTCCTCAAAAACTGATTATCGATAAAAATGGTAAGTTACGCTTTATCACCGTTGGATTTAAGGGAAGTGCTACAGGTTTGGCAGATGAAATTTCGGCCATGATTGAATTAACTAAAAAAGCAGAATAGTAATGAGAAGTGTTATTTGGGGAATACTCATAGTTTTTATAGCTAATTATAGCATTCAGGCAAAAGGAGTAAAAAGTGATAGTGTGACTTATACAAGAGGTAAAATCACCTACGGGGCGACGTTTTCTTTACCTGACAATTCAAAGAAAGTTCCTGCGGTGATTTTTATCTCGGGTACAGGTCCACAAGACCGTGATGGTACAATGGCTGGGTTTAAGTTTTTTGCTGAATTGGCTAGCTATCTCAACAGTCGAGGTATTGCAGTTTTACGCATAGACGACCGAGGCGTAGGCAAAACAACAGGAATTTATCAACAAGCAACAACCGAAGATTTTGCCCAAGATGTGGAAGCAGGTCTTGATTTTTTGAAAAAACAACCTCAAATAGATACACAAAAGATTGGTTTATTGGGTCATAGTGAAGGGGGAGCGGTGAGTTTTATTGTAGGCTCAAGACATAAGGATATTGCGTTTTTAGTTAGTATGGCAGGTTTAGCTACCAAAGGAATAGACGCATTGCGAAAGCAAAACGCCGCCTTGGTAGCTACTGCCAAAATTCCTGACCATGACAAAAAGCGCTATAACGAAATCAATGAATTAATGTTCCAGACGGTGTATGACAATGTGGAGAAAGATTCGCTAGGCTTGGCAAAGGCAATGCAAGAAACGTATGATACATGGAAAAAGAAAGATGATGAATATGTGAAATCTTTAGATATTAAATTTGACCATTTTCGTTTCCCCATTTACTCATATACCATGCAAGCCACTGGCGCTTGGTATCGATATCATATAACATTTGACCCTGCGAAATTTATTCCTAAAGTCAAAGCTCCCATTTTAGCTTTGAATGGCGATAAAGATTTGTTTGTTACTTGTCAAGATAACCTATCAAACATCGAAAAGTTGGCCAAAGAAGGGGGCAATAAGGATGTTACTACTGTTGTGGTTCCCGATGTCAATCATCTATTTTTAACTTGTCAAGAATGTACTCCTGCCGAATATAGTAAGCTCAAAAAGGCATTTCCACCTCAAGTTCTTACTACTGTCGGCGATTGGATTGTAAATCATACTAAATAAGATTTTAAATTATCCTTTTTCATGAAAAAGCTCTTTTTCGTGCTTTTCTGTAGCCTGTCTCTTTGGGGACAGGCACAGATATTTACTCCTGTTTCGTGGAAGTTTAGTACCAAAACTTTGGAAAAAGGAGAGGTTGAAGTGATTTTGACTGCACAAATAGATGCAGGATGGCATATCTATTCTCAACATGTAAAGTCGGGCGGACCTTTGCCTACAACCTTTTCTTTTAAGTCATCCAAAGAGTACGAACCTATTGGAAAGGTAGAAGAACGTACCAAGTTGATGGAAGGTTTTGAAAAAACTTTCAATATGAATATTAGCTGGTTTGAAAATCAGGCGGTTTTTGCCCAGAAATTCAAACTCAAAAAGTCTAAATCTGTCATCAAGGGTTCGTTGGAATATATGGTTTGTGATGATGAAAGATGTTTGCCGCCAGAGGAGGTAGATTTTAAAATTCCTGTTAAAGCGATAGGAGTGGAGGAGGAAATAGAGGAAGTAACACCACCTACCTCATTACAGGTAGAAGATACTACCTCAAAAAAAGTTGTCAAAGAGGATACCTTACCACAAAGTAAAAGTGATACAGTAGTAAAATCTGTCGAGGCAACAGTCACGGCACCACCTACCGAAACTAATGCTGATTCATTGTGGATGACTTTTATCGCTGGTTTGCTCGGAGGTTTGGCAGCAGTGTTTATGCCATGTATATTTCCTTTGCTTCCGATGACGGTAAGCTTTTTTACCAAAAAAGCAGAAAGTCGTTCGGCAGGAATTCGTGATTCCTTGGTATATGGATTGTCGATTGTGGTTATCTATGTAGCCTTGGGTCTAATCATCACTATTGTATTTGGAGCGGATGCCTTGAATAACCTTTCCTCGAATGGCGTTTTTAACTTTATCTTTTTCTTGATGTTAGTTGTTTTTGCGGCATCATTTTTAGGCGCATTCGAGCTAGTTTTACCAAGTAGCTGGGCGAATAAGTTAGACCAAAAAGTGGATAAAGGAGGTTACCTTGGTATATTCTTTATGGCGTCTACCTTATCGCTAGTGTCGTTTTCTTGCACGGGACCCATCATTGGAACATTGCTTGTACAGGCTGCAACAACGGGCGCTTTATTAGGTCCAGCCGTTGGAATGTTAGGCTTTGCCATTGCGTTGGCCTTGCCTTTTACACTTTTTGCGATGTTTCCGTCTTGGCTCAAGACTTTGCCAAAATCAGGAGGATGGTTAAATTCTGTAAAAGTAGTATTAGGGTTTTTGGAGCTGGCTTTATCCTTAAAATTTTTGTCAAATGTAGATTTAGCCTATCACTGGGAGTGGTTTGATCGAGAAATATTTTTAGTATTATGGATTATCCTTTTTGCTTTGTTGGGCTTTTATTTATTGGGTAAAATCCGTTTTGCGCATGATACACCACTCGAAACAATTGGCGTTCCTCGTTTCTTTTTAGCTGTAATCTCTTTGAGTTTCGCTCTATATATGTTGCCAGGACTTTGGGGTGCGCCTTTGAAAGCGATTTCAGCTTTTTTACCACCACAACAAACACAAGATTTTGATTTGTATTCACGCTCGATGGATCAGCCGAGTGTCTCCACAACAAATACACATAAATATGGAGAAATCTTTCATGCACCATTAGGCTTAGATGCGTTCTTTGATTATGATGAAGGAATGGCGTACGCCAAAAAAGTGGGAAAACCTGTATTGATTGATTTTACAGGTCATGCTTGTGTCAATTGTCGTAAAATGGAAGCCAGTGTGTGGCCTGACCCGTCTGTGTTGAATCAAATCAAAAATGATTATGTGTTGATTCAACTTTATGTGGATGACCGTACAGAACTACCTGCGGAAGAGCAAAAAGAGATAGAGGGAAAACAGATTAAAACATTAGGGAAAAAATGGAGTGTTCTGCAAACGACTCGTTTCAAAGCCAACTCTCAACCTTATTATGTACTAATAGACCCTCGCAATGAGCAGTTACTTCAAAACCCACAAGGGGCAAATTTTGATATTGCTGCTTTTGCTCAATATCTGAAAAGCGGCGTAGAGAAGTATTAATAAAGGAGGCGGTAAATTTACCAAGGCAATAGGAGTTTATTGAATATTTATGAAAAATGCGGTCGAAAAATAATTTTCGACCGCATTTTTCATATTAAAATTTATGATGTAATGATAACTAAAAAAGCATTCACCATTCACCATTCAGCATTCAAAAACTATTCTACTGTTACACTTCCTGCACCATGATAGCTGCGCAGTTCGGCGTTGTACATGGCATCTGCACTTACTGGTCCTTGAGTAAATTTCCCTTTAGAAACCGCTCTTACCAAATAGTAAAAACTCTTGTTTGTGCCGTTTGTGCTTGTAAAGAAATTGATACGATCGTCACGAATATCAAAATGCTCAGGTGAGGCTTGGTCTTTCAGCCACGTAAGTTCACGGTCGGCGTTGAGGCGTGGATTTTCTATTTCAAAACCTGCTGGAAGCATATCTGTAATAACAATATTGTCGGTAGGTACTTGACTCGACAACGTAACTTTTACCACAATCAATTGATTTTGTTTAAATCGATTCTGACCGATCACTTGTCCCGAACGAGTGTAATAGGTTCTTCGTACTTGTAAGAAATTATCTTCCTGAACAAACTGGCTATTGGCCGATAATCCCTCGCTAGATAAGAAATAATACAAAGCGCCCTTGCCTTTAGTACTTACACTGGTGGTTGGCGCTAAGTTTTTCATCAATAAATCGGCACCGCTAAAATTACCGACTTGTTTTCCTGTACGAACAGAAGCCGTAATTTGATTAGCCACTGCTTTACGAGCAATTTTACCCAATGCCAAGAAACTAAAGGCTTCTTCTTGGGTTGAAAGCCATTTTTGGGTTGCAATATTCTGTGATAATAATCTAGCTAAAACTGGAATTTGCAAGTTTTGAGGGTCTACATCTACTAAGGTATTTAAGGTTAGTGCCAGCTCACGAATTGGCGAGTTGAAGTTCCCACCACTTTGGCGCGAATCATTGTTCATCACAAATTGATTAGGCATGATACTAGCCTGACTTTTAGGATCACCGATTTGAGCAAAAGCTCCAGCTAACAAATAGCGCTCATCCAAACTTAAAAGCTGTTGGTTGGCTTTATAATAATTCATCACTGCTCGGTTGGGTTTACCCGACAGCGCCAATACATACAAACCATAGATATTTTCACGACTCGCAATGGTGCTTTGAGTACTTGAACCTGTAGCTGGGTCATACAACGATGCCGATTCAGTCTCTTTTTTATTCGCTCGGTTGTTAATGTATTCCAACAATCTGCCAAGAGTATTGATATTAATTTCGTAATCAGCTTTTTGAGCTTCTATCAAGAAATGACAAGCATATACCGAACCCCACCACGATTCTTTGTCTGAACCTGTCCAATAAGCCAAACCTCCATTAGGCAATTGCTGCGTCTCGATTTTGTGAATAGCCGCCATAATGTTGGTATTAGGATTTAGCTCATTTTCTCCTGATTTCATTTGAGGTTTTTTCCCTTTTTGAATCAATCCTACAAAATCTTTGAAATACAGTTGAGGGAATGCTTTGGACGTTACCTGTTCAATACAACCATAAGGATATCCCAGCAAATGCTCAAATTTATCGATAAACTGCACCATCGGGGATTTACTCAAAATCAGTTGAGAAGACACTGAACTTGGGATAAAGTTTTCCGTTCCAGAAGCAATCGATTTACTCTGATTTGCAGCTATAATACCCGAAGAGCTAGTTTTTAATAATGAAGTACTCGGACGAATACTGAGTTCGGTACTTTCGGTAAATTTCTCTTTCAAGCCATTGACACTAATGACTACTTTGCCCAAGCCAATCACTGGTGCGGCTTTTACACTAAAATATACTCTCGCTTCTTTTTCGGCAGGAACCACAACCTTTTGTTGACGTGTGGTCGTAATGGCTAATCCTCCAGAAGTGGCAATATTGGCTAATACCACGGCATTTTGTTTGGTGGTATTGGTAATATTTACAGGAACTTGAATTTCATCGTTTGGACTAGCAAATCTTGGAAGCGCTGTACTGATAACCAATGGGTCGGCCACTTTCATGTTTTTGGTTGCAGAACCAAAGGCTTCGTCTTTATAACCAATCGCCATAATTCGTAAATCTCCCGAAAATTGTGGGATATCAACTTTGATACTAGCTTCACCGCTTGAATTCGTCGTGATTTCGCCTGACCAAATGGCTACTAAATTGACACGTCCATTTGTCAGCGGGTTAACACGTTTTTCCAAATCATAACCATCACCTCCCATACTCGACGATTGACGAATGGCTATTTCTGGCAATAAGAAAGGATATAAATCATAGCTATTGACCTCCAAAGCTTGTTTTTGATAGAAATAAGCATGCGGGTCTGGTGTTTTGAAATTTTTCAATTGCAAAATACCTTCATCAACTACTGCAATAGTAACGGCGGTATTGGCTTTGGTTTTTACCTTAATCGTTTGTGAAGTTTTTGACCTGGACCTTTCTACCGCCGAAATTTCAATAGGCAAACGACTATCTTCTTCTTCGACCATGACAGGTGCATAACCATGCGCGACGGTAAGAGGCATATTCGAATCATCGAGTGGACGAATGAGCGTAGCCGACACGTATACATTAGGTAAATGTTCGTCATCTACTTTGAAACTCAACTCAGCTGATTTTTTGTCAGTATCCAAATAATGATATTCCAGTACCTTATTACGTTCGATGGTCACAAGTAGTTTTCCTGCAAATGGTGTTTTGAATAATACTTTTACCTTATCGCCAGTTTGGTATTTTTCTTTATCAAAAGTCATAGTAACCTGTCCTTCGGTATTGACTTCAAACGAAGAGTTTTCGGTACTACCCCAACTGTAAGCATAGAAAGTTTGTGCTGTCCAAGTTTTAGCACCATTACGATGTACTCGAATTTCGTATTCCCCCGAAATCGTTGGCACAAAGTTGATAGAAGCTTTCCCTTGACTAAAATCTACCATACGACCATATACAACCTTAGTCTGCTTTTTGGAAGTGTATTTCAGAGAATTATCTGAGTTCTTTTCAATAACGGTTTGGTAATCGAAACGAACAATCTCCACTTTTCCCTGCGTACTCACGCCCTGCGCATCTTTATTGAGCGCTACCAATGGAATTTGTACAGGCGAATTGGTACTGAGATAGGTATCATTTAACCCAATGCCATAAAATACATTTTGGGTAAAAATATCCGACTTTTTCAAGCGATTTACTGGGCGTCCTGTTTCATCAAAAACAGTTACGTATGTTTTTGCTTCTATGACACCCATATCGGCCATAGTTGCGGGCAATTGGAAATTTTCGGAAGCAATACCATTTTCATTGGTAACACCTTGGCGCATGATACCTTCAAATGCTGTATTGTCTTGCACATCAAAAACAAAGTTTTCAAATCCTTTGGGTTGAAAAACTTTACGCGACAACTTCATCTCCATTTCATAATTGCGATTGGAGGCAGGAGGGCCAAACAAATTGGTGGCTGTGGCATTGACCTGCAAAACTTCGCCAGTTCGGTAGAATGGCTTGTTGGTATTGACATCTACTTTGATGCGGTCGGGCATAAACTCCTCAATTGATACGTTTCTAGAGGCTAGAATAACATCATTACCATTGAGGACTTCTAATATATAAGTTCCCGTCACATTAGAACGCTCGGTAGGAATTGATAAGGCAACGGCTCCTTGGTCATTGGTTTCGAGGCGGAAACTTTTCCATTCTTTACCATTAGGCATAAGAATGCGTAGTTTGACAGGGATTTTACCAACCGATTTCCATTGATTAGTACGAATAATCGTATTGAGCTGAATGGTTTCGCCGGGGCGATAAATATCTCGGTCGCCATACATAAAGGCTTCGAAGCCCGAAACGTTACTACGTTTGCCTTCTACCTCAAATCGAGAAGTTTCGACCTGCGTATCTTCCAAAAACAAATAGTTGAAATCGTCATTTGTATGTGCCGTAAGCATCGCAACCTTAAACCCACTTTTTTTGAAATCTTTAAATACTGCAACGCCTTTGCTATCGGTAGTAAGTTTTTGAATTGTTTGGTTATTGGTAGAAATCAATGCTATTTCAACATTACTAATAGGCTCAGTTGTTTTGATAGAGTTGGCAAATACAAACAATTCATCATCGGCTTGTTTGGTAATTAATCCAATATCCGAAATACTCACCAATTTGGTGGCATTTTGATAATACTCATCTGTAGAGTTGACGCTTACCAAATAGATTCCTTTCAAATTATTCTGGTCAGGCAAGGATAAATTAAGAGCGTGAACACCTTTGGATTTGGGCAAGTTGGTAGTTTCTACCATTTTGTTGACCAAAATGTCCGAATACAAACCTGACTCGTCTTCATAGTAGACAAAAGACTTATTGTTTCCTCCATTCTCATTTTCGTAGTCATAATCTTGATAACGATTTTGACGTAGAAAATTCAGAATATTATTTTCATAAATCTTCGCAATTTTCACATTTACACGAGGAATGTTGACAATATTCAAGGCAATGTTTTTATGCCCTTTCGAACTCAAATAAGTTGCTTTTTTATTCACAAAAGCCAGAGAAGCAGGCATTTGTCCAAAATACACATCTTTGGTATAGCTATCGGACAAATTGATACCCAACACGCTCTTGAGTTGTGTTTTGAGTTCAAGTAAGTAGGTGTCAGATTCGTTAAAATCGCCAGAAATAACAAAGCCATTTTCGATTACCTCATATTTGGTATCTACTTTAGGATTATCGGCTTTTTTCGGAGCTTCTTTTACTTTTTGAATCGGATTCCCCAAAGAGTCATATTCTATTACGGATTCTTCAGTTTCTTCATTTTGTGAAGCAGAGCCATTGATAGATACTTGATAGGCATTAGCAATACTTTCTGGCGAAATAGCTTGGTTGAATAAGACTTTGATATAGCCTTTATTGTTACTAAATCCATTTTCAACCTCCTGAACCTCCAAACTACTAGGGTCTGACAGTTGAATATCGGATTCTAGTGCCTCTGAGGTGGCATAGCGAGAAGAAGGTAATGAAAGACCTTTTTCAATACTTACCTTGAGCGAACCGCCCTGCGATGCAATGTCATCTTGTATGCGTACAAGAACCAGCGAGGAGGCATCGGTTTGTACAATCTGAGTTTTTACTTCTTGTTCTTTTTCGCCTGTTATTTTCAATAATTTAGCAACTTCCTGTGGATTAACAGCATAGTTGAAATGTAATTTTAATATAGCCGTTCCCTGAGACGAGTTGTTTGACTTTGACCAGTAACTTTCCGTTTTTTCGAGTGCTAAATAAGGTGTATGAAACTTGAGGGTTTCGGTATCAAGGTCATATTTTTCGGAAGCTTTGTGCAAGACAAGCTTATTTACCTCGGCGGTATACTCTGTAGCTGGATCAAAACCTACGGCAGGGGAGAAAACCAATTCGTTGGGGGCTGTCCATTTAAATCGTCCTTCGACTTTAGGAGAAAACTCAATGTAGTCGGTAGAATACCAAGTATTCAGCTCTGAAACGGGGACAAGGTCTTTGTTGAAGGTGAAAACTAGATTTTGAGTTTGGTTAATTTCTTCTTCAAAGTTAGTACCACTAATTGTTACATCACCAAAATGAGAACAAGAACTAAGTATTAGCAAGAAAAAGAAAGACAATTGAACTAATAGATTGGAAGGACGAAATGCTTTCATTGTTAAAATAGACGATTGAAACAATCGAGAAATTTAGGGTTACTTGCGGGTTTATACAAGGTTAAAATCAGGCAGTTGTGAGCAAAAATGTCAAACTTTTGAATTAACGCAAGAAGTTCCTAAATCTTTGAAGTATTCACAACAAAAATGCAAAAAATATAGTAAATGGCTGTGGAGGTTTGAGATACCAGCTTTATGAAACATAAGTCCAAAACAAAGACTTGAATTTGTGATGAAACAACTATTTCCGAAACCAGAAATCACCAATCCGCATTACCACACAAATAGGGTTCAAATAGGGCGTAAAAGGTTTTGTGATAATAGGCTATTTTTTCTTGTTCATTTCCATCAAATAGAATCTCCGCCCGTGAAATCCAGAAATCTCCGAATAGTAGAGCCTGCTCGATTAAAGGTGTAATATTCTTTTCGGGAATATCAATGAAGCCATTCGCTTGCATCGAAGTAATGATATGTTTGAATTGTTCTTGTCGAATTTGCATCAAGGCCTTGAAATGTAGCTTGATGGCTGGAATTCGACGCATGATTCTGACAAAATCTAACATCAAGAATCTGTATTGATACAAAATCTCAAAACTACGATAGCTTAACTGATACAGAATTGTCAGTTGATTTTCGGATAAACCAGTCATTTGTATCGTCAGTTCATTGAGTTTATCCACAAGCTGTTGATACAGTGCTTCAATAATCACATCGGTATTCGCAAAATGATAGCATAAATTCCCATGACTTATTCCCATCTCACTTGCAATATGTCGAACAGTCACAAAGTCGGAACCTTGTTCATTGAAAAGAGTAAGAGCTTTTGCCAAAATCTTGTCTTTTGTTGATAATACCATGATGTATTTCAGGTAAAATTTTAAATGATTTTTGGTTAAAGATAATATTTTTAGAACAAATGTTCTACAGATAAATACTTTTAGTACATTTGTTCTAAATTCTAAAAACCTTTTCAATCATGAAAGTAATCATTATCGGAGCAGGTATCGGCGGACTCACTACAGCCATAGCTTTACAACAGTTAGGTCATGAAGTGATTGTCTATGAACAAAGTAGCGAAATCAAAGCTTTGGGCGCAGGGATTGTATTGGCCGCCAATGCTATGACGGCTCTACGAAAACTAGGAATAGAACAAAAAATTATCCGAGCAGGACGAATTATTAGTTCTTTTGAGGTAGTCGACGACCAAGGCAATGTTCTTTCGGAAGTATATGCTAATCGTTTTTTTGAAAAATATGGTATCGGAAACTTCACGATTGCTCGCTATGATTTACACCATATTTTAGCTTCTGAACTACAACAAGGAACAATTCAACTTGGCAAAAAGCTCAAAGATTTTTCCCAAAATGCTCAATCAGTATCTGTCACCTTCGAAGATGCTACACAAGATCAAGCTGATGTGATGATAGCAGGTGATGGAATTCATTCGGTGGTGCGCAAAAAGTTACTTCCCAACAGTAGCTTGCGATATTCGGGATATACCTGCTGGCGTGCGCTGGTCGATATTAGCGATATTCCTTGTGATATCAACAAAGCTTTCGAGGCTTGGGGTGCTAAAGGTCGTTTTGGATTTGTGCCCATTTCAGATACTCATGTGTATTACTTTGTGTGTATCAACGCTCCTTTAAATGACCCTCACTATCGACAATATACTCCTACCGATTTGGCAAAACATTTTGCCAATTATCAATTCCCTATCCCTCAAATTTTGTCGGCAACAACTATCAACAATTTTATGCAACATGATTTATATGATTTGGCGCCTATTCGTCGGTGGGCATTTGATAGAATTTTGTTACTAGGCGATGCCGCTCATGCCACTACACCCAACATGGGGCAAGGTGCTTGTCAGGCAATAGAGGATGCTTTGGTGCTACAACAAATCCTAAAAGAAGAATATGATTGGGAAAAAGTAACGAAACATTTCGAACAAAAAAGAATAGCAAGGGTTACTAAAGTGGTTAATAACAGTTGGAATGTGGGTAAATTAGCTCAGCTCGAAAATCCTTTGTTGATAAAACTCAGAAATTGGACAATGAAGCGCACCCCCGATCGTATGCGTGACAAACAATATGAGTTTTTATATGAAATAGATTTTTAGAAAAGAGATAGAATTTTCCGAAGAAATAGAAAAATTACCTTTTATCCAGAAAAAAAGACCAAAAGAAACCTTCAGAAAGCTTCGCTTGTTCTTTCCACATAGCGAAATAAAAATTCAACTATCCCAACTCTCCGATGAATAAGCTGATAATAATACCTGTGGTGACTGCTATCTTTCTGGTAATAGATTATTACGTTTGGCAAGCCGTAAAGGTATCTGTACAAAATTTTTCACAAACGATACAACAGTCTGCTCGATATATCTTTTGGGGTTTAACAACCCTCTCTCTTGTAGGTCTTTGGTTATATAACTTCACAAATCCCGATTTGCTCGGAAAGACAATTAGAACGTGGATTATGGTAGGTATTTTTATGAATTACCTTTCAAAAATCTTTGTCGTACTATTTTTATTAATTGATGACTTAGGAAGATTGATCCGTTGGATTGTACAAAAAGTTCAGCTTTTAACCAATTCAGCGCCAGTAGAAACTGCTAGTACTCCACAAGGAGAACCCATTACACGTTCGGAGTTTTTGATGAAAACGGCTGTTATTGCAGGTACAGTACCTGCTGTTGCTATGACTTGGGGGATATTGTCGGGAGCGCACGATTACCGTATTCGTAAGGTAAAGTTGGCTTTGCCCAATTTGCCAAAAGAATTTGAAGGATTGACGATTGCTCAAATTTCAGATATTCACTCAGGAAGCTTTTTCAATAAAGTAGCCGTAAAAGGAGGTATTGAAATGATTCTCAACGCCAAGCCAGATATGGTATTCTTTACAGGAGACTTGGTGAATAATCAAGCTGTGGAAGTACAAGAATACATTGATTTGTTTGGGAAAGTAAAAGCCCCACTAGGTGTATTTTCAACATTAGGAAACCACGACTACGGTGACTATGTGCAATGGGCATCGCCAGCTGCCAAACAAAAGAACTTGAATAATTTGATTCATGCGCATAAAGTAATGGGATGGGATATCCTCAATGATGAAAATCGCTTTATTGAGCAAAATGGCGAAAAGCTAGCGATTATTGGGGTACAAAATATCAGTGGTCAAAGTCGTTTTCATTCGTATGGTGACTTAGCCAAGGCTGTAAAAGGTACTGACGAAGCGGCTGTAAAACTTTTACTATCGCACGATCCAACGCACTGGGACAAAGAAGTAAATACTAAATACAAAGATATTGATGTGATGTTTTCGGGACACACACACGGTACCCAGTTTGGTATTACGGTAGGAGATACCACTTGGTCGCCAGCGCAATATGTGTACAAACAATGGGCAGGTTTGTATGAACAAGATAACCAGAAGCTTTATGTAAACCGAGGTTATGGATATTTGGGATATCCTGGGCGTGTAGGAATGCCACCAGAAATTACCGTTTTTGAATTGAAGAAAGCTTAATAGTATGGATATATCGAACGATGCTGAGATTTTCTTGGCATCGTTTTTTTGTAAAAACACCTTCCTTCTTTCTCCTAAAATGTCTTTTCTTACAAATATTTTACAAAAATACCTATAATCCTTTGTGACCTAGAGCTTTAGCCATTGTCTTATAAAAAATAAATTCTTTGGCTATGCAAAAAAATACTTTACCTTGGCTTATTGCGCTCACAGCTTGGATTGCTGGTTCGACTTACTGGCATGTCTGCAAAATCAAGGAAGTTTGTGATGAACCTCTCGTAAAATCAGCTTCATCTGCAAATACCCTGACTAAACCCTCCTTTGATATTCATAATTCTGATGGTCTTTCACTCAAAGCTTCAGGCAATATCAAATTTCCTCAGTCTGGCGAGACACCCAATGTGTCGGAGGTGCTACCTCAGCTAGCGCAACTCAAAGATTATCTTGCCAAAAATCCATCGCTTCAAATGCTTTTGATTGGAAGATATGCTTCTGATGAAAAGAATAATACATCTTTTGCGAATCTGGGCATTGCCAGAGCGGAGGCATTAAAGGGTATTATCTTAGGAGAAAAAGGCAATCCACAATCCATTGTTACAGATGGTCTCTTGAGCGATTCACTGTATTTTCAGGCAGATACGCTTATTGGTGGGATAGATGTGATATTTAAGCGAGTAGCATCTCAAAGTACAACTTCTTCCAACCTTGAATCTTCTCCTGATCTCACTTTATATTTCCCTTACGCTAAAACAGATTTTAGCCATTCTGAAGAAATAGATAAGAAAATTGAAGAAGTGCTAGCATTCCTCAAAGCTCACCCAAGTCAACAAGTTACGCTAACAGGATATACCGACAATAAAGGCTCCGACGAACTAAACTTAAAACTCTCGGCGCGACGAGCACAAAATGTACAAGACTTTTTTGTTCGAAGAGGACTTTCTCCAGAGCAGTTTAAAATCGTCTCTCAAGGCAAAGCAAATCCTCAAGGCAATAACGAAACGGAAGAAGGTCGTCAAGAAAATCGCCGAGTAGTTTTATCATTTTAACCCTAAATCATTATTAATATGTTTGAGCTAAATCCTCTTTTACACGAAAATGCTTGGTGGCAACATGTAATAATGTTTGTTGGCGCTGGCGTATTAGGATATATCATCGGTTATCGAAGTGGAGAATCTAAAACTTTTCTCCAAAATCAATTAAGTAGTCTTCAATCACAATTAGAATCTTGTAAAGCAAGTCTAGTAAAATCTACCCCTATAAATACTTCTACCATCTCAATACCTACTATTGCTCATACTTATCATACAATGGTTGAAAAACCCGACGATTTAAAGAAAATCGAAGGCATTGGACCAAAGATTGAAGAGCTGTTGAATCAAAATGGTATTTTAACTTTCATCCAATTGAGCCATGCATCTACGTATTTATTAAAACAAATATTACAAGAAGCAGGTCCTCGTTTTCAAATGCACGACCCCAGCACTTGGCCTCGTCAAGCCGAATTGGCTTCGGCAGGCAAATGGCAGGAACTAAAAGAATGGCAAGATATTTTAAATAAAGGAAAAGAATAAATATGGTACTATTAGCATTAAATCCTCTCTCAAAAGGTGTAGCTATTTCCGAAATGCTCATCCTTTTATTAGCAATAGCATTTGTTGGGTTTTTATTGGGTAGATGGGTAGTAAATGCCCAAAACGCCTCCTTAAAAAAACAACTCGCCGATACAGCAGATGAATTGAACGACTGCCAAAAGCAAAGAAACTCCTAATCCCTAATCACTTTAAAAGCGCTTTGGTAACAACACCAAGCGCTTTTTTGTGCTTTATAGTGGTGTTGTTCAAGTCTTTTGACCATAAATTCGTACTTTTGCAAAAAATTAGACATTGAGCACTGTTGACTCAATACCAATTAGTTTAACTCATTACTACTGTGAACCAAGAACGCTACGCACAAAGAGGTGTTTCTGCCTCAAAAGAAGACGTACACAAAGCAATCGAAAAATTAGACAAGGGACTTTTTCCAAAAGCTTTCTGTAAAATTTCGCCTGATATGTTGGGAGGCGATGAGGCTTACTGCAATATTATGCACGCTGATGGAGCAGGTACAAAATCATCGTTGGCTTACTTGTATTGGAAAGAAACAGGTGATATTTCTGTTTGGAGAGGTATTGCCCAAGACGCTGTGGTAATGAATACCGATGACCTAATTTGTGTGGGAGCAATAGACAATATGTTGTTGTCTAGTACAATTGGTCGTAACAAAAACCTTATTCCAGGTGAAGTAATCGCTGAAATCATTAACGGAACAGAGGAGGTTCTCCAAATGCTTCGTGACAATGGTATCGGTATCTGGAGTACAGGTGGCGAAACTGCCGATGTAGGTGATTTGGTTCGTACCATTATCGTTGACTCTACGGTAGTGGCTCGTATGAAACGTGATGATGTTATCTCAAATCATACAATTCAAGCAGGAGATGTTATCGTAGGTCTTGAATCTTTTGGTCAAGCTACTTACGAAAATAGCTATAATGGCGGTATGGGAAGTAATGGTCTTACATCTGCACGTCATGATGTATTAGGACATTATTTGGCCGATAAATATACTGAAAGTTTTGACCCAGCTGTTCCTGAATCTTTAGTTTACAGCGGTTCAAAATCATTGACAGAGGCTGTTGAAGGTACACCACTCAACGTAGGACAATTGATTTTATCTCCAACTCGTACTTACGCACCTGTAGTAAAAGCAATGTTGAAAGAGCTTCGCTCTGCCATTCATGGGATGGTACACTGCTCGGGTGGAGCCCAAACAAAAGTGTTACACTTTATCGATAACCTTCATATTATCAAAGATAACCTTTTTGAATTACCTCCATTGTTCAAACTGATTCAGCAAGAAAGTGGCACCGATTATAAAGAAATGTACAAAGTTTTCAACATGGGACACCGTCTTGAAGTATATGTACAACCTCAATATGCCCAAACAATCATTGACATTTCGAAATCATTTGGAATCAATGCTCAAATTATTGGTCGCGTAGAGGGTGCTGAACAAAAGCAAGTGACAATCCAGTCTCCTTACGGTGAGTTTGTTTATTAGTAAAAAGAATATTCGCTAGGAGTAAAGAGTGAAAAATGATAAGCTTTTAAAAAGACTTTATTATTGAAACTCCCATCTCTACAATATTATAATAGGGAGTAAAGGGCAAAGCTTTTACTCCCTATTATATTATATGGTATCTAGCTTTGAGAAATGTAATGAAAAGGTAATTCGGGTAAAACAAAAGTTTAATCTTTAAACCCGAAGACCAAATCCAACCATCACAACATGTACAAGCATATCTTTTTCGATTTAGATCATACATTGTGGGATCACCATTATAACTCAAAAATCGCATTAGGCGAAGTTTTTGAGTTATTTCAACTTCAAGAAATTGGTATTCCCTCGATTGAACAGTTTTACCATAAATTTAATGAGGTCAATCACAAACTTTGGTTAGATTACGAAAGAAGTAAAATCTCACAAGCCGAACTTCGTCATATTCGTTTTCGTCAGGTTTTTTCTCAACTAGGCGTCAACAATCATGATTCATGCGATCAAGTTTCGGACACCTATTTGGATATTTCTCCTAAAAAGCCTCACCTTTTACCTTATACCAAGGAGATTCTTGATTATCTCAGCCCAAAGTACCCATTACATATTATCACGAATGGCTTTAACGAAATCCAAGATGTGAAAATGAATAGCGGAGGAATCAAACATTATTTCAAACATATTATTACTTCTCAAAATTCTGGACACAAAAAACCAGATCCAGAGATTTTTCATTATGCTCTCGAGCAAGTAGGTGCCAAGCCTCGCGAGTGTTTAATGATTGGGGATACATTCTATACAGATGTGCTGGGAGCAATGCAAGTAGGAATTGATGCGGTTTTCTTTAATCCCAACGATCAACGTCATGTCGAACGCCCTACTTATGAAATCAAACATTTGAGTGAATTGAAGAAAATACTCTAGAAAGGAAATAACAAATGATAGGGAATAAAAACTGATGAGATTATTATAAAAGAGGAGGCTTTTATTCCCTTGAATACAAAAAAATTAAAATAACGATAATTGAGAGTGATCATCTTCAGCTACAAAAAGCTTTTTGTCCCTAATTTGCTTGCGATGGCTATTCACAAAATCACTAAAAGCATCTATTTCTTTATATAGCTCCGAAAAATTATAGCTATCAATATGATAACTTTCGACATATACTTCCGAAAAGTCGGTTATCACATAATCCAACGTTTTGATACCATAATTTTGTAAACCCAATAAATACAAGTTCTGGTGATTGTACTCAAACTTAGGTCCTGTGTATACTCTTGTGCTTTTTAGGTCTATAGCCTTATTATTACCAAGTATATCCACATATCCATATATAAGACAATCTTTATAGCGCGTTTCAGTATAAACTTGGGTTTTATATCTAGGAGGTAAAAGCGCTCTTGTCTTTTCTATCACATATTCAGAAAACATCTCTTCATTGGCGCCCGTCGTAATAGCCTTTTCAAAATCAATTCCTTTTTGTTGCGCTTCGGTTGTTGGGCGAGGCACACGATTAATCCTATCTAACATTTCCTGAAGGTCAACCATCAGATTTCCCTCTGAGTTAGTTTTTTCATGTAAAAACAAAGAAAATGTATTTAAAAGGGTCGGATAAACGCGAATCATAATAAAAGCGTCAAAAGACTTTAGAAATGGAAAACTTAGATATTCAATAAAATTGATGAAAAGTATAAAGTGATTCAAGAAAACTTTCTTAAATCACTTTATAGCTGTCGACATTGCATCTATACTATGCAATCACCAAGCGCTCTACTACTTTATCGTTTACTAGATGGCTTTCTACTATTTCAGGAATGTCAGATAATTCTACATTACCATAAAATACACCTTCAGGATATACCACCATCGAAGGGCCAAATGCACATACATCTAAGCAACCCGCTTTCTGCGCACGGATTTCAAGATTAAGACCTTTTTCTTTTAGCTCATCTTTAAGAGCGTTTACCAATGCCATGCCTCTTTCTTCTCCACAACATTTTTTAGGAGCAGGCTTTACGTTTGTACAAACAAACACGTGTTTTTTGTATTTCATAAATAACAATGAGTTTAAATAGACGATTGAGCTTATGCTAAATCAATAATTCTTTTATCTGCAATTTAGGTCTTTTATTGTAAATTTGGCATTAACGAAAGTTAAGACATTAGAGATAAAGCAAAAAAGATAAGGATATTTACGCACATGACATTTCAAACGCAGGAACAATACCAATTTATTGAATCTATACTTTTCGAAAACTTAGGCTACAACCCTGAGATTTTGGATTTCCAATTCTTTTATGGTGGAAATTTTAATTTGGCGGTTCGTGTAAAAGTCAAAGAAGGCGATTTCTTTATTAAATGGAATCAGGGAGATCACAATGGTATGTTCGAGACCGAAGCTCGTAGCTTGGAGTTATTAGGAAGTACTGGGGCGTTATCAATTCCCAAAGTTGTCAACTTTGGCAAAATTGTGGACAAAGACTATCTTATGTTAGAATTCCTTTCAACAGCCCATCGTCAAAATGACTTTTGGCAGGACTTCGGACGCAAATTAGCAAAGCTGCATTTAAACACTGCTCCCAATTATGGACTCGACTATAACAATTATATAGGAGCCCTTCCACAAAGTAACGAGTGGATGAATAATGGGGTAGAGTTTTTTATAGAAAAAAGGTTGCGTGTTCAAGCAGGACTAGCGCTATATGAAAGAAGAATCACTACTGAATTGTATGAACGCCTAATGGGCTTTGTTCAGAAACTGCCTTCACTTATTCCTAATGAGAAGCCTTCATTAATTCATGGCGACTTATGGTCTGGAAATGTAATGACTGATGCCAATGGGCAAGTAGCCTTAGTGGATCCAGCCTGTTACTATGGCCTTCGTGAAGCTGAATTAGCTTTCACAACGATGTTCGGCGGTTTCGATACCAACTTTTATGAAGCCTATCATGAGGTATATCCTATCGAAAATGGGTTTGGTGATCGTATTCCTATCTATAATTTGTATCCTCTAATGGTTCATGTTAATCTATTTGGAGGAGGATATTTGGATGCAGTGGAGAAAATTATCAAAAAGTTTGAATAAAAGAGAAAAAGATTTTGAATATAAATTGTATTATATCAAGTTAAAATTTCCCTACATAGCAGCCCGACGGGGCTGCTATGTTACTTTACCTTGAAATTTGTATTAAAAAATTAACAATTAAAACTTTTGTTATCAGCGACTTACAAAAAACTTTCAAAAATAGTTCAAAAAAGATTTGGATGGTAGAGAATAAAGTAGGAATTTTGCACTCCCAAACGACGGGAAAGAGGTTGTAGCGAAAAAGAAAGGATGTGAGTTGCGAAAATAAATTTTAAAAATATTTTCAAAAACATTTGGAAGTTAAAAATAAAGCAACTAATTTTGCACTCCCAAACAACGGGAAGCGGTTAAATCGAAAGAGATTTGACGACAATTTTTGAGATAATGTACTGACGATAAGTTGGTTAATTATTTTAGAGAAAAGAGTTCTTTGAAAAGCTGGTAAGAAAAGATAAAAGAAGATACTACATTCTAAGATAGGTTGTGATGTTATAATTCTTTAGAATAAGACAGAACAACATTTCATTAAAATATTTACAATGGAGAGTTTGATCCTGGCTCAGGATGAACGCTAGCGGCAGGCCTAATACATGCAAGTCGAACGGTGTAGCAATACACAGTGGCGCACGGGTGCGTAACACGTA